>NZ_DBMCYK010000021.1:0-49168 GCF_056978975.1 Candidatus Limimorpha avicola
AAAATAGGAACCGCCGTATGCCGAACGGCACGTACGGTGGTGTGAGAGGTCGGAAAACGAAAGTAGGAAGAAAACTACGTCGTTTTCCTCCTACTCGATTGATAATATGTTATTTAGGTCTCGGTGATTATCTCTGAAATAAATTTTATTGTACGTTTTTTACCGGATATCAATGATAATAAGTACTGTTTTTATTTCTTGAAAGCCAGTGAATTTATAATGGTTATTATTTCAACCCTTTTACTGTAGGGATTCCCGGAACGAAGTCTTTAAGATAATAAGGTTCGAAGTAAGCCACATCGACAAAACATTTGTTTTTAAGGGCCTCTGTCGCGAGTTGGGCCTGATGTCCGGCAGAACAGTGAAAGTTTTTTATCACACTGATACTGTCGTTGTTTGAGAAAATATCCCCCAATTTGTCGGCTCCGTCTCCCATGAGATAAAGATGATGTTTTTTTCTCAATTCTGAAAAAGAATGCTCATCTATTATTACTGCTTCAGTATCTTTTATCTTGATTAATTTACTGTCGAAGATGGCGGTATAAACCTCCATACGTCTTGCATCTATCATGGGACAATACAAGTCATTTTCTTTTATTTTATCTGCAATTATCGCGGCTGCACCGTATGCCATTGCCTGCAATGTGTCTGTTGCGATTAAAGGTCTGTCTATTGCATAACATAATCCTTTTGCAGTACTGACGCCTATTCGCAATCCGGTGTATGAACCGGGACCTTTGCTGACAGCAATGGCGTCGAGCTGTGAATAACATGCACCTGTCTCTTTCATGACTTCATCGATGAAAACAGTTATCTTTTCGGCATGATTCTGCCCGTCGTGACTTTCTCTGATGGATATGACTTTTCCCTTGTCAACAAGTGCTATGGAACATGTGGGTGTGGCTGTCTCTAAACAAAGTATCATTTTTCAGTTTTTTTATGTTGCAAAAATAATCATTTAATCGAGATGACATGTTTAACTTGGTGTTGTCATTTTTATGGCATCCGCCGATGTTTGTTAAATTTTGATAAAAGATAAGAATATCATCGTCTTTTCGGATGATAACGTACAGTAAGTTCATCCGGGTCGGGTTCCGGTATGTCCCAGTATGGATGATCACCGTCGTCAGTGTCGTCGTCATCTTCATCGTCCCATTGTTTCTCATCGTTTTGTTCTCCTTCATGTCTGTAAAATATTGCGAGAGCGATACCGGTGACAAAACCACCGAGATGTCCTTCCCATGAAATGTTATGGTATATGGCATATTTGGGATATAAGCCCCATACGAGTCCACCATAAAGAAACACCACAATGAACGACAGTGCAGTGAGTGCTTTGTTGTGTCTGATGAATCCGCTGACTATTAAGAAGAAAGCAAGTCCGTATATCATGGCGCTCGCCCCTATATGTACACCGTCTCTTGCTCCGAACCATACGAAAATACCGGTGATAATCATAAGTAACAATGAAATTTTCACTGCTATGGAGCGATAGAAATAAAACAGTGAAGTGCCAAGGACAAGTATAGGTAAAGTGTTGGCTATTAAATGTCTCCAGTCGCCATGAATGAAATGGAACAGTATAATGCCAGGCAATCCTTCCACCGACAGCGGCTTGACGCCTAATATGGAAAAGTCAAGATGAAAAACAGTTTCTATGATCTTGACTGTCCACATTATGATAACGAATATCAACGGGAAGGTTATACTGCTCAGGAAATGCTGTTTTTCTTCTTGATTTAATGACATTTCAGTTGGTCTTGAACTTGTATTTCACTTCTTTGAGTTCGTCGTTTGCCTTGACGATTTTCTTTTTCAAGTTTTCCTTGTAAGAAACTACTTTTTCGGCTATTGCAACATCACCTGTTGCGAGAATCTGTGCTGCAAGGATGGCAGCGTTGAGGGCGTTGTTGACTCCCACTGTTGCCACAGGTATTCCCGGAGGCATCTGTACTATTGATAATAATGCGTCCATGCCTTCCATTCCGGATTTCACCGGTATCCCGATAACAGGTATAGGCGTCATGGCTGCTATCACACCGGGCAGATGCGCCGCCATGCCTGCTGCCGCGATGATGACCTTGATACCTCGCTTTTGTGCATTATGTGCAAATTCTTCTACCATCTCAGGCGTACGATGAGCACTTAAAGCATTCATCTCAAACGGAATCTCCATTTCCTCAAAAAATGCGGCAGCCTTTTCCAACACAGGAAGATCTGAGGTGCTGCCCATAATGATACTTACTATTGCATTCATATTTTTTCTTTTTGCAAAGATACGCTCTTTATCACATATTTCATAATGTTTCATAAATAACTTCAAAACAAATCATTGCTGTCCGACAAAATTTTTAAGTTCAGTTATAATGTCTTGAAAATAACAATTTATAATGATTCCAATGAAATACAATATGTTTCACACATGTAGAAACGTCATATTATGGCGTCTTTAATACGTTGAAAAATAACAGTTATTTTTAAAAATTACCATATATAGATTTATATAGACAACGATGAAAAAACTGATAATATCTTGACATTTTAAAACTTCGTTTGTCTTTCATCTGATTTTGAAAATATAATTGAAATTTCGTTTTAGATAATGTAAATATAGGAAAATCGACCGTCAGCATCAAAGGGAAACTGTTATTCTGGAGATTTTTATTTCATTAAAAAAGGATACAAATAGGATACATAAACTGAATTTAAGGATACAAAATGGATACAAAGACGTATTTTAATGTTGATAACTTAAATATTATTATAGAATATCATAAAACAAGAAAAGCCGGGAAATCCCGGCTTTTCGATATAGTGTTTATTCTTTTTTTCTTTTCTTTTTTGCATTATTTTTTTTAACCATTACGAAGTCGAGTTGTTTTTTTATCAAATCGACACTTTCAACTTTGACACGTACTTCATCGCCTATGCGGTAAATCTTGCCATAGCTTTGACCTATGACACGGAAGTTTTCTTCGTCGAGATAATAATAGTCGTCTTCAAGGCTGTTGTAACGTACAAGTCCTTCACATTTACTATTGACAAGTTCCACATAAATACCCCATTTGCTGACGCCGGAGATAAGTCCGTCGAATTCTTTGCCGATTTGGTCTTGAAGGAATTCCGCTTGTTTATACTTTACTGACTCACGTTCCATCTCGGCAGCACGTTTCTCCATCTCGCTGGAATGACGGCAAAGTTCTTCATAATATTCCTGATTTGCACTCGGCTTGTTTTCAAAGAGGTAATATTCTAATAATCTGTGTACCATGAGATCGGGATAGCGCCGTATTGGAGAAGTGAAATGTGTATAGAACGGAAATGCCAATCCATAATGCCCTATGTTGACAGTGCTGTATATCGCTTTTGCCATGGTACGTACTGCAACCGTTTCTACAAGATTTTTCTCACCTTTCCCGCTGACGGTGTCGAAAAGTGTGTTGTATGACTTGACGAGTTTTTCGCGGGAACTGATGTCCATGGTATATCCTAGTTTGGATACTAACTGTATGAAGTTGTATAATTTTTCCGGGTTGGGTTCGTCGTGAATACGATATACGAAGGTATAATCTTTGAATTTATTGCTTTTTCCTATTGTTTCAGCTACCGTTTTGTTCGCTATCAGCATGAAGTCTTCGATGAGCATGTTGGCTTCATTTTGTACTTTGATGTAAGTATCGACAGGTTTCATATTCTCATCGAGTATGAATTTCACCTCTTCAGAATGGAAATTAATACTTCCTTCTTTCATTCGCTTATCTCTTAGTTTTGTTGCCAGGTCGTTGAGTGTCATTATCTCGTCTTTAAACTCCCCGTCACCGCCTTCTATCATCTCTTGTACCTCTTCGTATGCATAACGACGGTTGGATTTAATTACAGTTTTTGCTATTTTATAGTCTAGTATGTCGGCATTGCTATTCATTATGAAGATTACGGAGAATGTCAGTTTTTCTTCATCGGGACGCAAGGAACATACCATATTGGATAGTTTTTCCGGCAGCATGGGTATTGTACGGTCCACAAGATACACTGAGGTACCTCTTTCTCTTGCTTCTGTGTCGATGGCAGAATCAGGTTGTACATAATGCGACACATCTGCAATATGTACGCCTACCTCAAAGGTGTTGTTTTCGAGCCTTTTCAGTGAGATGGCATCATCGAAATCTTTGGCATCCTGAGGGTCTATTGTTATTGTGAAAACATTGCGATAGTCTAAACGTTTTTTTATCTCTGAGCCTTTGATGACTTCTGATATGGAATTAGCCTCTTTCTCCACTGTTTTGGGGAAGTCGAGCGGGTAGTCGTATTCAGCGAGAATGGATTGCATCTCCACGTTATTTTCTCCGGGTGTGCCGAGCACCTTGACTATCTCGCCGAAGGGGTTGCGTGAGTTGTCTGGCCATTCTGTCAGATGTGCTATCACTTTTTGTCCGTTTTTGGCGCCTTTATACTTGCCTTTAGGGATGAAGATGTCAGTCGGCATGGTGCGGCTGTCTGCCACAACGAAAGCAAAACCGTGCGAGAGACTGAAGATACCCACAAAATCACTTTTGGCTCGTTGCAAAACTTCTACTATTTCACCTTCGTTCTTCTTGCTCTTACGTTTTGGGAACATTGCCACTTTCACTCTGTCGCCGTGCAACGCCTTGCCGGTGTTGTTGGGTGCTATGTAAATATCCTCACCACCGTCATCGGGAATGACATAAGCCTTGCCGGTGTTTTTCATGTCAACTACGCCCTCAACATATTGTTTCTTAGGACCGTATTCTTGAATAAGCTCAGGAGAGAGCAGATACCTGTACGGACGTTCCTCTATCAGTTTTCCCTGTTCTAAAAGACTCGCAAGTACCTTATTTATAGCATCTTTCCCTGCATTGTCGCGTATTCCCATTATCTTGGCGACCTGTTTGTAGTTCATCGGTCGAAATGGGTTTTCTCCGAAGATACTCAAAATGGTATTTACAAAAGTGCTTAGGTTGTTATTTTTGTTTTTTCTTGCCATATTAAGGTAATTAAGTTAATAAAATGAATATCACATAGTTGTAATGGAAGGTCCCATTTAGTAGATATGCAGTATCATAGTATCAATGATGGTAAATCTCAATAAAAAAGGCGGTTTGCCGTCATGACACACCGCCCTAATTATGTTGCCCAACCAGGGTTCGAACCTAGACTTTACTGATCCAGAGTCAGTCGTGTTGCCAATTACACCATTGGGCATCATTTCAGTTACAAAATTACACTTTTTTTCTTTATGTCAAGTGATATTGGGTAAAAAAATCAAAAAAATTTGAACAGTATGGTTATTTTATTGTAAGTCTTATAATTATGCGTATTTGGCATTATGTCAGATGCCATGATTTTTCAATTTTGTAAATAGGACCTTCCGTGCGTAAAATACTTTGAAACAGTATCACTTCATTTACATTTTGTGAGATATACGGTTTTTGTTCCACAGCAGCAATTATTTTGGTAAAGTATTCTTTGTCATACAGTTTCTTTATTCGGGCGAGTGTAAGATGTGGCACAAAGTTTTGTCTGTCTCGTGGAAAACCTATCTTGTCGAAAGTGTCGAGAACGTCATCGGCAAGAGAAAGCAGTTGTTTAGGAGTGTTTTTCATCCCAAGCCAGATGACACGTGGGGCGTAGTGACTGCCAAAGATGCCGACATTGTCGAAAACCATGTCGAAGGCTTTGTGACTTTGTATCATCTCTGTCACGGCGTCGATGATTTTGGGTTCATCGTATGGAAAAGTATTGCCTATGAATTTAAGTGTAAGATGGACATTGTCCAACCTTACCCAATTTATGAATTTCTCATGACCGAGTTGGCGTCGCAAGGTGTTGGCGAGGTCTGATGCAAGACTTGATTTAATATTAATAGGTATAGCAAGGAAAAGACGTTTCATAAAGTCATTGCATTTGTTTGTAGTTGATGGCAAGTCCGCCTTCTGAAGTTTCTTTATACAAGAAAGGAAGGTCGCGTCCTGTTTTGTTCATTGTCTCTACCACTTTGTCGTATGACACTCTATGGGTGCCGTCGGTAAAGGTAGCATAGATATTTGCATCCATGGCACGTGCTGCAGCGAAGGCGTTACGTTCTATACATGGTATTTGTACGAGACCGCAAACAGGGTCGCATGTCATGCCAAGATGATGTTCTAAAGCCATCTCGGCAGCATATTCTATCTGTGCAGGACTACCTCCGAAGAGCTGACATGCAGCAGCAGCAGCCATGGCACAGGCAACACCCACCTCACCTTGACAACCCACCTCGGCACCGGATATGGATGCATTAGTCTTAGCAATATTGCCTACCAATGCTGCCGTCGCCAAGGCGCGCAAAATACGTATCTCCGAAAATTCATAGTTTTTCCATAGATGATAAAGCACGGCAGGAAGAACACCGGAAGAACCGCAGGTGGGAGCTGTCACCACCACATTGCCGGAAGCGTTCTCTTCACTGACGGCAAGGGCGTATGAGAATACCAATCCACGACTGCGTAAAGTATGTTGATAGCCTAAGGCCTTGATATGATAATGTGCTGCCTTGCGCGGCAGATTGAGAGGTCCTGGAAGTCTGCCTTCTTTCTCTAATCCTCGTTCCACCTCTTCTTTCATAGTATCCCATATCTTTTTGAGAAAGTCCGTCAAGGTGCTGTCTCTTTCATATTCAATGACATATTCCCAATAAGTCTTGCCATTGCGTTCACACCATTTCAAAATATCTGTCATGTATGTCATAGGATAAATATCGGGAATGTTGACAGGCTTCCCTTCTTCTTCTAAAGCCCCTCCACCAATGCTATATACGGTCCAAGACTCAATGAGTTTGTTGTCTTTGTCGAATGATTTGAAAGTCATTCCATTTGGATGATATGGTAAGAATATCTTAGGTTGCCATACTATTGACACAGAGCCGTATGGTTTTAGGACTTCGAGTATGGCTTTGTCGGTGAAGTGACCTTTTCCGGTAGCTGCGAGGCTGCCGTATAATGTAACTTCAAAAGAGTGAGCATTTTTATTGCGTTCAAGGAACGTCTCGGCTGCTTTGTGCGGTGCCATGGTATGACTGCTTGAAGGACCATGACCTATTCTGTATATTTCTTTTATAGTTTTCATATATGTGTTAAAAACCTTTAAGATTCATCAAAACTGTTGGTATTAGTAACAAACCTCCTAAAATAATAAGTGTCAATATCAATTTCCATACCCAACGCACCCATTTCTGATAAGGTATGCGTGCGACGCCGAGGGCTGCGATGAGAACGCCTGATGTCGGAGTTATCATGTTGGTAAAACCGTCGCCGAATTGAAATGCCATCACGGTGGCTTGCCGGCAGATACCTATTATGTCGCTGAAAGGTGCCATGATAGGCATGGTAATGGCAGCTTTTGCCGAGCCTGACGGTATCACGATGTTGATAATAGTCTGAATGCCATACATTATTTCTATCGAGGCGATTTTTCCGAAGTCTGCCATTGTTTTCGACAGGTTAAATAATATGGTATCGATTATGCCACCATCTTGTAAAATTATCACTATACCGCCGGCGAGTCCCACCACCACAGCTGCCGACAATATGTCACTCATACCTTCAATGAAAAGTCCGGCTATCTCGCTGCCGTTTTTACCTGTCGCCAATCCGCTTGCTATTCCCATGACGAGAAACAGAGAGGCGATTTCCATTATATACCATTGATATCCCATAACGCCGACTATCAGATATATTATAGTATAGGTGAGAAGTATGAGGATGAAATTGTGTACGGTCTTGCGAAGGCTGAGAAAACCTAACAGGGCGAAAGAGACAGTGATGACAGGGATAATATATGCCGACCACGAATTATTACCGATGGTCAATGTTGTTTTGGGATACAATATTGAAAATATCGTCATTGAAGCAAGCAGTAAAGCATAGACGACCCATGCCGATTTAGGGACATAATGCTCAAATGTCATATTGTCGTGGATTTCGTTTTTACGCCAATAGGCATCTTCGATGTACATTGGCGATAATTGAGGATTTTTTTTAATCTTGGATGCATAGTGTATAACGAATCCGATACCTACAATGTTGATGATTATCCAGCAGAAAATGCGATATCCAATACCTGAGAAAAGTGGAATTCCGGCAATTCCTTGTGCTATGCCGATGGTGAAAGGATTCAATATTGCACCGGCAAAACCTATATGTGCCGCTACATATACCATACATATACCTACTATTGAATCATAACCCATGGAAATAGCAAGAGGAACTATAATTATTACGAAAGCAATACATTCTTCACTCATACCGAAAACAGCACCGAAAAGACTGAACAAAAGCATTATGAGTACAATAATAATGTTGTTAATTCCGACATAACCAATGATTTTATTGTTCTCAATTCGTCGTGTATAATTTAAAAAAGACATTATTCCCATATCGATGGCGCGGCTTTTGTTCATTATCCAAAAAGCACCTCCAATAATAAGAATAAAGATGATGATATTGCTTTGTTGAACAAATCCATTGAATAAGGCAGAGAAGATTTGCCATGTCTGCGGTTCAGCATCAAAGTCTTTTTTATATTGTTCAGGCATGTCATCATAATAGTAAAATACCATCTCTGATGATGTAGTACCATTTTGATCTACAGTTTGTTTTATATATTTGCCGGGTTCTATGAACCATGTCATCACAGCGGCAATTATTATGATGAAAAATACTATAACAAATGTATGCGGTACTTTTTGTTTTGCCATAAAATATTTTTTTGCAAAGATAGTTTTTTTAATTAAATGACAAATTTTTTTAAAATATTAAACTAATATTAAAAATAAAATGTTATCTTTGCACAATTATTGCAATTTAAATCGTTATAATAATGGTTAACATATAATGTTTCTATGAAAAAATCATCATTAACAACATCTGACATTATGGATTTAATTTCCGATTACAAATCAGAAGTAAGGAAATTAAATGCCAAAATTAATTTCTGCAGCAGCAGAATTAGTGAATTGGAGAGCTTGTTGAATGACAATGCTCAGGAGCAAAAACCGACGGAACGTCAAAAGTCTGTAAAACCTACATTCACGACACCGGCAGGTACAAGACTTAGGAAGAAAGAGACTAAGCCGCGTAAACCTTATCCGCTCTCAAAATGGGACGAGATTATTCTTGATGTTATTCGTGAGAACAACAGAGCTACTTTGAGTAAGGATATTTATGACAAAGCTTTTGAAAAAGCAAAAGTCGCCAATATTTTTATGACTGACGACAAGAGTAAGTCGAAAATCAATCAATGTTTGGTGAAACTTACCAACAGAAGAAATGATCTTGTCAAGATGAGATATGGCGGACGTGGTTTTGCCTATTGTTATCCGGAATGGATTGACGAAAAAGGAAGACTTAGAAGAGAGTATGCGATTATTAAAAAGTGAATTTTGATGGAGTAAAATCCTCGATCTTTACCCCAGAGACGAGATATATGATATGGAGGATTTTACCCCTTCCCCATTTTTTGTCATTTCTTTTTCGTTCATATCTACAATATTTTGACCCAAATTTTATGCTTGGGAAAGGGTGTCTTTCTTCCTGTTTTTTGTAGAATTATTTTTTTAATTTCTTTATATGTTTCTTAAATGGGAAAATGATATGCATTTTTAACTATCTGTTTTTCGGTAGAATGATATTAACGATATAGAGTGTTTTTGCATTCTTGTTTTTTTACTTTCTGTCCGTTAAAAAATGGTTATATGGATAATATCTAACATATCATTGTTTAAGATGCCAATATCATTTTGTATAGATATATTGGACTTTATTGGAGTCCGATAATTATACGAATTGATTATAAAAATAATATAGGAATCTGTCCGGCTTACAGGCATATAAGTTTTATTTTCAAGATATTATAAGTAAACTTGAAAAGTTTATCGGACAAAAGTAATGATAATTTTTTTGCCTTCTTTCAGAAGAATTCTTATAATAGTATAGTTTGATGTATTAAACGTACTGTTTTTGTATAGCAATAAGTATTTGTACATTTAATAAAAAAGAAGCGTACCAATCTCACGATTGATACGCAATTTATTATTGATGATTTAATGAGAAGTGCCTGATTTAAGTCTGGAAATACTGTAAATCAAATAAATGATTATTATTCAGCACTATGATTCTCATACTCTTAGAGTATGAAGCATTACATCATGCCTGGCATTCCGCCTCCCATATTTGGCATTTGTGGTGCCGGATTCTCTTCTTTATGGTTAGAGATGACACATTCTGTAGTCAACAGCATGCCGGCTATGGAAGCAGCGTTTTCCAATGCGACTCTTGAGACCTTTACAGGGTCAATGACGCCAGTTTTCAACAAGTTTTCATATACTTCTGTTCTTGCGTTGAAGCCGAAGTCGCCGTTGCCTTCTTTTACTTTATTAACTATGACAGAGCCTTCCAAGCCTGCGTTTTCCACTATTTGGCGCAATGGTTCTTCGAGGGCGCGTTTGATAATGTTGACGCCGGTTTTCTCGTCTTCATTCTCGCATGAGATATTATCGAGTGAACTGATTGCACGAATGAAACCTACGCCGCCTCCGGGGATGATACCTTCTTCTATGGCAGCACGTGTGGCATTCAATGCATCTTCCACGCGGTCTTTCTTTTCTTTCATTTCCACCTCGCTGGCAGCACCGACATAGATGACGGCAACACCGCCGGCTATCTTGGCCAAACGTTCCTGCAGTTTCTCACGGTCATAGTCAGATGTTGTTGTTGCAATCTGAGCCTTGATTTGAGTTGCACGGGCTGCAATTTCTTCTCTCTTGCCTTGACCATTGACTATAGTGGTGTTGTCTTTGGTGATGGTTATTTTTTCGGCTTGACCGAGTTCTGCCAAAGTAGCATCTTCAAGACGATACCCTTTTTCTTCACTTATTACGGTACCGCCTGTCAAGATAGCGATGTCTTCGAGCATTTCTTTTCTTCTGTCGCCAAATCCCGGAGCCTTGACAGCCGCCACTTTCAAAGAGCCACGCAAACGGTTGACGACTAATGTTGCCAAAGCCTCTCCGTCCACGTCTTCAGCTATGATAAGCAATGGACGTCCTGTTTGTAATGATTTTTCCAATACAGGAAGCAAATCTTTCATCACTGATATTTTCTTGTCGTAAATCAAGATGTAAGGATTCTCGTAAACGGCTTCCATTTTTTCAGTGTTGGTAACGAAATAAGGAGAAATATAACCGCGGTCGAACTGCATACCTTCGACTACATCGACGTGTGTCTCAATACCTTTTGCATCTTCTACGGTGATAACGCCTTCTTTTTTGACTTTACTCATGGCATCAGCAATGAGTGTTCCTATATTGTTATCATTGTTAGCTGAGATACTTGCAACCTGTTTGATTTTTTCTATGCTTTCGCCAACTTGTTCTGACTGTTCTTTCAAAGACTTAACTACGGCAGCAACAGCCTTGTCTATACCTCTTTTAAGGTCCATTGGATTGGCACCGGCAATAACGTTTTTAAGACCGGTACATACTATTGATTGTGCAAGTATTGTTGCTGTAGTGGTACCGTCGCCAGCCAAGTCGTTGGTTTTTGATGCCACTTCTTTAACCAACTGAGCACCCATGTTTTCTATAGGGTCGCTGAGTTCTATTTCCTTGGCTACTGTAACACCGTCTTTTGTGATGTTAGGAGCGCCGTATGATTTTTCAATGATGACATTACGACCTTTAGGTCCGAGTGTCACTTTTACTGCATTCGACAATGCGTCAACGCCTTTCTTTAAGCCGTCGCGTGCGTCAAGATTAAAAAGAATGTCTTTTGCCATAATATATTTATTTTATTTTTATCTAAATAAGTTAAATGATTGCTATGATATCGTTTTCTCTCATAATCATATAGTCTTTACCTTCCAGATGGAATTCCGTGCCGGAATATTTGCCGTATATGACTACATCACCGATTTTTACTGTCATTGGGTTGTCCTTGGTACCAGGTCCTATGGCAACCACTGTACCTTTTTGAGGTTTTTCTTTTGCTGTGTCGGGAATAATAATTCCGCTTGCTGTTTTTTGTTCTGCTACAGCCGGTTCAATAACGACGCGGTCTGCTAATGGTTTGATTGATAATTGTGCCATAATAAATTTTATTAAAATATCTTTTCTTTCTTTTTTATTCTATGTCCTAACAAAACTAAGACGATTATGTTTTAGCAAAATCTTTGCCAATGTTAAGGATTTCTTAATGGTGATGATAAATTTTTTATCTTTATTATCAGAAATAAAATTATAATATATTGATTATCAATATGTGCCTTATTGCTCTGTTATTGTTACAAACAGTCATCCGCCTTGATTTTATGACAAAATATCGTTTTTTCTTTAATGACTGTGTTTGTATAATAAATAAAAAATGGCAGATTTTATGACATTATGACATTAAGGAGAGATATGGTTTTGGGAATAAAGGAAATAAAACGACATACCATTGACGACCGTTATAATCTTTACGGTTTTCGCCAATGGTATAAATGTATGTATTTTGTAAATTACTTACAGGATTATTCCTGTTATTCTTCTGTTGCAGGAAGAGCTGTTGGAGTTTGAGTAGTAGTGGTAGCAGCAGGAACAACAGTATTTTGGTCTATTTGTTGACGCATTTCTGTGTCTATTTGTGTTCCACTGTTAACTCCTCCTTGCGGTATTGTCAAACTTGATGCCAAACAGAGTAATACCAATATGATTGCCAAAGTCCACGTGGACTTCTCCAAGAAATCTGTGGTTTTACGTACACCAAGAATCTGATTCGATGAAGAAAAGTTAGATGCCAGCCCACCACCTTTTGAATTCTGCACTAAAACTATCAACATCATCAATAAACTGACAACAATGATAAATACTAAAATTACTACGTACATGTTAATTTATTTTAATTGTTAAACTTCTTTTTTGCCTCTTCAATAAGATTTGCAAAGTAAATACTTTTTTTTGGAAATTTCAAACTTAATTTTTGATAAATTGAAATTGCTTTTTCAACATAGCCTTGATTGAGATAAATCCTTGCTAATGTTTCACTTATAATATTCTCGTGGTCGGTAACACTATTCTGTGCCGCGGATATCGGATTAAAAAATTCACTTTTTGGTCGTGTAATTGACGGATTATTTGCGATAAATTTATTGATAATTTCATCTTTTGTCATTATTTTTTCATTTTTCTCGATGTCATTATCTTTATTTTGCAATTCCATCAATTTCTTTTCGACAAGAGATTTCAATTCGTCCAATGTTTGTTTTTTTCTTTCCAAAAGTTCTATCTCGGCATTTAATTCTTCGATAGAGTCTCCGAGGTATAATTCAGGGATATTGATTATTTCTTCAGTCGGGATATTTATTGTTGTTGATTCTTTTATGATATTATGATTTTCAACGGTAATATTCATTTTTTCCGAGACTTCTGAATAATTTTCCGATACATCATTCCGAGGTGTTTCATTTTGAGAGATACAGGACAGTTCCTGGACTGCATCATTTTCAATGGAGATGTCTGTATCGGTTTCTTTCTGGTAGTATTCATCAGGTAATTCGGAGAAGATACGTCTGAGCATATTTCTGTCAGGAGTCATTGCAGCTGCTTTTTTCAATTGCAGTTCTGCTTCAATATGCTTCATTTTGTGCATTCCTATTGCCAAAAGTATCTGGCAGACAGTAAAATATGGATATGTTTTTGTTAATTGACACAATTCCTTAATGTCATTGTTATTAATGGCATAAGGTTTTTTGATTATGTCTATCAGTCTGTCTTTGTCCATATCACCAATTCACTACGGCTTTATTAAATATGTCTTGACAAAGGTTATCCACTATAGTGGTTATCAGCGTTTCCTGGATAGCATTCAGGTTTTGGTTGCTTGGATAGTCTTCGTATTGGGAGAATGTCTGTTCGAAATTCTTAGACTCGTCATATTTATTGAAGAATCTTACATTTACTTTGATAGTCAATCTATTGAGTGCAGCAGTTTGGTCACCTGTAATAGCGACCGGAGTAGTAGAATAGTCTATTATTTCCCCTTCCAAAGCGAGGTCTCCGTTATTATCCACTGATTGCAGAGTAGTCTGATTCATGAAGTAGTCGCGCAATGTGTTAGTTATACTCGGACTTAGAAGAGGATTTACCAAAGAGGCGTTATTAGGGAAATATTGTACTGAGACTGTTTTAGCTTCAGCCGGTATTGAAGCACCTGTGAAAGAATATATGCCGCATCTGCAACATGCCAATGTTGTTATTAATAGACATAATATATTGATTTTCTTCAACATCATTATAGTTCTATGTTATATTCGTTAATTTTGCGATATAAAGTACGTTCGCTTATGCCTAATTCTTTGGCAGCATCTTTTCTTTTTCCCTTATATTTTATAAGAGCTTTTTGAATAACTTCTTTTTCTTTGTTTTCCAATGACAAAGATTCTGCATCATCGTGTTTATCCTGCAGAAATTCTACTTCGATATCCTGGTCCGAGAAATAATCTTCAGGAGTTGTCATATTGTCATGAGTCAACATGGTAGTGACAGGAGTAATATGTTGAGAAGCAGACAAGGACGGGTTGGGAGAAGTATTGTTGATTTTATTTTCCGACAATTCTCTTACGGTGGCACGCAATTCCATGATATCCTTACGCATGTCGAAGAGCACTTTATACAACAAATCCCTATCCGATATGACGTCGTCGGCAGTATTGTTTTTGTAAAGAATAGGCAAAGAAGTTTTGTCTTCCGGGAGGTAGCGTTTTAGTATTTCCGGTGTTATCATTCTCTCTTTTTCCAATATGGAAATTTGTTCAGTTACGTTTTTCAGTTGCCTGATATTGCCTTCCCATCTATAGTTTTCCAACATAATGAGAGCTTCCGGTGTCAATTGTAAAGGAGGCATCTTGTATTTCTCAGCAATGTCGGCAGTAAATTTTCTGAACAGGAGTTTAATGTCGTCTTTACGTTCTCTCAAAGGAGGGACGAAAATAGGCATAGTGTTGAGACGATAATACAAATCGGCACGGAATTTGCCTTTTTCTATTGCCACAGGGATGTTGACATTTGTTGCAGCAACAACTCTCACGTTGGTTTTCTGTATTTTGGAGGAGCCTACTTTGATAAATTCGCCATTTTCCAATACTCTGAGCAGGCGTGCTTGTGTGGCGAGGGGCAATTCTCCAACTTCGTCGAGAAACAAGGTACCGCCATCAGCGACTTCGAAATAACCTTTACGTGTTTCGACAGCACCGGTAAAAGCTCCTTTTTCATGACCGAAAAGTTCTGAGTCTATAGTGCCTTCAGGTATCGCACCGCAGTTGATAGCAAAGTATGCACCGTGCTTGCGCGAACTGTTCTTATGTATAATCTGTGGAATGACGTCTTTACCGGTACCGCTTTCTCCGTTGATGAATACAGTAAGATCTGTGGCAGCGACCTGGACTGCTATCTCTATTGCCCTGTTAAGATAAGGGTCGTTGCCTATTATCTTAAACTGTTGTTTTATTGCAGAAATGTCCATATTATCTCAAAACTGCATTTAACTGTTGTTCAATAGCTGACTGTATCTTGGCCATGCTTTTTTCTATGACTTTATCAGTCAGTGTCTTCTGAGTATCAATGAGAGTAAAACTCATGGCATACTGCTTTTTACCTTCCGGTATCTTGTCGCCTTCATATATGTCGAACAGATTGACATTTGTCAATATTTTATTTTCAGCGGCGAAAGCCACTTTTTCTATTTGTTCGAAAGTGATGTCTTTGTCGAAGATCATGGCAAGGTCGCGACGTACAGCCGGGAATTTGGATAATGGCTTGAAACATATAGGTTTGAGATTCTTAACTATAGTCATCAGCATGTCCCAATCCATGGTGGCATAATATACATCTTTCTTTATATCGAAGATTTTCAAAGTCTTTTGATTCAACTTGCCGAATTTTGCAACGATATTTCCGTCAATAGAATAGGATAGTGCATAGTCGAAATGAGGTTCTTTGTTTTCCGATACTATTATGCTGTTTAAGTCTATTCCGAGTTTATACAATATCTCGTGAACATATTTTTTAATATCATAGAAATCGACAGCTTCTACTTTATTATTCCATAATTCTTTTCTTTTATTTCCCGTGATGAGCAAGTCCAAACGATAATTCTCGGTAAAAGGGGCAAGAGGTTGGCTTGCAGTTTGTGCTTTTTCTTCGTTATATCTGTAAATATTACCGAATTCAAAGAATTTAAGGTCGAAATTTTTATGGTTCTGGTTATTGTTGATGCTTTCTAATCCTCCGAACAGCAGAGACTGCCTCATTACGTCGAGGTCGCTACTCAAAGGGTTGAGTATTTTTACGTTGTCTTTTTCATCGAAACTGTCCATCATACGAGTGTACATGGATTTTGTCAATGAGTTATTCATTATCTCGTTGAATCCGTCTGCTGCAAGCATGATGGAAATGTTTCTTTGATACTTCTCTTTGTCCGGTTTGTTGTTGACGTTTATACTTGCATTGACTTTTGTGGATATGACAATATTGTTATATCCATAGATACGCAATATTTCCTCCACAAGGTCGGCCGGGCGATAAACATCGACTTTACATGTAGGTACGTCAACTATGACATAATCATCGGTAAGTTCGGTGACAGTGCAATTAAGGTCTTTGAGTATGTTGACGGCAATATCCTTGTCTATATCCTGTCCGGCCACATTATTGACATATTGGAACTTCAGTTTCACTGACACAGGGGAGAAGTCTCCGTTTTTAATATCGATGATGTTTGATGATATCTCACCGCCGGCGAGTTCTTTTACCAACATGGCGGCACGTTTGATGGCATAGACTGTGATATTGGGGTCACAGCCGCGTTCATAGCGGAAACTTGCATCAGTCTGCAGTCCGTGAAAACGTGCAGTTTTGCGTATGGACGTAGGGTGGAAGTAAGCACTCTCAATAAAAATGTTGGTAGTGTTATCTGTCACGCCGGATTTCATTCCTCCGAACACTCCTGCAATACACATAGGTTCTTCGGCGTTGCATATCATAAGGTTGTTATCGTTGAGTTTACGTTCCACGCCGTCGAGAGTGACAAAAGGAGTATCTTTTGCAAGACATTTAACTATTACTTTATTGCCTTTTATCTTGTCAGCGTCGAATATATGCAAAGGCTGTCCCATTTCCATCAAGACGAAGTTAGAAATATCAACAATATTATTGATAGAACGCAAGCCCACTGCTTCTAAGCGGTGGCGCAGCCATGCCGGTGAAGGACCGACCTTGACGTTGCTTATTGTCAATCCGGTATATCTGGGACAATTTTGAGTATCTTCAACAACAATGTCTATGATGTTGTTTGTATTGTCAACTTTGAAATTTTCCACATCAGGGAAATCTATATGGTATTTGCGAGTATTTTCTTTTTTGTTGAGTGCAGCCACAATGTCACGGTCGCATCCAATGTGAGAGGTGGCGTCGGAGCGGTTGGCGGTAAGACCTATTTCTAATGTAAAGTCATGTTCCACAGGGAAATAAAGAGAAGCCGGTTTACCCACTTCAAAGTTATCGGGAAGCACCATGATGCCCTCGTGGGATTCTCCCAATTGCAATTCGTCTTCAGCGCATATCATGCCTTCAGAGACTTCGCCGCGTATTTTACCTTTTTTAATAACTACAGATTCGCCCTTAATGAACAGTTCCGTACCTATTGTTGCCACGAGTACTTTTTGACCTTCAGCCACGTTGGGTGCTCCACAAACTATGTTAAGAGGTTCTTCACCGCCAATATCGACTTTGGTGAGATGTAAATGGTCTGAATTAGGATGGTCAGTACAGGTAAGAACCTTGCCGACCACTACGCCTTTCAATCCACCTTTTATGGATTCGTATGGTGTTATTTCTTCGACTTCAAGACCGGTATTGGTTAATATTTCTCCAAGTTCGTATGCTGACAAGTCGTTTTTAACATATTGTTTTAGCCAATTGAAAGATATTTTCATTTTTAACAGTTTCTAAAATTGCTACGATGCGCAAAGATAATAAATTATGACAATATGTCATGTCAAAAATCATTTTTTTAATGAAAAACCCCACTCGTGGAGACTAAGTGGGGAAAAACAATATAAAGATTATGAAAAAATTTTAATTCCGACTGCTAACATATAACGCTGTATTTTTCATTATATTGTTAGTTTGTTATTTTTTTTAGTAAAACAACATGTTATTTCACTTAAAAATAAATAAGATGCAACAACATAATTGTTTTGGCAAGAAAACTCAGGCGTAAGATATTATTTTTTAGCGCCTTCCATTACGAGTTTTCCTTTATAATACAAATCGCCATCCACATAATAAGCTCTATGATAGACGTGGATTGTGCCTGTTACAGGGCAAGTTGCCAATGCAGGAACTTCTGCTTTGTAGTGAGTTCTTCTCTTTGCGCCTCTGGTATGAGACTGTCTTCTTTTCGGATGTGCCATCTTACACTATTTTTTTTAGTTATTAATTATCTTTTTCTTTATTATAATTCTCCAAACATTTCCAACGAGGGTCAATCTCTGTTGTTTCCTTAATTTCATTCTCTTCGAGATATTTTATCACCTCCGGGTTGCAGTCATTTTTATCCTGATGCACTCTGTGTATAGGCAAGGCAAGTATGATATACTCATATATAAGAGAACTTACATCAAATTCGCATTCGTCTTTGGTTATCACAATGACATCGTCGTTGTTTTCCTCAAAGATATCTCCATATTTCAGGAACACTTCGGCAGTATTTTGAATATCCTGTTCGTAATTGTCACCGCATCTGTCACAAGCCAACACCACTTTTCCGTTTATTTCAAGTGACAAAATGAAAGAAGATTCTTGTTTTAATATACCCAGATTCACCGAGACAAGACCTTTCCTCACTTCGGAATAATCGAACATTTCGAAGAAACTGTCATCTATAACATATTGATATTCACGATATCCCACTGACAGTCCGGTGATTGGAATAATATAACTGTTCTCCTTTTTATTCATTGGACTCCCGAATCGGGGTGCAAAGGTATGAAATTTTAAACAAATTAGAACGAAATATTATCAAAAAAAAAAATTAATCTTGATTTTTTTCAATTTTTCTCAACTCCGACAATGCCTTTTGCAAGATATCGTCAGAGGGAGCGTATATTTGATAGAATCCGTCGTCACCGAAGATATCCCTTGCAATATAAGCCTTGAACAGAGGTTCCGCCAATCTGCGAGCTGTTTTTATGTCTTCTTCGTCACCCAGAATATCCAACTTTTCGGCATCTTTCAACATTTTATCAAATTCCTTTTCCGGCATTTTAAAATTCTTGTCGAAATTTTCCACTGTTTTGTATGCAGCGATATTTTTACGGTTTTTGTCTGTATATTCGAAAGCGTTTTGGAACAATATGCTGCTGTTGACTATTTTGTTGAAGAAGTATTCCGAGCTATCGTTTTTCAGGGGTACGTATATGTCAGGCATTATACCGCCTCCTCCATATACTGTTTTACCGCCAGGTGTGACATATTTCAATGAATCGGCAAAATGAATGCTGTCGGCACTGAACATCTCGCCGCTTTCATAGCGGTCCCAAGCCTCGAACATATATTCTTCTTTGTTGCCGC
Source organism: Candidatus Limimorpha avicola (assembly GCF_056978975.1). Lineage (NCBI taxonomy): Bacteria > Pseudomonadati > Bacteroidota > Bacteroidia > Bacteroidales > Candidatus Limimorpha > Candidatus Limimorpha avicola. Next base: position 19,661 of record NZ_DBMCYK010000021.1, read on the forward strand.
TGAATGGTTTTTGTATGCAACGACCTGTTGGAGTGTAATAACGTGCTACGGTGAGACGAAGTGCGGCGCCATTAGGAAGGTCGAACTGCTCTTGCACGAGACCTTTGCCAAAAGAACGTCTGCCTATGATAATACCTTTGTCGTTGTCTTGCAATGCTCCGGCTACTATCTCGCTGGCACTTGCCGAGCCTTCATCGATAAGCACGGCTATGTCATCGTTTTCCAATATGCCATGGCGTCTTGCATAAAGATAATTTCTCGGACGATGTTCTCCTTCCGTATAGACTATCAAACTTCCTTTTGGCAGCATTTCATCTATCATGTCCACTGCAGTACCGAGGTATCCGCCTGTGTTGCCTCTCAAATCGAGAACAAGTTGTGTCATACCCTCTTTTTTCAGTTCTTTTATGGCATCGACAAATTCTTTATATGTCGATGATGCAAAGCGTGTCAATTTGATAAATCCTATATTTTCATCTATCATGAAAGATGATATTATGCTGTTGTTTGGAATCACATCACGGGTTATGGTGAAGTCCAATAGTTCCGGCACGTCATAGCGGTGAATTTTCACATCCACCTTTGTATTTTTAGGACCTTTGAGCAGTCTCATGGCGCCGGTGTTTTGTATTCCCACACCGGCTATCAGTGAGTCGTTGACATAAACAATTCTGTCGCCTGCCTTGATACCCACTTTTTCCGAAGGACCGCCCTTTATCACTTCCAATATGGTAACAGTATCTTTTTCAATACGGAATGAAACCCCGATACCTTCAAAACTGCTTAACAACTGGTCGTTTACATCATCGAGTATTTCGGGTTCTATGTATTCACTGTGAGGGTCCATTTCGGACAACATTTCTTTTATGGCTTTAACTTGCAGTTCGTCCATCTCGACAGAGTCAACATAGTCGTTTTTTATCAAGGATAGCACATTGTCGATGTTGTCAAAAGTTTTGCCATTGACAGGTTTTACGTCACGTTTGTTGACGTTGATGCCAAGGAGCAGGCCTAAGATGAGGACCAAGGCAAAATACAGAGGCAGAAGGTTTTTACTGTTCATCAGTTATTGTAGCACTTGACAGTTCAATATTACTCTTATTTAATTTTTTAAACAATCCCTGCAACACTGTGCCGGGTCCTACTTCTACCACAGATTTCAAACCGTTGGCTATCATATTCTCCATAGTCTGAGTCCAAAATACAGGAGAAGTCAACTGTGCAATGAGATTGGTTTTTATGATTTCCGGGTCATTGACAGCTTGACCTGTAACATTTTGATATATGGGGCATATACCTTTATTAAATTTAGTACGTTTTATGGCTTCGGACAATTCAAGGCGAGCAGGTTCCATGAGAGGGCTGTGGAAAGCACCGCCTACTGCCAAAGGTACGACACGTTTGGCGCCGGCTTCCTTGAGTTTCTCGCCGGCAATCCTGACACCTTCCAATGAACCTGATATAACGATTTGCCCAATGGTATTGTAATTGGCGGGAACAACTATTTCATTTATGGATTCACAAATTCTGTTAACAGTGGCATTGTCAAGTCCTAACACTGCAGCCATGGTGCCGGGTGTGGATTCGCAGGCCTTCTGCATTGCTTTAGCTCTGTCGTTGACTAAACGGAGACCGTCATCAAAACTTATGGTTTTGTTCGCCACCAATGCTGAAAACTCTCCCAAAGAGTGACCTGCCACCATGTCAGGATTAAATCTTTCACCCAACATAAATGCCAAAATGACAGAATGCAAGAAAATAGCCGGTTGTGTCACTTTGGTTTGACGTAAATCCTCGTCGGTACCTTCGAACATGACATCCGTAATTTTGAATTTAAGGATATCATTTGCCTTGTTGAACATATCCTTGGCCTTTGAGAAGTTGTCATAAAGGTCCTTGCCCATACCTACGAATTGGGCACCTTGTCCCGGGAATACAAATGCTTTCATATTGCTCATATTTTAATCTCTGCTGTTTCCGAAAAATCTAAGTAAATACAAGAATAAATTGATAAAATCCAAATACAGACTCAAGGCAGCGTGAATAGTGATTTTCGCCATCATATCGCCTTCCAACATTCCGCTCTCACCTATTCTTTTTATTTTTTGTACGTCATAAGCAGTTAGACCAGTGAAGATTATAACTCCTATGATGCTGATAATGAAGTCAAGTTGTGAACTTCGAGTGAACATATTAATGAGAGTGGCTATAATGATACCAATAAGAGCCATTAATAAGAAAGAGCCTAATTTGGTTAGATCGGTTTTTGTGGTATATCCCACTATTGCCATTGTGCCGAACATGGCTGAAGTAATGATAAAAGTCTTGAAAATGGATGCCTGAGTATATATCACAAAGATGAAACTGAGACTTAATCCCATCAGCACTGAATACAATACATAAAGAAGTACCATGGAACTCAAGCTCATTTTGTTTACTCTCATAGTCATGACCAATACTATTATGAATGGTGCGAATATGGAAATCCATCCCAATATGTTGATTTTACTTTCTCCTGTAGGAGTTACAGTTATCAACGTACTTAACAATGAAGGATTGGTACCGAAGATATATGCAACGAAAGCTGTTATTCCCAATGCTGCAAACATCCATAAGAATACGTTGGAAACGAATGTTCTTGGCAATGCCTTTGGCATTTTTTGTTCTAAATTGAAGTTGTTTTCTAATTGATCCATAGTTTATTTAATGTAAGTTTGTTCCTATCAGTTGGAAGAACTCCGAGCGTGTCTTTTCTCTTTCGAAGGCACCCACGAAGTCACTTGTTGTAGTGACAGAATTTTGTTTCTGTACACCTCGCATACACATACACAAATGTCGTGCCTCAATTACGACAGCCACGCCGAGAGGATGTAAAGCCTCGTTGATGGCATCTTTAATTTGTGTAGTAAGACGTTCTTGTACCTGAAGCCGGCGCGAGTAGGCTTCCACCACTCGTGCTATCTTGCTCAATCCGGTAATATAACCGTTTGGAATATATGCCACATGAGCCTTTCCAATAAAAGGTATCATGTGATGTTCGCATAGTGAAAATAATTCTATATCTTTCACTATCACCATTTGTCGGTAATTTTCCTTAAAACGTGCCGACAGCAGTATCTCCATGGGGTCCATGAAGTATCCCTGTGTGAGAAATTGCATTGATTTGGCAACACGCAAAGGGGTTTTCAACAATCCTTCACGTTCTGTGTCTTCTCCGAGCAATTCAAGTATGGCTTTATAATGTTCCTGTAATTTAACAAGTTTTTCAGGATTGAATTTCTCTATCTTCTCGTATCCTATGATTTCATTTTCCATTCTTCTTCATTTTAACGAAATTGATGATATTGAACACCATGAAACAGATGTAATATCCTAAAAATGATATTATAAATCTCTTAGCGTCCTCAGGAAAACTGAAGGCGTAAATAAGTATTATTGACAAAAACAATACGAGTTTGGTTACCGTCAATATCATGTAGAAGTTGGCAAATTTGGCGGCGTCACCCTGCATCTTTTTTTGTGTGAGATGATAGATGATCAAGTTGATACAGAAGAAAAAGAAGAGCTGATAAAGCCATAATGGTGTCAACCAAGCCGTTATATAAGGCTTTATCAACAATGTAAGTGCAGCAAGAACAATTACTATACAACACAATGTCAATTGATAATGTATTACACTCTTCTGTTTCATCATGTTACGTTTATTTACTTATTTGTTGTTCTTGTTCCAGAATTTGAAATAACCTTCCACATCTTTCTGTTGATAGAAGATTGGGTAGTTGGAAATAGATATCGGCACGATCTGATAATCATCCTGATTGATGCCGCCGAAGACATAATCTGTCAGGAACAGTGAGGTGATATAATCTTTGGCAGCCTGTACATTGTCGAATTTTTCTATCGTAATGATGGATTGTTGCTTGTTTAGCATCACGCTTTTGACTTCTAATTGCAACATACGGAAATTATTTTTGTTGAAATCAGTCATACGAACCTTCAAAGGATTTATTCTCACTCTGGTTTGAGCAATCACCATCACATAATGTGTTTCATTGGGGTTATAGGTATAAGGAGATTCCTCTTCTTTTTCCGTATTGTCTTTTGGTCTGGCACTTTCTATGTTGAGGCCGAGGTTATACATGTCATTGGCTTTGAGGAGCACTTCCATGGCATGAGGTTTAATGCTGCTTTGAGGATAAGTGTTCACCAAGCGGTACAATGCAACAGCCATGGAGTCAACAACTTCGAGATAACCCAATGAAATGGCATCAAGGAACTCGAAACGCGGCATTAATGCAGTATCGTTTGCATAAAGTTCGCGGGCACGTTCCACATTCATTCTCACACGTTGATACTGCCCGTTTTTGTATGCATCGAATGTCTTGGCATAGAACTGAGAAGCTTGTGCCCCCATTTCTGCCTCTTTGATGAAATATTCCGGGTCCATGATGATTTTGGCTTGATTGGAATCCGGATATTTCAGCAGAATCTGGTTTTTATAATGTTCTGATTGCTGTTTTTCATTACGTTCGTAATACATCTTGTAAAGATAGTACCAGGAAGGCAGTTCGTTCTCGTTTTCGGGATAACGTTCGTTAAGTTCCGTATAAGCCTCGATGGAGCGTTGGTAGTCTTCTATGTTGTCATAATAAATATAACCAATATTGTTCAAAGCCTGAGCTATCAAGGCATTGGCTTCATCTTTGGCTTCCTGTGTAAAAGGTATTTGTTTGAGATAAAATTCACGGTCTGTCTCGGTATATTGTATGGTATCTCCCGGGTCTTTTGCGTTTAACAAGCCCTTTTCTTTAAGTTCAGCGATTTCTTCTTCTGTAAGATTGGCGAGTTCCTCTTCTGTCAGTTCAGGTATATCTTCTTCTTTCTGCATGCTTTGCTTGTTGCTGATGAACCAGAAGTCTTCCAAGGTTCTGTTGCTCCATTTCTTTCTAAATTCGGATTGACCTCGTATGACGGCTGAGTTGTTGTAGTAATACCATCCGGCAGCATCGGCACCAATGGAATAGTCTTGTTTAGGAGCCTCGTCTTGACCTAAAAGAGCCAATTGTTCTTTTAGTGCTTTTTCTTCTTCCAGACGTTTCTGTTCAGCTTTGTAGTCTTCAATCAACTTGTCGATTATGATGTTTCTTTGTAAAGAATCCATGTCGGCAAGACGCAAAAGGCTGTCCTGTAATTGATATGTCACGAGATTTTCTACAAGTTCGCTGAGCACGACTGTCAGGTTGAGCAGGCTGTCATATCCTTCGTAAGTGCGGTCCATAGACATTACTGCAGTATCGTAATATGCTTGTGACAGGACATAATCACTATTATCGAATAACATGGTGGCAGCGGTGAGAGATGATTTTATCTTCTGATTGTTATTGTCACGGCTGCATGCAACAGATTTTTTAAGACATTCAATAGCAAAAGGTTCATTATTATTTTTCAATGCCACTTCATACATGGCGAAGTATATCCTGTCGTGATATTCGATGTTGTTGGCATCGTTGAGCATTTTTCTGAACATCTTCATTATAGTAGCAGTGTCGTTGGTGTTGGAACATTTTGCTATATACATGCGTGATTCGAATGCCATTTCGTAATTAGGGTGACGTTTTATTACATTCTCGAATTGTTCTACGGCACGTTCATTGTCATTTTGTTTGGCATATATCTGTCCCAAAATAAACATCGCTCTTGTCTTGACGGTACGGTTCTTAGCTGTCAACAAGGCGCTTTTCAAATACTTGACAGCCTCATTTTCTTTTCCGGTAGAAATATAATAATCGGCAAGCACCAGATCGAGGTTGGTTTTAACATATTTTGGCATATTGTTGTTTGCTGATGCTGCTGTCAGATTCTGAAGCAGAGCTTCGGCTTTCTGATACTGTTCTGTTTCTATGTAAGTCTTTGCCAACCAAAGATTAGAAGTGTAGGTGATGTTATTCCCACGGTATTTGTTGGCAACAAAATCGAAGGTACGTCGAGCAGGCACATAGTCTTGTTTATAAAAATGAGCCTGTCCCATCATCAGAAAGGCATCATCTATCCATTTCACATATTCTTTGCCGTTGAAATTCATGGAGTGCCGTTGTATGCACATGGCAGATTTCTCAATGGCTCTGTCCATAGTGGAATTTAACGCAAGAGCGTTCTCTCTTGTACCATAATTGAAAACAGGAAGAATATCAGTATAGTCATCCTTGACACTCTCATTTAATGATTTCTCTCCTTCTTTAACACTCTGATTGCCATTCCACCACACATTATAATGACTTGTGAGGTTATGATAAACTCTTCTGTTCCATTTGTTCTTTTTTGTGGAACATGATGCTGCCATTAATATTGATAATGCTAAGGCAGTAATCTTAAATATATTTATCTTTCTAAGTTTAGACACTTTATCGATATTTGGTTATCCTAATAACTCGTTTTTTCGTCAAATATTTTATCACATTATTCTGAACTTGCAAAGATAAGCATTTAGACTTTTACTTTAGTGATTTTTTGAAAAAATCGTAATAGTCATCTGCCATTATGTTGTTTAATATTTAGATTGACTGATAATTATTGACTTTTTTATGGATTTTTTTCGTTAATCGAGTAGAATAGACGTATGTTTACCTTAATTATTTGGTGGATAATATAAAAGAAAAGGTCGTTTGTTTTAAAAAAACTTGTAACTTTACAGCGGCAAAATGATGAATTAATGGATAATTTTATTGTATCGGCACGTAAATACAGGCCTTCGACTTTCGATAGTGTGGTAGGACAAGGAGCAATTACGTCAACATTAAAAAATGCTATAAAAACCAATACATTAGCACAAGCTTTTTTGTTTTGTGGACCGAGAGGTGTAGGTAAGACGACGTGTGCGAGAATTATGGCAAAGACCATTAACTGTACCAATCGTACCGAAGATTTTGAAGCATGTAATGAGTGCGAGTCATGCAGGAGTTTCAACAACTCGGCTTCTTTCAATGTATATGAGTTGGATGCAGCGTCCAACAACTCTGTAGATGATATCAGAAATCTTGTGGAGCAGGTTCGCATCCCGCCTCAGACAGGTGAATATAAGGTTTATATAATCGATGAGGTGCACATGTTGTCGCAGGCGGCTTTCAATGCTTTCCTTAAAACTTTGGAAGAACCTCCGGCGTATGCTAAATTCATCCTCGCAACGACAGAGAAACATAAAATCATACCCACAATTTTGTCACGATGTCAGATATTCGACTTCAAGAGAATTACTGTAGAAGATATAACGAAACATTTGCAAAACATTGCAGCAAAAGAGGGTATTACGGTTGAGGAAGAAGCTCTTAACATTGTGGCGCAGAAAGCCGATGGTGCTCTTCGTGATGCTTTGTCTATTTTCGACCAAATGGTGAGTTTTTCTGGTAAGAATATTACTTACCATGACGTAATTGCAAATCTCAATGTCCTTGATTATGAATATTATTTTCAAATGACAGACAATATTTTGAGAAGTGATTACAATGCTGTGCTTTTGTTACTTGATGAAGTGATAGATAAAGGGTTCGATGCACAAAATTTCATTCAGGGACTTTCGACACATTTCCGTAATCTGTTGTTGGGCAGAAATGCCGCTGTCGCAGATTTGATGGAAGTAGGGCAACAGCTGAAACAGCGTTACATTACACAAGCCAAATTGGCCGGGGAATGGTTCCTTCTTAAATCATTAGACCTTGCTAATCAGTGTGATATAGATTTTAAGAGTTCAAATAACAAGAGATTGCATATAGAGATATGTTTGTTGAAAATGTGTTATGCGACGCAGAGACAAATGGCACAGCAGAGACAGGTGCAACCACAACAACCTGCAGGTCAACAGCAGAACGCGCAACCGCAACAACAGCATGTAAATCCGCAGCAATCTGCAGGTCAACCGCAACAGATACAGCCGCAGCAGCATGTAAATCCGCAGCAATCTGCAGGTCAACCGCAACAGATACAGCCGCAACAGCATGTAAATCCGCAACAACCGATACATTCGCCGCAACCTGCAGGTCAACAGCAGAACGTGCAGCCGCAACAGGCACAAAAATATGACGATACAAAAGTGTCAAGGTCTGGCAGTATGTTCTCGGTGTCGATATCATCTACAGAAAAAAAAGAGAAAGAACCTGAACATAAGGAGATTGTAATGACAAATCCTTTTACTGTTGAACAGGTACAGGATTTATGGCAACGTTTTGTCAGTGAGAACAAGTTACGTATGTCGGCATTTGTTGCCGGTATTGTTAGATCCAAGATAACTCTCGTGGCACCTTTCGAGATTCATTTTACTATAGATAATACATTGGTTGTAAATGATTTGCAAGGAATGTCAGCATTACGGGATTATTTACGAAAAGGGTTGAACAACAATCAGTTTACTTTGATTGAACATGTAGAAGAACAGAAACATGAAGAAGTGCCTTATACTGACAGAAGTAAATTTGAGAAGATGGCAGAAAAAAATCCTAATCTTATAGATTTACGCGACAAGTTGAATTTGGATGTTTATTAATATTAATTAATAGGTGTAGGCATGAGTTTTAAGAGTTGGTTTGGAAAAACGATGTTGAAGTTGAAAGGCTGGAAGATGGTCGGAGAGATACCGGAAGACATCAAAAAAAGTGTTACCATTGCAGCTCCGCATACGAGTATAGAAGATTTCTTTATTGGACGTTATTATTATTGGTATATAGAGCGTCCGGTACGTTTTCTTGTAAAAAAAGAATTTTTCAAGCCGGACTGTTTGGGTTGGCTGTTGAGAAAACTCGGGGGCATACCTGTTGACAGAAGCAGGGCATCCAATGTGGTGAGCAGCGTAGTGGAACAGTTTGGCAAATATGATGAACTCAATGTGGTGATAACACCTGAAGGAACAAGAAAACGTACCGAACATTGGAAAAAAGGTTTTTATTATATAGCACTTAAAGCCAATGTGCCTATTATTGTTGGTTTTATGGATTTTGGCAATAAAATATGCGGCACCGGTCCTGTAATTTATCCTTCAGGAGATTTTGATGCCGATTTTAAGATTATCGAGGATTTTTATCGTGGGATGAAAGGTAAATATCCTGAGAGGTTTAATTTGTAAAAGTATTAAAGTGAGAAGAAAAAACAATAATAAAACGACAGATGATTATAATGAAGTGACAGATAATCATAAGTTTATAAAAATACGCCTGCAATATATGATTTATTTGTGTGTAGGCTTGATATTGGTATCGGTGATTGGGACAATATGTTTGATGCTGTTTACACCGATGAAAGATATTGTTTATAAAAATCCTGATGACAATCTTGACAGTCTTGTTCATGAAATAAATTATAGAACCGACTCGTTGGAAACGGTGCTTAGGAATAATGAACAGTATATGTATAATCTCAAGAGAATATTGAATGATGAAGATATTGAAAATGATGAGGTGTACAGTATGGAAGATGTACCTGTAGTAGGCAGCAATGCGGCAGAAACCAAATATTTGAAGTCCAAATATGACAGTATTTTCAGATTGCAGTTTGAGATGGAGTCCCAATTTAATATATTTAAAGGAGGAAATCATGATAATAAAGATATCGACATGTTGTCGTTTTTCCCTCCGCTTAAAGGTGTTATCACTAATTATTATAGCAGTCATCAAAAGCATTATGGGATAGATGTAGTGGCTCGTAATGACGCGGTGATAATGGCTGTTTCCGATGGTACCGTAATATATTCTGATTGGAGCGTTGGTGTTGGTTATGTCATTGTTATTCAACATGATAATAATATTATATCAGTATATAAACACAATGCGGCATTGTTGAAAAAAGAGGGTGACATAGTGAGGGCAGGTGATGCTATATCTATAATAGGAGGCAGTGGCAATCTTTCTTCAGGACCTCATCTTCATTTTGAGTTGTGGTATAATGGGATAGCTTTGAATCCCGAAGAGTATATTTCTTTTGAAGAGTGACTTTAAATAATGTGAATTGTTTTTATTATCTTTGCAAATTGAAAATTAATTTAAGATGGATATATTAATTAAGATTGTACAACTGATTCTTTCATTGTCGCTGTTGGTGATAGTGCATGAATTCGGGCATTTCATTGCCGCACGCATATTCAAAACGAGAGTGGAGAAGTTTTATATTTTCTTCAATTACAAGTTTTCTATTTTGCGTTTCAAGAAGGTGCATGGTAAATGGCGTTTTCGTTTTTTTAGTAAAAATGTGCCGGAAAGCTATACAGAACATGTGAATGTTAATTCTGAAACTAATAAAAAAGAATATACTTACGAATCTATAGATCTCAGCACTTTGCCCCAAGACGACTGGCGTACCGATGAAGAACATACTGAGTTTGGAATTGGGTGGATTCCTTTAGGAGGCTATTGTAAGATTGCAGGTATGGTTGATGAATCAATGGATATGGAACAATTGAAACGTCCTGTACAACCGTGGGAATTTCGTAGTAAACCGGCATGGCAACGCCTTATTATAATGATAGGCGGTGTTTTCATGAATGTTGTCCTTGCTGTATTGATATTTATCGGGATATTGTCTGCTTATGGAGAACAGTATCTTCCTACCTCAGAAGTCAATAAATATGGTATTGCAGTAGATAGTCTCGGATATAATCTCGGACTTAAAGACGGTGACAAGATATTGTCTGTTAATGGCGAATATATAGAAAACTTTTACCAAATCCCGATGGAGATTATATTAGAGGATACTAAATATATAGAAGTGGAACGTGATGGAAAGAAGGTAAAGGTCATGTTGCCTCCGGATGCGGTGACAAAAATGCTGAAACATCAATCCACGTTCATGTCATACAGAATGCCTTTTGTGGTGGGAGAGTTTTCCGACAACTCGGCGGCAAAGGATGCCGGTATGCAAGTTGATGATATAATAGTGAAAATCAACGATATAAATACACCTTATTATCAAGATTTTGTTGCATGTATCAAACAATTTGCCGATACCGACATTAATATCTCTGTGGTAAGGAACAATGATACTTTAGTAGTGCCTTTGCATCTTCCTGCAGAAGGCGTGATTGGGGTTTATGCACAACCTATGTTGGAACTTAAAACACAGGAATATACTTTCCTGGAAGCTGTACCGCATGGCTTTTCAAAAACGATGACAGAAATAAGCGATTATTGGAAACAGTTGAAGTTGGTGTTTAAGCCGGAGACAAAAGCTTATGAAAGTCTTGGCGGCTTTATATCTATAGGAAAGATATTTCCGGATACGTTCAATTGGTATCAGTTTTGGAGAATGACAGCATTGTTGTCGGTTATTCTCGCTGTGATGAATATATTGCCAATACCGGTTCTTGACGGAGGACATGTATTGTTTTTGATTTATGAACTTATAACGAGACGTAAGCCGAGTGACAGATTTTTACAGGTGGCACAGATGATAGGATTGGCTATATTGTTAGTCCTGCTTGTGTATGCCAATGGCAATGACATTGTTAAGTTGTTCAGATAATATCATAAAATATTTGTAATGTGTGTTTTGTGATTTCATTAACACAATAAACGGAGTGGTTTTTAGTTAAAGATTTTAGAATATTAGAAAACACGGATAAGGTGCGAGTTTTAAGATATATAATAGTATTGTTGGTGTTGTTGCTGGTTTGTAACGAAATAAAGGCTCAACAGGCGCCTATGTTCACCAATTACAGCAATTCTTATGCTGTGATAAATCCCGGTTATGCCGGTCTTAGCGAAGGTGTCAATATATTGGGAATTTATAGAGACCAATGGTCAGGGTTTAAAGATATGGATGGGAATAGAGTGTCACCGAGAACGTTGTTGTTTTCCGGAGATATACCTGTTCGTTTTCTAAGAGGAGGTCTCGCTCTCGGCATAATGAAAGATGAGATTGGTTTTGAAAATAATGTAAGTGTCAATCTTGGGTATTCGTATCATTTCGATCTCGGAGCAGGTACTCTTGGTTTAGGTGCTGCTTTCAATTTGGTGAATCGATCGATGGATTTTTCTAAATTGAATCCATTAGTATCTTCTGATCCGTTTTTACCGACAGGAGAAGAGACATCTATGCTATTCGATGCCAATCTTGGCTTATTCTGGATGGTGCCTGAAACATATTATATAGGGTTCTCTGTCACCAATTTGTTTGAATCGAAAGGAAAAGAACTTGTGGGTTCAGCCGAGTCGAGTGCAAGTTTTGTGGGAGATAGGACTTTTTATCTTGTGGCAGGGTTTGAATATCAGTTTACCAACTCGTTATTCGCTATTTTACCGTCACTGTGTATTATGAGCGATGTGGCTTCGACTCAGTATAATATTGGGTCTAAGGTTATGTATAATGATCGTTTCTGGGTTGGACTTAATTACAGATTTCAGGAGTCAGTAGATATTATGGCAGGCATAAAGATTAAAGATTTACAGATTTCTTATGCATACGATATCAACACTCTGGGATTGGCAGTACCCGGCTCTCATGAAGTTTCCATAAGCTATTGCTTCAAGTTAGACTTGGACAAACATCCTCGTATCTATCGTAGTATCAGATATTTATAAAATAAATTGATGAAAGATGTTGAAAAAACATGTTTTTTTGTTGAATAAATAGAATAATTTGTTACCTTTGGCTCGCTTAAAAAAGTCAACGAGGATAATAATAATTATAGTGTAAAAACGTTAGGAATAGTTATAAATTCAAAGTATTTAAAATGAAAAAGTTTTTGTTGATAAGCCTGATCGTACTTGTATTCTCAAGTTGTAGCAATACAAACCAAGGAGAGTTGGTCGGTGTAAGAAAGAAATCGAAACCATTTTATCAGCCTGATCCGTATGGCATGGTGTTCGTCCCTATGGGAAGTTATACCATGGGCGTTGGAGGTCAGGATATTACAGCAGGATATTTGTCTCAGCCAAAGACAATATCTGTGTCTGCTTTCTTCATGGACGAAACAGAGATAACAAATAACGAATATCGTGAGTTTGTTAACTATGTGCGTGATTCCATAGCCAGAACATTGTTGGGAGAGGTGGCACCTGAAGTATATCTTATCTCAGAAAATCCAAAGACAGGGGAGTTATATGACCCGCCTTATCTTAATTGGAAAGAGGATATAGAGTGGAATAGTGACAATCAAGATTACAGAGATGCACTCGAGGAGATGTGGATTCCTGAGAATGAGCGCTATTTTGGAAAGAAAGAGATAGATTCGAGAAAGTTGTTCTATGAATATTTCTGGATAGACCTTCAGGCAGCTGCAAGAAAAGAGTTTAGAGATGATGCCGATTATCGCAATGCCGGTCTTGCCAACCGTCCACAAGGTCTTACCGACCGTTCGGTATATGTCAAAAAAGAAAGTATCAATGTATATCCGGATACCTTGGCGTGGATACATGATTATACATATTCATTCAACGACCCTCTCACAGAAAAGTATTTCTGGCATCCTGCATACGACAATTATCCGGTTGTCGGTGTAAACTGGAATCAGGCAAAAGCATTCTGTGTGTGGCGTACAGAGAAATTGAATAAATATCTTCGTTCTCAGAAGGGTGAGATGGTGCTTTCGGAGTTCCGTCTTCCTACTGAAGCGGAATGGGAATGGGCAGCAAGAGGCGGCAACCATTTGAATCCTTATCCGTGGGGAGGTCCTTATACGAGAAATGAAAAAGGTTGTCTGCTCGCCAACTACAAACCATTACGTGGCAACTATATAGCAGATGGAGGCCTTAGAACTTTGATAGTAGGACATTATCCTCCGAATGATTGGGGATTGTATGATATGGCCGGTAACGTGGCAGAATGGACTAATAGTGCTTTCGACCCTGCATCGTATAATTTTACATGGGATATGAACCCCAATTATACTTATAATGCCAAGGAAAGCGACCCGCCTGTCATGAAGAGAAAAGTCATCCGTGGCGGTTCTTGGAAAGATATATCTTATTATCTTCAGGTGACTACACGTACCTACGAATATCAGGATTCTGCCAAATGTTATATAGGATTCCGTTGTATTCAGCCGTATCTTGGTCGTAACAAGGGTGATAACCCGGCAAAGGCATCAAGAGTTTACAATTGATAAAATAAAGAATTTATAATCAAAACATTTTAATAAAATTAGGAATTATGAGTAAATTATTGGAAAGTAGAGGCTACAAGGTTTTTATGTCCAGAGTCTATGGTATTGGCGCAACAATCGTTCTTGTTGGTGCTTTGTTTAAATTGACACACTGGCCTGGTGCCAATCTCATGTTGACAGTAGGTTTGTTGACAGAGGCTGTCATATTCTTTTTCTCGGCATTTGAACCGCCGCATGTAGAACCGGACTGGAGTTTGGTGTATCCAGAATTTGCTTATGCCTATCATGGAAAAGAAGCAGAAGGCAGTACGGAAGGAAGATCCAAAGGTACTAATAACAATTCTGCAATGGGTAAACTCGACCAGATGTTTGAAAAAGCCAATATAAGTAATCAGGCATTGGAGAGATTAGGTGAAGGTATCAATAAACTTGGCGAGAATGCTGCAAAAATGGCTGAGATAAGCAATGCAGTGACAGCGACAAGCGATTATGCCAAAGCGATGCGTAAAGCTACGGAATCTGTTGCCGCTCTCGAGATCCAGATCCAAAATACGGCTGTTATGGCAGAGACCAATAACAAATTGAATAAAACCATGTCAGAATATATTGAGAAAGTCGGTGCTTCAGCATCATCAACGGAAGCTCTCAATCATCAGATTGCCGATTTATCGAAACGTATGTCTGCTCTTAATACAGTTTACGGAAATATGCTTTCTGCCATGAATGTCAAATCTTGATGGTTTGAAGTTAACTTATTATTAACTTAAAAAAACGTGAGAAATGGCAGGATTTAAAGAAACCCCGAGGCAGAAGATGATATCTATGATGTATCTCGTCTTGACAGCCTTGCTCGCTTTGAACGTTTCTGTCGATATTCTCGATGCTTTTGCTATCGTGAATGACGGTTTGGAGGTGTCCAATGCAAGCGTCGAAAGAAAGATTGAGGATTATTATAGGACTTTTCAGCAACAATACGACAGACAACAGGAAAAAGTCGCTCCTTATTGGGAGAAGGCACAGGATATTCGTAAGCATACCGACGAGATTATCAATTTCATAGAGAAAGAGATAAAACTTCCTTTGGTACTCGTTACTGAAGGTATAACGGAAGAGGAAATGCTTAATCAGGATGAAGGTGAGGCTCTCCTTAGAAATAAAAGTAAAATTGATCCGAGCAATGATCGTGTGTTCTATGAATTTGACCTTAAAAATGTAAGTGCAAAAGACAAGTACGATGCACCTACCAATTTTATGATTAATGAAGGTAATGCTACCAAGTTACGTGAAAAAATAGATGCATATCGCGATTATATCATTAATACTGTACAATCTGCCGGTATTATAAATTATGGTAGTAAGGTAGGTCTTCTTACTTCGCATGATGCCAATGGACAGGAGATAATATATCTTGATGCCAATGACAATAAACTCGATTGGGAAAATAAGAATTTCTATCATGTCATTTTGGCTGCTGATATAGCCATTTTGAATAAAATAATTGGTGAAATACAGACTACCGAATTCGATGCTATCTCTGAATTGTTCAAAAGAATAGGTGCGAGTGATTATAAGTTCAATGCGTTGGAAGCGAGAGTTATTCCAAAGACCACATACGTT
This sequence comes from Candidatus Limimorpha avicola, assembly GCF_056978975.1. Classification (NCBI taxonomy): domain Bacteria; kingdom Pseudomonadati; phylum Bacteroidota; class Bacteroidia; order Bacteroidales; genus Candidatus Limimorpha; species Candidatus Limimorpha avicola. The sequence goes on from NZ_DBMCYK010000021.1 coordinate 35,355, forward strand.
CTGACAGGTCAGGATTATGAAGCTGATGTGTTTATTGCAGCATCCGACACGGCACGTCAGTTTGATGTTAAATATGCGAGAGGTGTCAAGGATTTCTACAAGGCAGGACAAGGTTCTGTCAAATCGGCTTCGAGTGTTGGCGGTGTTGTGAAATTGAAATTTCCCGGTACTTCTGTCGGAATACAGGAATATGCCGGTGTTGTGGAGATGATAGACCCTGAGACTGGTGAAAAAGTGCCTTATCCGTTCAGTTCTTCATTTACGGTGGCTCCTCCGTCAGTGACAGTGGCTCCTACACAGATGATGATATTCTATCAAGGTCTTCAAAATCCTATTTCAGTGTCATCACCCGGTATTGCTAATGAACAAATCGATGTTGCTATCTCAAAAGGAAAGATAACAAAAGGTAAAGAATCCGGTACCTATATGGTAGAAGTCCCGGCAGGAGAAAAGACGACTACCGTCACAGCTTCTACAATGATAGACGGCAAGAGAGTGGTACTTGGAAGTTATGATTTCCGTATCAAGCGCGTACCGAGTCCTCAGGCTACCATTGCAGGTATATCGAGTGGTCAGATAGGCAGAAACGAACTGCAGGCTGCCGGCGGTATCATTCCCGATATGGGTGATTTCGAATTCGGCGACTATCAGTATAACATCGTATCTTACACTTTATCTACTATAGTTGCCGGCGACTACAAGACTTCAGGAACCATAAGAGGAGGTAGATTCAATGAGGAGGCCCTCGATATTATCAGCAAATCTAAACGCGGTCAGAAACTTTTCTTCGAAAGTATTCAGGCAAAGGGTCCTGACGGCGCTACGAGAACTCTGAATCCTATCAATATTGAAATTAAATAATAAATATAAATAAAAATGAAGAGATTAATTGCTTTTGTTTCAATCTCTGTATTGACTCTTTGTGCCGCTCCGAAGGGACAAAGTCAGGCTATACTCGATGAGACTTTCACCGATGGTATCTATGTTGAGAACTCATTGGGTGAGAAGACTCCATTGCCGTTGCCTACGGTTCGTGAGGCTGACGTGATGTGGAAGAAGAGAATATGGCGAGAGATAGACTTCCGCCAGAAAATGAATTTGGGATTCTATTATCCTACTGTCTCTCATCAGAATTGGAAAAACTTTATCACTATCATACTCGATGGTATGAAAGAAGGTAAAATAACAGCTTATGAGGTTGAATCAACAGACGAGATGTTGACCCCGATTTCTTATAATCAGTTTATGAGTAAACAATCGGATACTACATACCGTACTTTCAGAAGACCGTATCCTCCGTATGATGAGTATGATACAATCATTATTTCTCAGTTCGACCCGTCACAGGTATTACGTCTCCGTCTCAAGGAAGACTGGTATTTCGACAAACAGAGATCCCAACTTATGGTACGCATCATTGCTATCTGTCCTGTCAGAATGAGGGAATTGGAGACTGGTGACCGCGTGCCGCAACCTTTGTTCTGGATACCTTACGAGAGCGCAAGGAATATCTTGGCACAGGCTCCGTATTTCAACCGCAACAATTCGGCAGGCCTTTTGTCATACGACGAGGTGTTCTGGAAGAGAATGTTCGACAGTTATATCTACAAGGAAGAGAATATTTATGACCGTAGCATACAGGAATATGCTCAAGGCGTAGATGCTCTGCTCGAATCCGAGAGAATAAAACAAAGTATCATAGACTTTGAACAATATCTTTGGGATTATTGATATAATATAGTGTTTGAATCTTACGACGGGTGGTACATTGTTACCATCCGTTTGTTTTTTAATAATGTATTTTGTAGAATATATTTTTTATTTGATGACAAAAAATATTATTTACGGTATTTTGCCGTTTTTTTAGTATCTTCACAGCCTAAAATCCAAATATGGTTGATTTGCTGCAAACGAAAATAGAATTTTTGAAAGGCGTCGGTCCCAAAAGAGCGGAACTGCTCAATAAGGAACTTTCTATCTTTACCTATCAAGATATGTTGGACCATTTTCCTTTCCGTTATGTCGATAAGAGCAAAGTGCATAAAGTCAACCAGATATGCAGCGATGCCGTTTATTATCAACTTGTGGGCACTGTGTCCAACATGCAGTCTTTCGGTTCGCCTCGTGTCACTCGTATTACTGCCACCTTTACCGATGAAACAGGTTCAGTAGAACTTGTATGGTTTCAAGGACTGAAATGGATAAGGTCGCGTTTCCGGCCGGGTATGAAATATCTCATCTTCGGCAAAGCCAACTTCTTCAACAACAGATATTCTTTTGTGCATCCCGAAGTGGATGACTATAATCCCAATGACTTGGTTGTAGGCGAGAGCTTGCAAGGAGTCTATTATACAACCCAGAAGTTGAGCAACATTGGTCTCGGTTCGCGTCAGATTGCCAACATCATAAAGACATTGCTTCCTCAAGTAGTTGACATCATTCCGGAGGTGTTGCCTCAAAGTCTTGTAATAAAAGACAATCTTATGTCGAGGAAAGAGGCATATTACAAGATACATCTCCCTTCTTCTGCCCGGGACATACATAATGCTACGTTAAGGCTGAAATATGATGAGTATTTCTTCTTTCAACTTCGTATGCTGTTGCATAAGAAAGACCGTCAGATTAATACCATGAGTGTGGTATTCGACAAGGTCGGAGATTATTTCAATACGTTTTACAAGGAACATCTGCCTTTTCCGCTTACGGGAGCGCAGAAACGTGTCATCAAGGAGATACGTGCCGATTTGAAGACTGGGCATCAGATGAACCGTCTGTTGCAGGGCGATGTGGGCAGTGGCAAAACGATAGTGGCTTTGATGATAATGCTGTTAGCCCTTGATAATGGATATCAGGCTGCCTTGATGGCTCCTACCGAGATTCTCGCCACTCAACATTATGAGAGTGTCACTGACCAGTTAAAAGGAATGAATATCAATGTTGCATTGTTGACAGGTTCTACCAAGACGGCAGAGAGAAGAAATATACTTGAACAGCTTGCCGACGGCAGTGTCAACATCATCATAGGCACTCATGCCCTTATAGAAGACAAGGTGGTATTTAAGAATCTCGGTCTTTGTATTGTCGATGAGCAACACAGGTTCGGTGTGGCGCAGAGGGCTCGTTTTTGGGAGAAGACTTCCATGCCGCCTCATACCCTTGTCATGACGGCAACACCCATACCGCGTACTCTCGCCATGACACAATACGGCGATCTCGACGTTTCCAAGATAGACGAACTGCCTCCGGGACGTAAACCGGTGAAAACGATACATCTTTACCAGGAATCACGCCTTGCCATAATATCGTTCATGAAGAGACAGATTGCCGAAGGACGTCAGATTTATGTGGTATATCCTTTGATAAAAGAGTCCGAGAAAATGGACCTGATAAATCTTAAGGAAGGATATGAGGCTTTGTTGATGGACTTTCCGGAGCCTGAATACAGGATATGTGTGGTGCATGGCCAAATGAAAGCTGATGATAAAGACTTCGAGATGCAGCGTTTTGTAAAACATCAAGCTCATATCATGGTGGCGACGACGGTGATAGAGGTGGGTGTCAATGTGCCCAATGCCTCTGTCATGATAATAGAAAACGCCGACAGATTCGGGCTCTCGCAACTGCACCAGTTGCGTGGACGTGTGGGTCGCGGCTCCGACCAGTCGTACTGTATCCTCGTCACTGACCATAAACTTACAGGCGAGGGAAAGAAACGTATGGCAACCATGGTAAGTACCAATGACGGCTTCGAGATAGCTGAGGCGGACCTGCTGCTGAGAGGTCCGGGTGAGACACAAGGAACACGCCAGTCCGGTCAGGTGGAGATGAAATTGGGCGACTTGACAAAAGATGAACCATTGATACGCCATACCCGCAGAATGGTGTCTCTGCTGCTGGAATCTGACCCACTGTTGTCGAAACCCGAACATGCCGCAACAAAACGTTATTTCGACATGTATTATTCCCAAGATTTCGACTGGGGTAGAATAGCTTGACATGGCTTTCTGAAATATTGTGTTTCATTGCTTTCCGATAAAATACTTTTATGGAGAAAGTGTCAAAAATGCAGATATTGGCAATATTGATGGCTGATCTGTTACTAAGATGATGAAGAAAGTCGGTGTCTCGAAAAACATGAAATTCAATATATTAATGTAGAGACATCGTATATGGAGTCTCTACGATATGTTGATAAAATAACATGACATTTTGTTATTGTTACGGCAGTGTTTTAATCGAATTTCACATCAGGATTCATCACTGCAGGGCTATGCCATTCAATGCCGTATTCTTCTCTTAGAATGCGTGTCTTTTCATCCCATAATGTATGACAGAATCCTCTTCCATGTGGAATACCTGCAAGGTTCTCATAAGTTCTTTTATCTACTTCATCAATTATCTCTTCCCATTGTTGAGTCCATTCTACAGGGTCACTCTTGAGATGTTCCGAAGTTGAAATATATTCGAGTTTATTGTTGTCGGCATAATAGATATTACGTTCAAGGTCGCTGATTTCTGAAAGAAGATATTCCGAAGTTGACATTTCATGATCGCATTTCGCCTCAATGCGATGTACGACAAGCAGGAAAAATCTTAAAAATCTCACTCTTAGTCTCGGATGGTTCAATACGAATTTTTCCATATCGCTTACGGCGGAATATAGATGATTTAAAAGATGGTCGAATCCCTCGAGAGGTTCGGCATAGAAAAGAAATTCCCGCACAAGAGCGGCATTCTCCCATTCCCTTTCTTTTTTGTCGTGGTTTTCTTTCGCTATGAATATGCAGCACCTCATGCCTTCTAAAAGGATGTCAAAACTTTCATCGTTTCTGGGCTTGGTGATGTCTTTTGCTTTCTGACGAACTGCTTCAAGTTCAGCGCGATAGTCTTTTGTTTCCATAGTGTCGTGTAATTGATATTTTATTTGCAAAAATAATAATATTTTTAATATTTTGATTAAAAATAATCATTATTGTCCGATATTATTTTTAAATTCCTTTTTGATATTTTTAAAATCAAATTTATATATTATAAATCAAACAAAGTGATTATATTATTTTTATATTGATAATAAATCAATTTATAATAATTTATAGAAATTCAATATATTTATAAATGTACAAACGTCATATTATGGCGTATCTACAATTATAGCGTTTGAACAGTATGTTGATAATATGATATTAATGTTTTAAGTAAATTTTTTATATAAATTTTGTATTATTATTTTTTACCGTATATCAATGAAAAATAATTTAAAATGAAATAATAAATACATATAATATCTATGTAAAAAATATCTTTTGTCTAATTTAAAATGTAAATATATGATAGATTATTTAAATTGCTAATAATATCAATATTTAATATTGAAATCAAATAATAATAGATTTGCACTTTTTACAGGTATGGTTATTGTCATAGATAGATGAAATATCATATTTTTTATTATAGATGTCATAAAAGATAATTTTTTATCACGATATTTGTATGTTAATTTTTGTAAATAGTTTCTTTATGATGTAATTATGGTACTGTTATAATTTGCTATCTTTGCGGCATGAAAATAGGAGAAATTGTTTTTAAGCGGTATCCGTTGTTTTTAGCACCTATGGAAGGCGTCACCGATGCGCCATTCAGGCTTGCGTGCAAACGTTGCGGGGCCGACATGGTGTTTTCGGAATTCATCTCTTCCGACGGGTTGATACGTGACGCGGTGAAGAGTGTTCGTAAGTTGGGTTTTAATGAGGAAGAGAGACCTTTTGGAGTTCAGATTTTCGGTAACAATGTCGCTCCTATGGTGGAGGCTGCCGTATATGCCGAGAGATATCAGCCCGATGTTATTGATATTAATTTCGGGTGCCCTGTCAAAAAGGTGGCTTCCAAAGGTGCAGGTTCCGGTATCATGAACGATATCCCTAAGATGGTGGCTATCACTGATGCTGTTGTCAAAGCTGTCAGGACTCCGGTCACTGTCAAGACTCGTTTGGGATATGATAGTGAACATCGTGACATAGTAGAGATAGCGGAACGCCTACAGGATGTAGGCATTCAGGCTATTACCATACATGGCAGATTGCGTACCACCAAGTGGAGCGAGCCGGCAGACTGGACATTGATTGGTGCAGTGAAAAACAATCCGCGCATGACAATACCTGTCATCGGCAATGGCGATGTGGTAGATGCTGCTTCTGCTAAGTTCTTTATTGACAACTACGGCGTTGATGCCTTGATGATAGGTCGTGCCACCTATGGTAATCCCTGGATATTCACCGAGATACATGAATATTTGGAAAATGGTGTGCTCCTGTCCCATCCTACTGTTCAACAACGTGTAGAGGTGGCTAAAACTCATCTTGTAGATTCTTTGAAAATCAAAGATGAATATTATGCAGTAATAGAGATGCGCAAACATTGGAGTCTTTATTTTAAAGGGTTTCCTGATTTCAAACAGTTTAAACTCAGGTTGATGGAGGTGAAGACTGTATCGGAGGTTTTTGGGATATTGGATGAGATTTATGCTTTTTACAGTTATTTGTTATGATAAAAAAGCATGTAAGTTCATGTTTTTATTATACTTACATGCTTGTTATATAAAAATATTTTGATTTATCAATATAAAATTTATTTACAAATAATAAACCCACATATTAATTGATAATGTAATAATATCGTTATTTTTGTTCGTGTATTATGTCGAAGTCTAAGTCTTCGCGCAACAAACCGTTTTCGAAGAGGTTCACTACTCGAGAGCCTCGTAACAGATGATATGTCAACATACCCATTTTCTGTGCGCTTAATATGTTTTCCGGAGTGTCGTCAATGAACAGAGTTTCTTCGGGTTTTAAATCATAATGGTCGAAAATATAGGTGAATACATCAGGATCCGGTTTCATCAGATGAAGATCGAACGAGAAAAACGACTTGTCGAACAGGTTGTCGAACTCTCTGTATCCGAAACGCAGTTGAAGGTCTCTCACAAACATGTCATAATGTATCTCGTTGGAGTTGCTCATGAGATAGACATGATAGTTAGGTTTCAAATTTTTAATTAGATTGATACGTCTTTCCGGTATATCATATAACATGGAGTTCCATATATCGTCGAATTTATTCTTGTTTAATGGCATGTTGAGGAACGAACACACCTTTTTTCGGAAAGTCTCAGCCCTGATGATGCCTTTTTCGAACTGGTTCAAGATGTTAACGAACTCCGGTTCCTTGAGACGCTGAAAGTCTGTGAATCCATTGTCTTTCAAGTTGTTGACTACAGCATTGGGGTCAATGTCAATGATGACGCCTCCAAAGTCAAATATGATATTTTTTATCGTCGAAAAAATTTTTTTCATTTTTTTATTTTTTTTGTTTGTAATTCGCTACAAAGTTGTAAATTTGCAGCGGAAAAAACAAGGAATTATTAAAAAATTTTTTTGTTGATAATCCGGCTCCTATAGCTCAGTTGGTTAGAGTAGCTGACTCATAATCAGTTGGTCCCAGGTTCAAGTCCTGGTGGGAGCACTTTACTGAGAATCCCTGCCATAATCAAGGTGGGGATTTTTTGATATAAATACGCAGTATTATGGATGAAATACAGAATAATCAGGTTACTCAGCTGTCAACTCTCGGAGAATTTGCGCTCATAGACAGGTTGACGAAAGACATTAAGATTTATAATGCCGGTACTGTCAAAGGCATTGGCGATGATGCCGCCGTGATAAGTAACGAAGAAGAGACTTTGGTGTCGGTGGATATCTTGGTCGAAGGTGTGCATTTCGACATGACATATACTCCGTTGAAACATCTCGGCTACAAAGCTGCTGTCGTGAATTTCTCCGACATCTATGCCATGAACGGCACCCCTACCCATGTGGTGCTGGCTCTCGGGTTGTCGAGCCGTTATTCTGTCGAGGCTGTAGAGGAATTTTATTCCGGTTTTCGTCTTGCTTGCGACCGTTATCATGTTGACCTTGTCGGCGGAGATACTACCGCAAGCAAGGCTGGTTTGTTTATCTCTGTGACTGTCATTGGCAAAGCTAAAAAAGATGATATTGTATATCGTGACGGCGCGAAACCGAATGACTTGTTATGTGTCAGCGGTGACCTCGGCGCCGCTTATGCCGGATTGCTTATTCTCGAACGTGAGAAGGCAGCTTTCATGGCTGACCCTGATATGCAGCCGGAACTGCATGGTTATGATTATATCCTTGAACGCCAGCTGAAACCTGAGGCTCGTAAGGATATCATTGCTTCTCTCGCTCATGCCGGCGTGAAACCTACTTCCATGATTGATGTTTCCGACGGACTCGCTTCGGAGATATTGCACTTGTGTAAACAGTCTAAAGTGGGTTGCCGGCTGTATGAAGATAGAATACCTCTCGATGCCAAAACCGTTGAGGTGGCTAAACAGTTTAATGTGGTGCCAAGTATTGCGGCTCTTAATGGCGGTGAAGACTATGAACTGCTGTTTACCATACAACAGTCTGATTATGACAAGATTAAAGTTATGAAAGATATTTCCGTGATAGGCTATATGACTGCCGATGAAGGAAAAGCAGAACTCATAACTCCGGATAATCATGTGATTTCTCTCGAAGCTCAGGGATTTAAACATTTTTAATATAAGGTTTCCTTATCTTGCCTTTTGTTGTTGACTTGTCCGTGTTTGCCTGTTTTTCTTTAAAAAACATGACAGTCCGATTTCTGATTCTGTTTATTTAGTGTCTGAAAGTTTTTATAATCAATGATTCATAATTGTTTTCGGTCCTTATGGAATTATATTTACATGAATAGACGTCATGTTATGGTCTTTACTACATTTTGATAAATTAATTTGTGTATGAATTAATTGTCTATCAAATAGAATATATCTGTAAAGCGTTTTTTGCCGGACAACAATGTCTTTTTGTGTCCCTTTGAAACGTTATCTAATGCAGTATGGATATTCCGTATAATATTAATAGGTGAACGTTTTTGTCCGTTGTGATATCTGGTCATGGAAAAATTTGTTTGCATTGGCCACGAAACCGTTTTTGAAAAACAGGAAATATCTTAACAATTACTGTATATAAGAAATATTCTGTAGAATTAAAATATGTAAAGGCAATATTGTCTGTTAACTTATATTTTAAAAAAAAAGAAAATTATATCAAAAAAAATTGTAAATTTGCATCAGCTTATCATAGATTTATGAGAAGATTGATATCCTTTATAGTACTTGTAATTTGTCTTATGGCATTAGTGTCCTGCAAACAACGTAGGGAAGCGATAAGACAGCTCGGCTGTGCACAGATGATAATGGAGACAGCTCCGGACAGTGCGTTGGTGTTTTTAGATTCCATAAGGTCTCATCCCGGAGTACTCGACAAGAGACACCGCATGGAATACGAAACAGCCATGGTGCAGGCAAAATACAAATGTTACAAAGACATAAGTGAGGATACAGCCGTATTCGAAGCACGTCGGTATTTTGTTAAGACAAAAGACTATGGACAACAAGCGCTTGCAGCACTATACAGCGGATGTGTGTATGAGGAACGGGGAGAATACGAGATGTCGATGGAGGCCTATAAAGAAGCGATGAAACCGGCGACGATCGTGGGAGATTCTTTGATAATGGCGAGAATACAGCAATGTATTGGCTCGTTGTTGTACTCGCATGGTTTATACGGAGAAGCGTTGAAATCTTATAAGAAAGCCGCTGAGATATGCAGGTCCATACCTGAGAAACAGGCCCAATATTATGGAAACATGGGAAGATGTTTCATCTTAATGAAAGAAAACGACAGTGCTTTCTATTATTATAGAAAAGGTATAGACTGTGCAATACGGAGCGATAACAGTGAAACCCAAAGTATTTTGCTGCAAAATCTGAGTGTTTTGTACAGAGAATGCCAAATGTATGATGAAGCATTGTCAACCCTCAGGCAGTCTTTACAGTTGAATCCGGATGTGAAGAAATATCCTCAGTATAATTTGAATTTTGCTGAGATATACAATCTTTTGAATCAAAATGATTCGTTGACATATTATATAAATCTTTTGAAGAATGATTTGGAGTATATTGAAGACAAACCTTTATTGACAGGTATATATTCCATATTGTCGGAATATGAGATGCAGAGAGACAATTACGATTCTGCATTATATTATCAGGCAAAACGTTCCGAGATGGTTGAAGATATATATCAGGAACAGATGGAACAAAGTGTTTACGAGATACAGCAGAAGTATGATTTTGAGGCAGAACAAAACAGAAATAATGTACTGCTTCTGAACCGTAAAAATAAAATCGTAGTCTTGACGGTATTTCTTCTAATTGCTTCCATACTTATCATATTTTTTTGTTTCCGTTTGATAAACAATCGCAAGAATGAATCGTTTCTGATGAAGAAAATGATTTATCTTGAACATGAAAACACCGAACTCAATGAACAGAAAAACGATTTGAAAAAAGAGATAGCTGTTTTGAATCAGGAGAAAACCAAACTCGAGAAACAAAACAACAGTCAATTTAACGAAGACAGAATCAATTATATACAATTACAGATAGAACAACTGCATTCAGAGCTCGAGTTGACTACGGAACAACTCAAGGAAAACACACAGTGGAGAACTTCTTTGATGTGCAAAATTGCCATGGTTGACAAAAATATCAAAAACAACGGTAGAAACATTCATTTTGAACAGATTAAGAAATATGTTTATGGAGGAAATATCTCCACTTGGGAAGCCATAGTTAAGTTAATTGAAAAGTCATATCCCAATTTGTCTGATAACATACGGTTGAAATTTCCCGAGTTTAATGAAAATGAATTTCGTGTGTGTATTCTTTCGTTTATGCCGTTTTCTGTACAGGATGTTGCGGATATCTTGGATATAAGCACAAATACCGTTGGAAAAATCCGTTCCAACATCAGAAAGAAAATTAAAATGAAAAAAACGAGAGGAAGCATTTCTGATGAAATCATGAAAATTTTGGAACAAGATTCTGAAATCTGAGGTTAAAAACAGTCGGAATATACCATTTGAAACGTTGTCAGACATCAAAAAAGTCTGTACAAGAAATTTTGTATCTAATTTAATATCAATGATATACATTTTTTTATCCTTAAAAAAGTCTGTATATAGGCCGCAAGGTTGATATTTCTGAGTTTTTTTTATATATTTTTGAGACGTTAAACGATAAATTAAAGTATATGAAAAAAAAATTATTATTTTCTATTTTGTGTTCCTTATTAATAATAACGGGAACATACAGCGCCAAATCGGAAACTTCTTACAGACAAAATGAATGTTTGTGCAGATTGGATTCCGAAACACTTGTTATAGAATTGGAAGGAAAACTCATTCATAAAAATTCAAGGGGGACATCCATAGAGGCGACACAAAACGGGAGTGTACTGCAGGTGACATTCAATGAGGATTTTGGGGAAGTGACAATAATCATTGAGAATATTTCCGGAGCTGAGGTTTACAACAATGCTATAGACAGCGGAGTAGAGAGAAATGTGTTTATACCTCTTGCAGGCTATTCTTCAGGAAATTATATGATAACGTTTATTACCATGGAGGGAACAGCCTCCGGCAGTTTTGTCATATAAATAAAATGATGCAAGTCATGAAACACATAATGAAATACATTGGGTAAAGTCTCCGCAATAAACAAGTGTGCCGCCGTTTGCGGAGACTTTCAACAGTTGACAAAAAACAATTTGAAGTAACTCATTGTTATGAGAATAATGAAAGTGTACATCATGAAAAAAGCAGATAAAAGACAAAATTATAAAATATCAATAAAAAATTAATGTCATGAAAAAATTATTTTACGGGAAAAAAGTAATTATGCTATTTATTATAATGGCAATGATAAGTTTAACTACAACACAAGCACAACTTGTAAATACAAATCCTGATCCTAATGGTGCCCCATGGATTGCAGGAGATGCAATTATAGATTCTTCTTTAGAAGTGTTAAGTGAAACGATTACAATATTTCCAGAAGTTCTTTCGAGAGACCTCCCTTATGCGGTGAATAATTCTAATAATATTTATATGCCACCAATTTTTGATCAGGGTAGTACGGCTTCATGTGTTCAATGTGCGGAAATAGGTTATGTTTTATCATATGAATTGAATAGATTATATAATGTGAGTTCAGGAACAGGATGGTATGGAAATAACAATTTTGAGAATTTATATCATCCTTTTTTTACTTATAATTTTTTGAATGGTGGTAATGGAGGAAGTCTCACTTCTTATAAATCAGGTTTTAACATTGTAAAAAAAGTTGGTTGTCCTGAATTAGAAGACTATTATGATCCTGTTCTGAATCATAACTCGTTTTCACAAAATTCGTTGGCAATGAAATATTGGATGAGTGATTATGAAAAATATAAAAATGCCATGTCAAATAAAGTGATATCAATTGGAAATTTATATTGGGATTCTACTTATGAAAGTTTAAATGAAATAAAGCATTGGATTTCAAACCACAATACAACAACTGACAGCATTGGTGGGTTGGCAATAATTCAAGTATATATGGGAAATGGATATAAAATAACAAATATTCCATATGGACCAGAACAAAATAAAAAAATTATTCGTTCATGGGCATCAAGTGGAGGTCACGCTATGACTATTGTTGGTTATAATGATAGTATATGTGCTTATGATATTAATGGTGATGGTATATTTAAAAATGAAGATATTAACAATAATAATGTTCTTGATTTGAGTGAATGTGAAAAAGGTGCATTTATTCTTGCTAATAGTTGGGGAGAGTATTGGGGTAATGATGGATATATATATGTGCCATATTATTTATTTAAAGATGGTCTTCAGGGTGGTACTAAATATGCTTATACATGTAATGTGGCGGAATATGAAACACAACTTATTATTAAAGCTAAAATTAGTTGTACAGAAAGAGGAAGCCTGCAAATTAAGTTAGGAAAAAGTAATAATTCAATGTCAGTTTATCCAACAGAGTTTTTAGCATATAAAATTTTCAATTATCAGGGTGGAGATTATTATATGAACGGTCTTGATGATACTCCACTTGAAGTAGCTATTGATTTTGAGGATAATTTGGGGATTAATAATATTGGTAAAATCTTTTTACAATCTGAAACAAGAAACGTTCATACATACAATCCTAATAAATGGTTTATCCAAGATTTTTCCATTATAGATTATAGATGGAATGAAGAGTTTCAATTAGATTGTCCGATAACATATAAAACAATTGAAAATAATTCCACGACAACTTTAGGAATAGAATATGATTTATTACCATTTGATACAAATATTACTGATTCAACATATTCAACCAATAAAGTTGCTAGACGTACAATAAATACGGCTGATGGATCGGTAATTACAATGGATAATATGAATCTTGATATGTATGGTACTGATTTATATGATTGTGAATTTGTTATTGGAGCTGGTTCTGCATTGAATATCCAGGATACAGTATCGATAGTGGCAAAAAGAGGAAAATGTCGTATGGTAATAAATGGTACCTTAAAAATACTTGGCAAGAAAGTAAAATTTAAGGCAGAAGAAGGTGCAGAAATGGAAATAATTGTCAATACAGACAATTTTAGTTTCAACAATGTGACTTTTGACAATTGTAAACTTACTCTGACAAAGAGTCATATAAGTTTTTACAATTGTGATTTTATAGATACTCCAATCGCTTTTGAATCATATTCTGAAAGAGTCGATTCTTCTTCCATTGTAATTTCCAACTGTAATTTCAATGTTAATAATGACACGATGAATTATGCAATAAATATTCATAATGTTCA
>NZ_DBMCYK010000022.1:0-49153 GCF_056978975.1 Candidatus Limimorpha avicola
ACAAAAAGAAATAGAGTTGCTAAGAAAAACTCTTGAAGAACACGGATTATTAAAACCTTATAAGTAATTGCATCATGAAAAAAGTTTTTTATCTCTGTTGCTTGATGTTTTTATCTATAAAAGGCATTGCACAATACACTGAAGATCCTAATTTCGATGCTGTTATTAATGACAACTTTGACGTAAGTCCAAGGTACTGGGATAACAGCTATTCAGACAGTGAATATATTTGGAAAGCATATTTTGCAGCTACAGGCATAACACACGGGAATAGTGAACATCAAGTTTACCAAAGATCACATGCTGTATTTGATACAATAAATGATATGATGTTATTAGTAGCCGATTATGTAAGTGACACTGATCTGGGTTGCGATGATGTCGAAGTCCCTACAGGCATTTATTGTAATATTTCTAACAATTACAGTATCCGATATTTTTCCGGAGCAATAGAATCTATTCAAAAAAGTTTTCTATACGGATATTTTGAGATACGATGCAAACTTCCGGTTCACAGAGGTGCATTCCCAGCATTTTGGCTTTGGGGAGGAAATAACACAACAGATCCACATTATGAAGAAATTGATATTTTTGAATATTCATGGAATATTACGAAGCCAGGATATAATCATTATAGCCATGGATTAGGTGATACTCGTTGCATAACTGCTGGAATGTATTATAATACAAATGGAAGTTATAATAATAATAGTAGTATAGCTAGAATTCTTACCAGAGTTTCCAACAACAAGCCAAGTATGAATCAATGGAATACTTTTGGATGTTTGTGGATGCCAGATAAAGTAATATGGTATCTTAACGGAGAAGAGTTTAACTCATATTATGTGCGCGACAGTATCCCTCATCATCCTTTGTACTTAATGGCAAATTACGCAATTGATAATTTTATAATGACAATAGACGAAAATCATGATACTACATTTTACATCTACAATGACATAATGTATATCGATTACATAAAGGCATACGAACCAATATGGGATTGCGACAACTGTGTATTTATTGAAAATCAATACCAATTGGATAATTATGAACATGGAATTAAACGTTCGGTGACAATATCAAATAATGACAGTATTCCTCTTTTAATAGATGCTTCAGATAAAAAAAGTATAATGGCATCGGAATATGTATTAATTGAAGGTCCTTTTCATGTAAATTCAAGAGCGAATTTTTCTATTATGATACATAATTGTTCAGAAAATAACATTCAATCTTCAACAAATTAAAAAATAAATTATGAAAACCAAGACTTTACTTTTAATGAGTTTGTTCCTGCTTTTATTGCAGACAAATATCTTTGCTCAAAACAATGGAGAAATTATCTATACTAATTTTGAACCTGATTCAATAATTGATCTTACTCCTATGGGAAATGATGTTTTTTTTGACATTAATAATGACGGACAATATGAAATTAAATTTTCATGGTTTTTCCATAGTGCAGTGGCTGATATATTGCATTCAATAAGTACCATGTCAAAAAAAATGCTGCTAACATTAATGGATACCATTGGTCAAGATATCTCTTCTCAAGAAACATGGCGTATAAGTTATGATGATACTTGGGATTTTCCTGTGGAACCAGCTGCAAATCACCTTATAGGATTTCGTCAAGAGATCGATGAAGAATATTATTATGGCTGGATTTCATATACAAGAATTAACAAAAAACACGAAGATTACCTTGTATTACACGATATGGCTTTCTGTACAATTCCAAATTATCCGCTAAAGTTCGGGCAAAATAGTTTTATCGGCATAAACGAAATTGATGCTCCATCTACTTCAGTAAATGCCTTTTACAACAATGTCACCGGTACACTAAAAGTAAAATCTGATATGGAAATCAACAACATTGAAGTAATAGATGTTTTGGGAAGGACTCTTTACAGAAAAGTCAACATGGCTTCCGACAGTTTTGAAGCCGACTTGTCCGGTTTTACAAACGGTATTTATATCGTCAGAGCTGTTCTTTCTGATAAAACGGCAACAAGCACCAAATTTGTCATATATGGATCTAAATAGCTTCTTACTTGTTTTTTAAATCGGAATAATCAACAACACAAATACACTGAACACATGGCAGTTTAAATTCTTACCGAATTATTCAGCTAATAAAACAGATATTGCATATACAGTTTTTATCGTTTGTCTGCGCAAAGTCATGGAACTATCGAGCAAAATATAAATTACATCGACATTTAATTCACATACGGTTCGACATTTCTCGAATCCAAATGATTTTTGCCGTATAACTTTATTTTATATAAAAATGCAGTTTTTGATCAAATCAATTTTTCTTTTTTTATTTTTTCTCATTTCCGGAACAAAAACCTTTCTATCAAACATGACAACATACATCATTCGACTTAATGTAAAAAATGACAGATGTTGTGATTTCCAATCAAAAAAATTGTAACTTTGCATGATAAAAAATTCAATATGAAAGAAATAGTTTTAAGTGGCATAAGACCAACAGGACAATTGCATCTCGGCAATTATTTCGGTGCGGTGAAGAACTTCATCAAATTGCAAGACATATATAATTGTTATTTTTTTATTGCCGATTATCATTCTCTTACGACACACCCTCATCCTGATGACCTTCATGGCAAGGTAAAACAGATTTTGGTCGAATACCTTGCTGCCGGTCTTGACCCGGAAAAATCCACATTATACGTACAGAGCGATGTACCGGAAGTGCTGGAGCTTTATCTCTTTCTGAACATGAACGCATATCTCGGAGAATTGGAGCGTGTCACCACATTTAAGGAAAAAGCAAGAAAACAACCCGACAATGTCAATGCAGGACTACTCACCTATCCTACCCTTATGGCAGCTGACATATTGATACACAAGTCTAACTATGTGCCTGTAGGCAAAGATCAGGAACAAAACATGGAAAAAGCGCGTGATTTTGCAAACAGGTTCAATTTTATTTATCAGACAGAATATTTCCCTTTGCCTCAAGCTTTTAATTTCGGCAATGAACTTGTCAAAGTGCCCGGACTCAACGGCACCGGCAAAATGGGTAAATCGGAAGGCGAGGGCAATGCCATCTTCCTTGCTGAAGAAGAGAGTTCCATACGCAAAAAAGTGATGCGTGCCGTCACCGACAGCGGTCCTACCATGCCCAATCAGGAGAAACCGGAAGCCATACAAAATCTGTTTACACTTATGAATATAGTATCCAAACCTGAGACAGTACAGTATTTCGACGAATGCTATAACAACTGCAGCATACGTTACGGTGACATGAAAAAACAGTTGGCAGAAGACATAATAAACTTCACCCGTCCAATACGCGAACGTATCAACGAATTGAACAGTGACGATACCTATATTAATAAGGTGGCACGCATGGGTGCCGAAAAAGCACGGGAGAGCGCAAGCAAAACCATCAAAGAGGTACGCGAGATAATAGGATTCCGCCATTTCTAACAGAATACGCAATGCCAGAATATATAAATCACGAGCCTCAGCCGGAACGCGCCGTGTTGGTGGCAGTATCTACACGAGAACAAAGCAAGGAACGTACCGATGAATACCTTGACGAATTGGCATTTCTGCTCGAAACAGCAGGAGGCATCCCCGTCACCCGCTTCATCCAGCAACTCGACCATCCTAACAGCGTGACATACGTGGGTGCCGGTAAATTGGAAGAGATACGGGACTATGTCAAGGCAGAAAATATCGACATGGCTATATTCGACGACGAACTCGGCGCTACACAGATACGTAACATCGAGAAAGAACTCGAATGCAAGATTCTGGACCGTACCAATCTCATTTTAGACATCTTCGCTAAAAACGCACGCACGGCATTCGCAAAGACACAAGTGGAACTTGCTCAGTATCAATACATGTTACCGCGTCTGACAAGAATGTGGACTCACTTGGAACGCCAACGCGGAGGTATAGGATTAAGAGGTCCGGGAGAAACAGAAATAGAGACTGACCGCCGTATAATACGCGACAAGATATCCAAACTGAAAGAAAAACTCAAAGATATTGACATGCAACAGTCGGTGCAGCGTAAAAACAGAGGTCAACTCGTTCGTGTCGCCCTCGTGGGTTATACCAACGTAGGTAAATCTACTATAATGAATCTCTTGAGCAAGTCTGACGTCCTTGCAGAAAACAAACTTTTCGCCACTCTCGACACCACGGTACGAAAAGTGGTGGTCGATAACTTGCCATTCCTGTTGTCCGACACAGTGGGATTTATCAGAAAACTACCTACCCAACTCGTAGAGTCGTTTAAATCCACTTTAGACGAAGTTAGAGAATCCGACATATTGTTACACGTCGTCGATATATCACACCCTGACTTCGAATCACAAATAGAGACCGTCAACAAGACACTGTCCGAGATAGGTGCAGGCGACAAAAAAGTCATCATGGTATTCAATAAAATAGACGCCTATTCTTATCTGCCTAAAGATGCCGATGACCTCTCACCTACAGGGAAAATCAATTATTCTCTCAACGACTGGAGAAAAACATGGATGGCAAAAGATACTCCGTGTATCTTCATCTCTGCTATCAACAAAGACAACTATCAAGAGTTCAGAACCTTGTTGTACAATGAGATAAAAGATATGCACGCCATACGATTCCCATACGACAATTTCCTGTACTGACATGTATATAAACACACATTCACATATTTACGACAAAGCTTTCGACGACGACAGGGAGGTCGTTCTTCAACGCGCTGTCGATGCAGGCATTACCATGTTGATTGTTCCCAACAATGATCTTGGGAGCATCAAACCTTTGCATGAATTTTATGAAAAACATCAGGATTATTGCAAAGTGATGATGGGACTGCACCCTGAAGAGATAAAAGACGACTATAAAAAAAGTCTTTCAATAATAGAAAAAGAGTTGGAACAGGATATTTGGACAGGAGTAGGAGAAATAGGTCTTGATTACTATTGGGACAGGACATACGAGAAACAACAGGTCGATGCCTTTGTTCAACAGTTGCGCTGGGCAAAACAACTCGGATTGCCGGTATCCATACACAACAGAGAATCTTTCGACACTTTGATAAAAGTATTGGAACATGAACAAGACGGAAATTTAAGAGGAGTGATGCACTGTTTCAGCGGAAATATCGAACAGGCATACATCGCAATGAAACTCGGCATGTATCTCGGATTCGGAGGCGTGGTAACTTATAAAAACAGCAAATTGAGAGATGTGATAGAACAGATACCGACAGACAGGATATTGTTGGAGACCGACGACCCCTATCTGCCGCCCGTGCCATACAGAGGACAGCGCAATGAACCAGCTTACATGATAAAAGTCGCTGAAAAAATCGCTGAGTTTAAAGGTATCGATATAAAGAAAATAGAAGAAATAACGACAAAAAATGCCAATAATCTTTTTAAATTATAAATCATGACTATAGGAGAAAGACCATCAATATTGATATTATATACCGGAGGCACCATCGGCATGATGGCTGACCCCAAAACAGGAAGTCTCGTCCCTTTCGACTTCGGCAATGTATATGTACATCTGCCTGTACTTCGCAATTTAGATTATCTGATAGATTTCTTCTCTTTCGATAATCTCATCGACTCTTCCAACATGACGCCTGAGTTTTGGATTTCCTTGACAGAAAAGATAGAAGAAAATTATGAGAATTACGACGGGTTCGTAGTACTTCACGGATCCGATACCATGGCTTACAGTGCATCAGCATTGAGTTTCATGTTGGAAAACCTCAACAAACCCGTTGTCTTCACCGGGTCACAGTTACCTATGGGCATGATACGCAGCGACGGAAGAGAAAACTTCATCGCCTCAATAGAGATAGCAGCAGCCAAAACAGATAACACTCCCATAGTTCCTGAAGTATGTGTTTTCTTTGAAAACCAACTGCTCAGAGGCAACAGAACGACAAAATACAACGCAGAACACTTCAATGCCTTTGTTTCAGGCAATTATCCTCCGTTGGCAGATGTAGGGGTACGTATCAAATATAATCAAGAATACATCAACAAACCCAACTTCAAAAAACTCAAAACTCACAAGAAATTGGATAATAATGTAGCCATATTGAAATTATTTCCGGGTATAAATCGCAATGTTGTACATCAAACCTTGCAAATAAAAAATTTAAAAGGGTTGATATTGGAGACCTATGGTTCAGGCAATGCACCTACAGCACCATGGTTCTTGGAAGAATTGAAAGATGCTATCGACAAAGGATTGTTGATTCTCAATGTGACACAATGCAAATCCGGTTCCGTAGAGATGGGTAGATACGAGACGAGTTTGGATCTCAACAGAATAGGAGTTATAAGCGGACATGACATCACCACAGAGTCGGCATTGGCGAAAATGATGTACCTCATTGGAGAAAACTATCCAACGGACAAGATAAAACAATTGTTGCAAATACCGATACGCGGAGAAATGACTATACAATAATTATCAAAAAATTGCGATATATCTTAATAAGATAGAAGCAAGAAAAGGGGAAAAAGGTCATGATGACAATGTGTTCAAAAAAAAGACAGTGTTTATTTCAACAAATATACCAAAAAAGACATATAAGAAACAGTGTCAATGTTATTGATATATGTGTATTTAGGTATATATGGGACAATTATTTTCAAAAAAAATCACAATGTTGAAAAAATGTTGCAGTTTTTAAAGAAAATTTATGTAATTTTGACACGATTTTTTTAAACTGCAAAATCGGAGAGGGAGAGATGTCCGAGTGGTTTAAGGAGCACGCCTGGAAAGTGTGTATACTCCAAAAGGGTATCGCGGGTTCGAATCCCGCTCTCTCCGCAAAAAGTCAGATATTAACAATAGAATTGAATATTAACAGATTGAATAAATAATTAATTAAAAAAGAGAACAAATTAAAAAGTAGTAATCAACATTTCCAACTATGAAAAAATTATTTGCTTTACTCACCGTTGCCGGATTATTGACATTTGGAACCGGTAACATGGCTCTCGCAAACGTCGAGATTGAACAACAAGATGAGACTGCTGTACAAGTTGAAGAAACTGTAACAACAGTTGATGAAGAAACAACAACTACGTTCCATGAAGTATTGAAGAAACAATTTATAGATGGTGGTTGGGGTTTCATGAGTATTATATTAGTAGTTTTGGTATTTGGTCTTGCAGTATGTATTGAAAGAATCATTTACCTCACATTAAGTACAACCAACACGAAAAAACTGCTTGCACAATTTGAAGAAACTTTGAACAAAGGTGGCATCGAAAAAGCAAAAGATTTGTTGCGTAATACCCGTGGTCCTATAGCAAGTATATTCTATCAAGGACTTATGCGTTACAATGACGGACTCGACGAAGTTGAGAAGTCAGTCATTTCATACGGTGGTGTTATGACAGGTAACCTCAACAGTGGAACCAGTTGGATTACATTAGGCATTGCATTAGGACCTATGTTGGGATTCTTCGGTACTGTTATCGGTATGGTACAAGCTTTCGACGACATCGCTGCTGCAGGCGACATCAGCCCTACAATCGTTGCATCAGGTATGAAAGTGGCTTTGTTGACAACCGTTCTCGGTTTGATCGTAGCTATGATTCTCCAAATCATCTACAACTTCATCCTTAATAAGATTGAAGGTATAGTAAATGACATGGAAGACAGCACAATTACTTACATGGATATTTTGAATGCTTACAGCAAAAAACACTAATCTGAACAACAATGAAAGATAAATTATTTGACATTTGCAAATACATATTGATGGGACTCATGGGTCTTATCGTGTTGTTTATGATTTTGACACTTGTCAAAGGACAGGACGGCACCGATATGGAAATGAAGTTCACATATGTATTTATCATCATAGCTGCATTGGCGATGATATTGTCGCCAATCTATGGAATGATTATAAACCCGAAGTCCATTAAAGGTGTTTTAATAGCTATTGGTTTGGCAGTAGTGGTAGCTCTGTTGGCTCTTCTTCTCTCAAGAGGTTCTACATTACCTGCTGAATATCTCGAGGGCATGAATATCACTCCAAAAATCGAAAGCTTTGTCGATTGGGCTATAATGTGCGTTTATATCTTGGTTGGCGCTACAATAGCTTCAATTATATTTTCTTCAGTGTGGAAACTTATAAAATAAGAGATTATCAATATGGCAAAAAGTAAAAAGAAAGTACCGGAAATCAATGCTAGTTCAATGGCCGATATATCTTTTTTGCTATTGATATTCTTCCTAGTCACCACTACGATGGACACCGACAGCGGTATTACCCGTCGTCTTCCTCCACCGATAGAAAACGAGATGGACATCAAAGTTAAAGAAAGAAACATCCTTAACGTTATGATTAACAAGTATGATAAACTCATGGTCAACAATAAACCAGGTGATTTGGCTACATTGAAAGATGAGACCAAGAGATTCATCACACCTAATCCTAACGATGAGAAGGCTCCGGAAATCGAAATGAAAGAAATAGAACTCCTTGGTACTATCATGACCAACAAAGGCCTTGTCTCTTTGAAAAACGACCGCGGAACTTCTTATAAGATGTATATCAGCGTCCAAAATGAACTCGCTCGTGCTTTCAATGAGCTTAGAGACGAAATGTCTATGAAATATTTCGGACAACATTATAACGACTTGACTGATAAAGACAAGATTGAAGCTATCAATAAGGCTATTCCTGTCCGTATCAGTGAGGCAGAACCGGAAGAAATCAAATAACATAGGAGGTGTATTATGGCAAGATTTAGATCTAATGATAAAAAAGAAGTTCCTGCAATCAGTACAGGGTCAATGCCCGATATCATCTTCATGCTTATTTTCTTCTTTATGGTGACAACCTCTATGCGTGAAGTGACATTGAAAGTAAAAATGAGATTGCCGGAGGCAACAGAAGTACAAAAATTAGAGAAAAAATCATTGGTGAGTTTTATTTATATCGGACCTCCTACCAATACAAAACTCTATGGTACTGAAGCACGTCTCCAACTTGACGACCAATATGCAAGAGTAGAAGATGTTATAACTTTCATCGAAAGAGAACGTCAGGCTCGTAACGAAGCAGACCGTCCTTTGCTTACTACTTCTCTCAAAATACATGAAGAAGTAAGAATGGGCCTCGTAACAGACGTAAAACAAGAGCTTCGTAAATGCGGCGCCTTCCGTATCAACTACTCGGTACGTAAAGGTGAAAAGAAATAAAATTTAATATGACTTCATGAAAAAGCAGCTATTAATGGCTGCTTTTTTATTGCTTTACATCATTGAATTACTCTTTGCGAAACATTTTTAATAATTATTCGGATTCCTATGAAATCCAATATGTCTCTACACATAGAATTGCCATAATATAAAGTCTCTACAATATCTTTTGAAGTGACTAATCTCATATATAAATCCTTCTAACTATTTTATTTAGAAGCAATGTAAATGTTTATGCAATTCAAATCTTACTCATAATGAAAAAATTTGACAATCAATATTTATGATAAAAATATAACATGACAATAATTATTGACTTAAAAATATAATAAAACCTTACTTTATACGTTATTTGCCATTATATTCATTATCATGAAAAGACCTACCCTGCTGTTTCTTGCCTTAATCATATCATTGACATCATGTAACAACAAAAAAGACAATAATATCAGAACATCAATACTCCAACAGATTGTCGTGTACCCAAAATCGACTTTGTGTGACATTTACAAAAGTTTCTTTCAAGACCGTTTCGGACCCGGACATCTCATCTCCGATACAACTATTGCCGGCTTATATCTGAGAAAAGAATTATCAACCATGACCGAAAGCCTCACTCCCGATTACGAACCTACAGGTTGTGAAGGCAACTTTTACAGAGTCAACCTCTCGGTTATTAAAGAAGGCAAAGTACCTTATGAAGTGTATTTCAATACTTTTGTAAAAAGCGTCTCTGATATTGAAACCACTCCAATAAAGAAATGGAAAACAGAATGGCAACATATAATTACAATAATTGACGAGATGTCTCTAGATTTACATAACTACGAAAACGACAAAATACTGATAGACTCCATTTTGAAAGAAGGCAAGTATGTGATACATCACAGCCGTGAATATAATAATGCATACAAGCCACATTACCGTATCATGAAAAAATCTTTATTCGAAAACGAGATATTACCACTGCTAAATGACAATAAATATTAATCCGACACAAGTGTGCATAATGTGTTTCAAAATAATCTTAACCATATCATATTGATACTTACACGAAATTATTATCCACAAGACTTAACACAATAAGGAAATTATTGTCAACCAATAAGAATAGTTAATATAAAATGTATTTCCAAACAACCACTTATAAAGCATATTTAGACAAATAAAAAAACATAAAACATTCAAGATTCCAATGTTCAAAACGGATGATATCGAAAAATTCGAACCAAAAACCTCATGCCTTTAATCTAAAAAATAATAATAAAAGTAGAATTTTCTTCATAGAATAACGCTTTGAATTAAATCCATTTTCGACTTATTGAAACGTTAATTGAATCACATTATGTCAATTAAATTCAACAATCTTTGTGTATGACCAGAAATAAGATATACGAAAAGAGGCTACCTAACTTTTAATTGTCAGGCAGCCTCTAGAACCCAAAACCAAAATTTATGAAACCTTACCACTAACGTTATGATGTAAACATCATACGCTAATTGGTAATGCAAATATAGTAATTTTTCTCAAACAACCTTAAAAAAGATTTAGATTTAAACTTTTTTAATTAAAAAAATAGTTAATTTTTTTTAAAAATTATAATTCATAGTATCATAAAACTTGCGTTATAACAATTCCAATACTTATTTTTGTTAAAAATTATTGTTTATGAATACTGAAAATAAAATATCTAAAGATGAGATTATTGTAAATATTATACATGAACTTAAAACACCCATTACAACGATATATCTTGTATCACAAACTCTTAGAAATAATTTTGATGATATTGGAGAAATCAATTATTTCGATATCATTGATGAAGAATGTTCGACTATGAGTAATCTACTTGACAGATTGATAATGTTAAATAAAATAGAAGATCCTAAGATTCAATTCGATAACAACATTAATATACACGATGTTTTGACTGTAGCTGTCAATTCCATGAAAGCGACTTTAAAAGGTAAAAAAGGTATTTTGACAGAATATTACAGGGCTGAACATTTTATTGTAAAAGGCAATGGCGACCTTTTGATTTCTGCCTTTCGTAACATTATCCAAAATTCAATTATTTATTGTAATACCGTTCCGGAAATTACAATAACCACATATAATGAAAACAATGATATCGTATTGCTATTTTCGGATAATGGAATCGGAATAGAAGAGAAATATTATGATAAGGTTTTTGATAAATACTATAAAATACCGGACAAAAAACATGTCGATGGAACAGGACTTGGACTTTACTACGTAAATAAGAACATAAGGCGATTAGGTGGCTCTGTTGTGATTAATAGTTGTGTTGGCAAGGGTACGACTTTAAAGATAACTCTGCCGATTTGTTTAACTAAAATTTAGCCATTATGAAAAGTACGATTAAAATCATGTTAGTGGAAGACGACAAAAATCTGTCACTTATTTTAAAGGCTTTTTTAACAACGAAAGGCTATCATACCATCTTGTGTTTAAATGGTAATGAAGCGTTGGAACATTTCAACAAAGAGAGATATGACTTTATGATTGTTGATATCATGATTCCAGGATTGGATGGCTTTTCATTGGTTAAAGAAGTGAGAAAAACCAATTCAGAAATTCCCATTGTGTTCCTGACAGCCAAATCATTGCAATCTGATATAAAAAAAGGATTTGATTTGGGTGCTGACGATTACATCATCAAACCTTTCAATATGGATGAGTTGATATTGCGTATCGAAGCTATTAACAGAAGAACAAAGGACTGTAATTGTAAACATCACATTATCAAAATCTCTTCGTTTACATTGGACAGTATAAGACATGTCTTGATAAGAAATGGCGTTGAACGCAAGCTTACTTCTCGTGAATTGGAACTGTTATTCCTACTATGTGAACATATTAACAGAGTGGTAGAACGTTCTGTGGCTCTCAAAAGAATATGGAATCAAGATAATTATTTCAATGCAAGGAATATGGATGTTTACATTGGGAAGATACGAAAGATATTAAGTGAGGACCCCAATGTGGAGTTGCAAAATATACATGGCATAGGCTATAAACTCATAGTCAAAGATTGTCAGAATAAAGTTGTAGAATGACGTTTTTTATATTCTGCCATAGGGAATGACAATTCTTCAGACCATTCTATATAAGTGATATTGACAG
The DNA here is from genome assembly GCF_056978975.1 of Candidatus Limimorpha avicola. Lineage (NCBI taxonomy): Bacteria > Pseudomonadati > Bacteroidota > Bacteroidia > Bacteroidales > Candidatus Limimorpha > Candidatus Limimorpha avicola. The sequence continues at coordinate 12,377 of NZ_DBMCYK010000022.1, forward strand.
ATGCAGGAGATAATTCCATGCTATTGTCTTTAAGTATCTTCCATAATTGGTCTGATGATACCCCTTTATCAGTATTGGTAAGAACTATCAAAGTCCGGTCGTGGATATTGTCCCGCAAAAAGAAAGAACGATAACCTTTCCACCAACCGTAATGATAGATACACCCCTTGTATTTTGCAGATATACGCCAGCCGAAACCGTAGTTGTCTTTTCTTTTTGAATAGTTGGGACTACCAGGAATGTATGCCTCTTCCTGTATGGAATCCGGAACAAGCAAGCCATATTGAGATGCTATCCAGAAACGGTACATGTCGTCAGCATCCGAGAACATGATCTTATCGCCTTTGACACCGTTAAGATATTCATTCTGAGCCTGTCTTGGTCTTCCTCTTCCTATATAATATCCTTGAACACCCTTCTCAATATATGTAGGGACGAGTGTATCTTCACGCATGGCATAGATGTATGACTCCTTCATACCAAGCGGAACAAATATTTTATTCAACATGTAATCTTCAAATGGCATGCCTGTAACTCTTTCAACCACAGATGCCAAAAGTGCATAGTTTACATTACAATAATGAAACATCTTATCGGGTTTGGAATATGGTGTTGGCTTGTATTTGACATAATATTCAATCATGTCTTCATTAAAAAAAGGCTTTTTCCTATCAGGCCAATATTTATCAGCCAACGATTCATAACGTGACAACCCGGACCTGTGATTCAACAACATTCGTATAGTGATGCCTTCATACGGAAACTCCGGTATATAAGTCCTCAAATCCATATCATAATCAATAAGTTTCTGATGTTTAAGTATCATTATGGCTTCAGCAGTAAACATCTTGGATAATGAACTCAGTTGAAATGAATCATTGATCTTTAAACTGTCACGACGCAGGCGAAGATCTCGAAATCCAAAAGCTTTTTCATAGATGACTCTTCCTTTTTCTGCAAACAACACTGTGCCATTGAAACCGGTACGTTTTTGAAGATTCTTGAATATTTTGTCAATGTCATTATATTTCTTTCTTATTTTATATTCATCTACGTCCTTGACAATATCATCGATATTAACATCAGGAATCTTGACATATTTTTTTAATTCTGTTTTGCTTTCTTCTTTATTGTTGCATGATACAACCCCAAAAAACGTAATAAATAAAAAAACAATATATATAATCTTGACTTTCATCAATTCCTCACAGTAATAAATAAAATTGTCTAATTAATCAAAAATAACAAAAAACATAACGCAGATTATTTGGTTTATTGCATGCCACATTCCAAAGTTTCAATTTTTTCATATCATGATTTTACAATATAATATTGACAACAACCATTATAAATCATTATCAAGTCTCCAATTTTTATATGGATTGAGCAGCAGTTGAGAATTATAATATTTGATATCGCCTGTAACTTCTTTTCCAAACCATTGGGGAATGACAAGTACATAGTCAGACGCCGGCAATTCAACCTCTGCCATAACAAGCCCGTCATTGTCACCGTGAAACTCATCAACTTCAATGACAACATCTTTGTATTCAATAAGATAACGTGTCTTATCTATTACTTTGCTGCACAACCCGATTAACTCTTTGGCCTCACTTTCCGATATTTCCTTATTCCATTCGTAACGACAAAGACCTTTTTCATCGGATCTACCTTTTATAGTAATAAACCCCTTATTGCCACATAAACGAATCCTTACAGTACAGTTCTCATCAATAGATGGATATGCCTGTAAGATATGATATGACTTATAAGCCAATGACTTATAATTATAATTGTTAATCAAAAACTTACGTTCTATCTCCATTATTTTCATTTTTTTTCAAAGATACAAAATTATTATGGCATCCAACCATACATACGTTTTCTATGGATTGAATTTAGTATCTTTGCAAAAAATGTTGATATGAAAAATGTCTTTTCTGAAAATATGAAGATGGCTGACTTGGTATGCCACAACAGCAAGTTGTTATCTGTTTTGTCGCGTTTTGAAATAAATCTCGGTTTCGGAGATCGTAGTGTCGGAGAAGTTTGTAATATGTATAATGTTGACAAACAATTCTTTCTTTTGATATGCAATGTTTATTGTGATGAAGACTTTACTCCTCATTATGAAGATCTGAAATGTGTCAACATAGACTCCATGATAAAATATTTGCATATATCTCACAATTATTATTTACATGAACGTCTTCCACACATCGAGGAACATTTCAACCGCATAATAGAAGCATGTCCTTCCAAATATGCCATTCCATTAAAACGTTTTTTCGATGAGTATAAAAATGAAGTCGCCACACATTTCGAGTATGAAGAGACTGTTGTTTTCCCTTATCTTAAAGCATTGGAAGACAAGACTTCCGGCATTTTGGGTTATAATATAGGAGAGTTTAAAGGTACTCACAGCAGTATTATTGAAGACAATCTCAACGACTTGCTCAATATACTCGTGAAATATCTGCCTGCCGAAATTTTTCCTAAGGAACGTATAGAAATATCAATGGATATCATTGAATTATCTGCCGATATTGTCAGTCACGCCATGATAGAGGACAGGATTTTGATTCCTTTTGTTGAACATTTAGAACTTAAAAACGATGAAAGCAGATAACAAAATCATAATAGTTGAGCCTTCATATCTCCTTTCATCCGGTCTCGCTCATTGTTTCGATGACTCTCAAAATCTTACTGTCACAGTTCAACTCGACTCTGTAGAGCGTTTGCATGAGAAACTATATATCAACAATCCGGACATACTGATAATAAATCCATTATTACTTTTGTATTCTGATGTTATCTCTTTACGACAGATAATTCATGACTTCCCGAATATGATTTGCATGGCGCTCGTAAGTTCTTATGTGGATAGGAATGTATTGAAACAATATAATGATGTGATTGAACTTAATGACGGAAAACAGAAAGTCATTTCCAAGATATATGCTTCGTTGAATGACTCCGGCAGCAATGCCTCTCAAACTGAAAACATTGAATTGTCGAATCGTGAAACGGATGTACTTGTCGCTATTGCCAAAGGGTTGACAAACAAAGAGATATCGGAACAACTTTTTATTTCTGTACATACAGTCATCACTCATCGTAAAAACATTATCAAGAAAACGGGAATAAAATCTGTTTCAGGTCTTACCGTTTATGCCTTGTTAAACAATTTGATAGATGAATCTGAAGTAAACAAATGACTTGTTTATAATGTTAATGCCAATATTGTACTAAATGTGTAAACTATCGATTCCAATGATGCCATAACCAACAATTTGTTAAGTTCCTCTTTTTCAGCTTTGACGAATCTAAGATTCACAAAGGTAACATATATAACAAAAGGAATAAACCCAACAATACTGTTTTTTATTTCCACTCTGTCGCTCAATAGCCAAAATGTCAATAATGTCACGATGTAAGGAATCATGACAAAAATAAATTTCGCAGGTTTCCTGCCAAACAGCAACACTGTTGTTTTTTTGTTGTTCATTGCGTCCTGTTCCATGTCGCGATAATTGTTTACAATAAGCAACTCATTAATTATAAGACCTAATAGCAATCCTTCCAACAAGATTCTATAATTAAAAGTTTCTGTCAATATATAAAACGTAAAAGAAACGGGAATAATGCCGAAGAACACAATCACAGCAATATCACCGAGATAATGATAAGAAAACGGGAAAGGTCCTGAAGAATACGCTATTGCAGAAATTATTATAATGATACCTGGAATTAACAACCACCAGCCACCCCACCATATAAGAGGAAGTCCTGTAAAAAAAGCAAGAATGGCACATAACACGGTTGCATAGTATATGGCGCGGGGAGAAATAAGACCCGATGACGTCATTCGAGGAGGTCCAATACGGTTTTTGTCGCTCCCATTAATGAAATCTGCATAATCGTTGGCGAGATTTGACGTTATCTGGGCAAGTATGGCAAATACAAGGCACAAGCATGCCGGCAGCCACTCTATATCAGTAACCTGCATTGCTGCTGCAGTTGCCAACATCACCGATGAAATGGAAACGAACAGCGTCTGCGGTCTTATGGCTTTTATCCAACATAATAATTTACTCATCGTTCTGAATTGTTAAGATTTTCGTCCGCTGAACATACGACATAAACCTAAAGACAATGCCTTTTGTCTCACCTCTTCAAACCCGCATTGTATCATGATGTTCATAAACTCTTTAGGAGCGTAAAAGTTATTGACAGAATCTGGAAGATAGTGATACGCATAGTTGTTTCCTGATATGATTTTGCCAATGAAAGGCGTTATGTTCTTGAAATACAGATTATATAAAAAACGCATGATGCTGTTGTGCGGCACCGACAACTCCAAAACTATTAAAACGCCACCTTTACTTAAAACACGCCATATCTCTTTCAAACCTGATATTATGTCTTCGAAATTACGTATCCCGAATGCCACAAGTACGGCATCTGCACTACCATCTTCAAACTCAAGATTCTCTCCATCTCCATGACATAATGTTATTTTATCAGACAATCCGAGAGAATCAACCTTTTTTCTGCCTACGGCAAGCATACCCTCGGAAATATCTATACCAACAATATTGTTTACTCCACATTTTGCAAGCGCAATTGAAGAGTCGGCAGTACCGCAGGAAATGTCAAGTGTCATCCCGGGTTGCGTCGATTCAATATACCTGGCTGCCTTGCGTCTCCACACATTGTCTATCCCTAACGACAAGATGTGATTTAATTTGTCGTATGTCGGAGCAATGTCGTCGAACATTGCCTTTATATTAGCTTTTTCCGCCATAATACCGTTTTAACAATAACGACATTTCGTTTCAAATGTTGTTTTTGTGTTTCTTAATAAGTTTTTATGACAAAAATGACAAAAATTTATCAAAATTATATGTTAAAACATGACAAAATGTCATAAAAATTATTGTGACATAAAAATAAACACAAAGATAACAATATTATAATCATTTAATAATCAATAATATACATAAAATATACAAATATTTTAAATTAAATGGAATGGAATTTGAATAAACATAAGTGTCCGGCTGAAAAGCCAAATAAGGACAAAAAAAGAAAAAACGACAAAAACAACAAAAATAGGAGACCAAAAAAATGTTACTAACAAAAAGAACACAAGATTTTTTCCCGACACTGTTCAATGATTTATTCGATTGGAATTACGGGACGACAAAGATTGCAAATGCACCTCAGATGAACATCATTGAGAATGACGATGAATTCAAAATGGAGTTGAGTGTTCCGGGTTTGGCAAAAGAAGACCTTGTAATCAATATCGACGAAGACAAAAACCTCGTCATTGAAATGATAAAGAAAAACAAGGTAGAAGAGAAAGACAAGAATCAACGTTATTTGAGACGCGAGTTTACTTCTTCACAATTCAAAGAGATTTTGGCATTGCCTGACAGTGTAAACCTGGAAGGTATCACAGCAAAAGTCGAAAACGGCGTGTTGGAAGTCGTCTTGCCGAAAATCAAACCCGAAGAGAAGGCAAAAATGTCAAAATGCATTGAGATAAAATAATACAACCAGTAAGACTTTTAAATTTTGGCGGGGCTGTTTGACAGTCCCGCTTTTTTTGTTGAATTAAATTGCTTTATCTAACTTTATTATGTATATTTGCAAAATCAATCTCAATCATAAAAATATATATGACTTTTACGGCGGGTAACATTCTATTGGTTGGTGCCATCCTGTTATTTGTTAGCATATTGATTAGCAAGACAGGATTTCGTTATGGCATACCTACATTGTTGATATTTCTTTTAGTCGGCATGCTTTTCGGTGTAGATGGAGTAGGATTTCAATTTGACAATCATGCCGCTACACAATTCATTGGTATGGTAGCTTTGAGTATCATTCTTTTTGCCGGAGGTATGGATACGAAATATGCGTCAATAAAGCCTGTATTGGGTGCAGGAATAGTGTTATCCACTGCAGGCGTACTGTTGACAACGGTTATTACCGGCAGTTTTATCTATTTCATATCTCTTATGTTTACTAAAAGCATACCTGTTTCCATAAGTTTCGCCCTTCTCTTGGCAGCAACAATGTCGTCAACCGACTCTGCTTCAGTATTTAGCATTCTGAGATCTCAGAAGATGTCATTACGCAACAATTTGCAGCCTATGCTTGAGTTGGAAAGTGGAAGTAACGACCCTATGGCTTACATGCTTACCATAGTGATGATACAGGTGATGCAATCCGGCGCAGATGCTTCCATAAGTGTCGGAAGCATTTTGTTGATGTTTTTCGTACAATTTTCTGTCGGCTTGTTGATGGGATTCCTGCTCGGCAAAGCATGTGTATGGATTATCAACAAAGTAGGACTTCAGAACAAGGCTCTTTATCCCATCATGATGGTGAGTTTCATATTCTTTGTGTTTTCTTTTACCGATTTGTTGAAAGGTAACGGATATCTTGCCGTATATATCGCAGGTATCATAGTGGGCAATCATAAACTTGTTGAGAAACGCAGCATAGATTCATTCCTTAACGGTCTTGTATGGTTAGTTCAGATTATCATGTTCCTGATGCTCGGTTTATTGGTTAATCCTCATGAGATGATAGACGTGGCTGTTCCTGCCATTATTATAGGTGTCTTTATGATTTTGATAGGACGTCCTTTGTCTGTGTTTCTTTGTCTTTTACCATTCAGGAAAATTGGATTTAAGGATAAAGTTTTTGTATCTTGGGTCGGTCTTAGAGGCGCCGTACCTATCATTTTCGCCACTTATCCGGTAGTGGCTAATGTAGAAGGGGCTTCTTTTATTTTCAACATAGTATTTTTCATCACCTTACTGTCACTTTTGATACAAGGAACCACAATACCTGCCGTAGCAAATTGGTTGAAACTCGGAGTAAAAAGCGACAATGCACCGGAAAATTTCGGCGTGGAAATACCTGAAGAACTTAATACCGTCCTCGAACAACAAATAGTTGAAGAAGAGTCCCTTCTGATGAATTATCCTTTGCCGGAAGGAACATTAGTGATGATAGTTAAACGTAATCATAAATATATAGTACCCAATGGGAAACTGCATCTTTTAAAAGGAGACAAGCTGCTCTTGATTTCAGAAAAACAGGAATGACAAGGACAATATTTTTTATGATATTGTTTTATTGATCGACATTATATTCTTATGACGAACTTTTGATGTGGTTATTATGTTGAATGGAGGCAATCCATTAGAATAAAATATTTTCTTTTTTTATCTATTATATATGTTTTTGTTTTACTTTTGCTAAAAAAATAGAGAATTAAATCTAAAATATAAAAATCATGATTAGTTATAAGGATTTAGGTCTTGTCAACACTCGTGAGATGTTCAAGAAGGCTATAAAAGGCGGATATGCCATTCCGGCTTTTAATTTCAACAATATGGAACAATTGCAAGCCATAGTGATGGCTGCCGTGGAGACCAAGTCTCCTGTTATTCTTCAAGTTTCAAAAGGTGCACGTAACTATGCCAATCAAACCTTGCTGCGTTATATGGCAGAAGGTGCTGTAGAATATGCAAAAGAATTGGGATGCCGTCATCCGGAAATAGTACTTCATTTAGACCATGGCGACTCGTTCGAATTGTGTAAATCATGTATTGACATGGGTTTCTCATCGGTGATGATAGACGGGTCAGCTTTGCCATACGATGAAAACGTGGCACTTACAAAGAAAGTTGTTGACTATGCTCATCAATATGATGTCACTGTAGAAGGCGAACTCGGTGTTCTTGCCGGTGTTGAAGATGAAGTAAGCGCTGAACAAAGCCATTATACGAAACCGGAAGAAGTCGTGGATTTTGTTACCAAGACGGGCGTCGATTCATTGGCAATCTCCATTGGTACTTCACACGGAGCATACAAATTCACTCCGGAACAATGTACCGTAGATCCAAAAACAGGCAGATTGGTGCCTCCTCCGTTAGCCTTCGATGTACTTGAGGCAATAGAAAAAGAATTGCCTGGATTCCCTATAGTACTGCACGGCTCGTCATCGGTACCTCAGGAAGAAGTCGATATCATTAACGCCAACGGTGGTAAGATGGTTGCGGCAGTCGGTATTCCTGAAGAGCAACTTCGTAAGGCTGCAAAATCAGCAGTATGTAAAATCAATATAGATTCAGACAGCCGTTTGGCAATGACAGCGGCCATACGCAAGACTTTGGCAGAAAAACCCGGCGAATTTGACCCGCGCAAGTATCTCGGCCCCGCCCGTGACAGCATGAAAAAACTTTATATTCACAAGATAGTAAACGTTCTCGGTTCTGACAATAAATTGGAGAATTGCTGAACTGAGTTGATATCAAATAAATCGTTTTATATGATGCGCCGAATCGAAACATTCGACGCATTTTTTATTTGCCTGCTCACATAATGAAGAAATGACACTACATCAATCCCAATGAAAAATAGTCTGCAATGTTTATAGGTTTCTTTATTATGATTTTGAAAATCAAACTTATATGCCTGTAAACAAAGCAAAATGTTTTATGATTTCATATTGATAATCAACTGTTTATGATTATTTCTATTGTCTATGAAATCCAATATGATGATAAATTAACATTCGATGTATTAAATAATTATCGCATATACAGAATTGCATATAACGATTTTTTTACGGACAACAATAAAAAGTTAATTTAAAAGTATCATTATCTTACTGATGGTGATTTAACTGCATTTTTATTTTTGAAACCATCAAATCTATAGCCACCTGATTATATCCGTTGGGAATGATGATGTCGGCAATACGCTTAGTAGGTTCTATAAACTGATGATGCATAGGTTTTACGGATGTTTCATAATGATGAAGCACCTCATTGACTGTACGACCGCGTTCTTTGGTATCTCTTCTTATACAACGCATCAAGCGGTCGTCGCCTTCAGTATCAACGAAAATCTTGATATCCATAAGATTCACGAGTTCAGGATTAGTAAACACAAGGATACCTTCCACTATCACCACATCACGTGGTTCTATAGTAGTCACGAATTCAGAACGAGCACATGTCACATAGGAATATATCGGCATAGGTATAGACTTGCCACTTTTCAACATATTGAGATGTTTTATCATCAATTCCCATTCAATGGCATTGGGATGGTCGAAGTTGATTTCTTTTTTCTTTTGAGGGGACAGATGCCCGTTATCCCAATAGTAGGAATCCTGAGGAATGACTGTCACAGTATTTTGTGGCAATGCCTCGATGATTTTGTTTACAATAGTTGTTTTACCACAGCCGGACCCGCCGGCAATACCTATCACCAACATAACGGTTATTTTTGATAAACGAGAGATTCAACATCTCTTAAATTTCACTATATAGATACACAAAGGTATCAAAAAACTGAATGAAAAGAGTCATTTATCCTGATAACATCTTTTCATTCAGTAATAATTATTCTTATAACATAAGGTAACTCATCAAAATACCTGCTGCCACTGCCGAGCCTATAACGCCGGACACATTAGGACCCATAGCATGCATCAACAGATGGTTCGATGGATCGTATTTTTGACCTTCCATTTCCGAAACGCGAGCACTGTCCGGCACTGCCGATACACCGGCATTACCGATAAGAGGATTGATTTTATCGCCTTCTTTAAGGAAGAGATTCATAAACTTGGCACCGAGAATACCGCCTATTGTCGCTATGACAAATGAGAAAGCACCAAGACAGAATATCAACAGTGACTGAGCCGAGAGGAACACGTCAGCTTGAGTTGAAGCACCGACGGTGACACCCAATAAAATAGTAACGATGTCTATCAGGGCATTACTTGCCGTATTGGCAAGGCGTTTCGTCACACCGCTTTCTTTCAACAAGTTGCCAAAGAACAGCATACCGAGAAGCGGCAATGCTGAGGGGCTGATGAAAGTAGTAAGCAACAGACCTATTATTGGGAAACATATTTTCTCAGTTTTACCCACTGTACGTGGCGGTTTCATGTGGATGAGGCGTTCTTTCTTGGTTATCAAGAGCCTCATGACAGGCGGTTGAATGACAGGTACCAATGCCATATACGAATATGCAGCAATAGCAATAGGACCAAGAAGATGAGGAGCCATTTTTGATGAAAGGAAAATAGCGGTAGGACCGTCAGCACCACCAATAATACCTATGGCACCTGCTTCTTTAAGGTCGAAACCAAGAGCAATAGCACCGAGGAAAGTGACAAACACACCTAACTGTGCAGCAGCACCAAGTATCATAAGGCGAGGCTGCGAGATAAGCGATGAGAAGTCTGTCATGGCTCCAATGCCAAGGAATATCAAAGGCGGATAAATACCTTGTCGAACACCAAAATAAAGATAATTCAACACGGAACCCTTCTGATAAATACCTGTCTGAATATTAAGACTGAAAGCTTCTTTGATAATAGCTGTTCCCGTAGCCTCGTCAACGCCTTGAGGCAGACTGATGCTATTGTTGGCTATCATCTCATTGAAGCGTGCTAAAGCGGCGTTAAGGTCAAGATTAATATTTTCTCCATTAAAGAGACTTACCATAAGGGCCTGAGCCTGTTGCAGGTCGAAATTCAGTGCTTTCTGCTGATATAAATCAGTAAGGTGATTAAGTACTTCATTAAGACCGAAAGTATAAGTTTGCAGGAATGGTATGTTACCTATTATAATACCTGTACCTATAGGAATGAGCAACATGGGTTCATATTCAAATTTAATGGCCAAGAATATGAAGAACAGAGCAACAAATATCATGATAATATTACCTCTGGTGGCATTTCTGAATCCGGTAAAAGCGAAGAAATTTTCTATTCCGGATACCAATTCCTGACCCATAGAGTGCGACGATTCCGTCTGAGATAATTCTGTCACAACATTGTCACTGCCGTTGGCGAATACGTGCTCAGCCATCGTAGTGTTAGAACTGACGAAAGCATGCAAAACCAACAACATTGCCACTAAGGCAAAGATGGTGAGAGCTTTTCTTTTAGCATTATTTTTCTTCATAATCAACCAATTACAAATAACAAGGCACCTTGTATAATGTTGTCACCAACTCTTACTTTAATTTCTTTTATTGTTCCGTCAACCTCGGCAAGGAAGTTGTTTTCCATCTTCATGGCTTCATACATCAAAAGTTTCTGACCACGTTTAACCACATCACCTTCTTTGACGAATATCTGCATGATAGTACCCGGCAATGGAGCGCAAGCTCTAAAGCCTCCCGGTGTAGTCTCACTCGGAGTGGCTTTGGCCTTGGTTTCCACCTTAGGAGCTGTACCTGCTTTAGGGCGCGGAGCTGCCTTGAAAGTTTGGACAGGCTCTTCTTCTCTCTGTACTTTTACTTTATATTCATTGCCATCTACTACTACTTCAGCATTCTCGCCTTCGTATTTTTTTACTTCGACAGCATATTCTTTACCGTTTAATGTAAACTTGAACTTTTTCATATCGTTCTTATCTATTCAAATTATTTAATCCGTATATCTTAGAACTCCACGGGGAATAGCGACGTTCTATCCTCGTGATGGTAATCTCATCAGCCTCAGTATCATGAACTTCTGATGATAATGCTAAAGCAAGACCTATCACAACTTTAATATCGTCGTTGACAGTATCGACGCCTTTTATCGTAGGTTTTCTGTCATCATTTGTTGTTCTTTTCTTCAAAAATTTGCCATAATCAGCATTGACAATCTTTGCCACCAATGAAAATATAAGAAACAAAACGATCAAAGCTATGATAGTAATAAGGAAGCCGGATATTGTAACGATCCATCCTTTGCTGCCTATTTCTGCGATTAAAACCAATAACGCCTTCATAATCATTAAATTTAGGATTAAAGCGGTATGTTATTGTGTTTTCTCGGATAATTAGTATCCTTCTTTGTTTCGAGGGATTGCAAAGCTCTTATGACGCGGAAACGGGTGTTACGTGGTTCGATAATATCGTCGATATAGCCGAATTTAGCTGCATCATACGGGTTAGCGAACTTGTCGCGGTACTCCTGTTCTTTTTTCGCAATAAATTCATTACGCTCATCCGGGTCTGTAATTTCGCTTAAAGCTCTTCCTTCCAACACTTCTATAGCACCGGCAGGCCCCATGACGGCTATTTCTGCAGTAGGCCATGCATAGTTGATATCAGCACGCAGTTGTTTGCATCCCATTACAATATGAGAACCGCCGTAAGACTTACGCAATGTCACAGTCACCTTAGGCACTGTAGCCTCGCCGTAAGCGAACAACAGTTTTGCACCATGAGCTATGACACCACCATATTCCTGTACGGTACCCGGCAAGAAGCCAGGGACATCGACGAGTGATACTATAGGAATATTGAAAGCGTCGCAGAATCTCACGAAACGGGCACCTTTACGTGAAGCATTAATATCGAGTACTCCGGCAAGGAAAGCAGGGTTGTTGGCTACTATGCCCACAGGAGAACCATTGAAACGTGCAAAACCTACAATAATATTCTTTGCAAAATCTTTATGTACTTCCAAAAATTCCGCATTATCAACTATGGCATGAATAACCTGCTCCATGTCGTAAGGCTTGTTGGGATTATCAGGTATCACCTGATTCAAGAAGTCTTCTTTACGGTCTATAGGGTCAGTGCAATTCACCATAGGAGGTTCTTCAAGATTATTTTGAGGAATGTATGAGATAAGATTTCTGATAAGCTGTAAACCTTCTTCTTCCGTTTCAGTCATGAAATGGCTTACTCCGGATTTCTGATTATGTACCAAAGCGCCGCCGAGGTCTTCAGTACTCACGTCTTCACCAGTAACAGTCTTCACGACTTTAGGACCGGTAAGAAACATATAACTGTTTTGTTCAGTCATCAGAATGAAGTCTGTAAGAGCAGGAGAATAAACGGCGCCGCCGGCGCAAGGGCCGAAAATTGCCGATATCTGAGGGATGACACCGGAAGCGTTGATATTACGTTGGAATATCTCAGAGAAACCCGCCAGACTTCTTGAGCCTTCCTGGATACGAGCTCCACCGGAATCGCAGATGCCTATCACCGGAGCTCCAACTTTCATGGCTTGATCCATGACCTTACATATCTTCTTAGACATTGTTTCAGACAAAGAACCGCCAAGCACTGTAAAATCTTGAGCATAGACATATACTACACGGCCATCGATAGTGCCGTAACCTGTTACAACACCATCACCGAGAAATACTTGTTTGTCAAGACCGAAATCCGTAGTACGGTGGGTGACGAACATGTCAAATTCCTCGAAACTACCCTCGTCGAGCAACATGTTGATACGCTCACGAGCAGTATATTTCCCTTTGGCATGTTGTGAATCAATGCGCTTTTGTCCGCCGCCTAAACGTGCCAAAGCGCGCTTGTCTAACAATTCCTGAATTTTTTGTTCAATTAACATGGTTTATGGAATTAAATGATACTAATTTATTTTTTCTTATCTTCACAAAGTTCCGTTAACACTCCGAAAGTCGATTTCGGATGTAAAAAGGCTATACTGAGACCTTCAGCACCGCCTCTTGGCTCGTTGTCGATGAGTTTTATACCATATTCTTTAGCTTCTTCAAGCTGATTTTCAAGACCTTCAACAGCAAATGCAATATGATGCATTCCACCTTTGCCATTGTTCTTTTCGATGAAAGCAGCAATAGTACTTTCAGGCGATGTAGGCTCCAACAACTCTATTTTTGTCTGCCCAATACGCAAAAATGCAGTCTTGACTTTCTGATCGACAACTTCTTCTATGGCATAACATTTGGTTCCTAATAATTTTTCGAAAAACGGAATGGCTTCGTCTAAACTTTTAACGGCTATTCCAATGTGTTCAATATGAGTAGGGTTCATAATTATAAAGTTACGTTGTTTGAAAATATGGTGCGAAAATACAAAAAAATAGTAAATAAAAACATAAGATTATCAAAATAATTTCCCTTTTATTTTAATGTCCCTTTCAGACCTCGCAAAGACATTTTTTACTTCCTTTTTTATCCTTAAATAAACATCAGGATTCTATTTTATAAAAATCTTGATTTTTCTCAACTGTATTCTTTTTTTTTATTTTGAAACAAGAGGTTATAATATTTGTTAATTTTGCCGCATCAATCATGAAAAAATGAATGTCAACGACACTAAACGGGAACGTAAGATTTACAAAGTGACAATAATTGGTGGTGTTGCAAATGCCATCTTATTGATTTTTAAATTTATTGCCGGATTTTTGGGCCACAGTTCCGCCATGATAGCCGATGCGGTACATTCTTTATCTGACTTTCTTACAGACATTGTAATATTGATATTTGTCAAAATCAGCAACAAACCTGCAGACAAAAATCATGATTATGGTCACGGCAAGTTTGAGACTTTGGCTACGTTCATCATAGGTGTGGTACTACTTGCTGTAGGCATCATGATATTTTGGTCCGGAGCAAGTAAGATTTTCATGAGTATCAAAGGTATAGAACTCGAACAGCCGGGCATGCTGGCATTCTGGGCTGCCATTGTTTCCATCATAGTCAAAGAGGCAATTGCACGTTATACTATCATCAACGGCAGGAGACTCAATTCCAAGGCTGTAGAAGCAAATGCCTGGCATCATCGCAGTGATGCCTTGTCGTCGGTTGGTGCTGCAGCAGGTATAGCAGGTGCTATATTCCTCGGTCCTAAATGGCGTATCCTCGACCCTTTGGCTGCTGTCGTGGTAAGCATCTTCATCTTAATTATGGCTGTTAAATTCTTGGTATCATGCATATCTGAATTTATGGAACATTCCTTATCCGAAGATATTGAAAATGAAATAATTAATACAGTAATGTCTTTTGAGTTCGTGAAAAATGTACATAATCTGCGCACTCGCAAGATAGGTAACGGAATAGCCATGGATATGCACGTAGTGATGGACGGCGATTTAACATTGAAAAAATCACATCAATATACAAAAGATATTGAAAATCTGCTGAGAAGCCGTTTCGGTGACAAATCCTTTATTTATCTGCATGTGGAACCATCAAAAAAAGACTGACAATCAACTGTCTCTTTCGATTCAATTTCTCTACTAAAACTCATCAACTGTAAAACATTCATTTACAATGTAAAATGATTCTAATTTGTCTTATATGACGAATAAAAACATCTTGTTCTTATATCTATAATAAAACATTTTTCAGATATAATATGACAAGACATCTTGAAGCAGAAAATATACGTCATTCAAGCAGATAGGAAAACTTTTCTGTTGATAATCAGATATATTTAAAATACTTCCTTATCTGACAATCAATTTCTCAGAAGTCATAAGATTTCCTTTATCATCACAAATCTTTACGATGTACAAGCCGGCCGGTATCCCGTTCAAATCTATACCGACATTGTTTGTGTTATTGATATTCAACAACTTAATAATCTTACCATTATTATCATTAATGACAACATTTCCATTTATGTTATCATCCCATTTCATAAAAACATTGTTGTCTGCCGGATTAGGTGATATCAACAATTTGCCTGTTTTTGGCAGTTCATTTTGGCTGAAATGCAGTTTATCCCATGCACCCAAAATATAATCTCCTGATTGCAGGTTATTTACTGTCATCCTTCCAAATTTCCAGGTACCTTCCCATTCGTATGGAATAGATTGCCATTGTTCCGAGGCATTGGAACGATACAACAACACGACGGAATCATTATCAGAAAGTATTAGATTTTGGTCGAACAGAATATTTTGAACATAATTGAATTCCGCTCTTATGTCGGCTGAACCCTTATCATCGCGGAATACAGTCCAAAAATGGTCCGGCGACAACTTCAACCCATAAACATTGTGATTGGAAGTGTCAGGACAGACCAAATGATGTTCCAGACGAAGGAAAACAGAATCAGTGACATTCTCGGCAAAGACTTTCAGATTGGAATTTCTCAATGTTATAGTAGTGTCGTTTTTGATAATATTGTTAGATTCAATTCGAGCATCGGCAGTCTTGTTGTAATAATCGCCGAAAACGGCTATTGGATAGAATTCGGTTTGTTCTGTTATTGTCGCAGATTTACCACTCCATTGTATGCGTGCAGGATGTATGTTCCATTCTTCATCCATAAAAGCTATCTCATAAATGACGTTGTCGCCTATATGGTCCGAAAATCTGTGTTTCTGACTTACATGAATTTGTATGTCAAACACATTGCCATTTGGAGTTACGGCAAAAGAATCTATGTTGTAATGAGGGCTGCCCGGAGTAAAGACCCATGTATCGAAAAAGCCTGTCATGTCCATACCTGTATATTCAGTCAAAGCATCGCGCAATTGTTCTGAAGATGCAGCATTGTATGAATATTTCTCGAGATAATATTTCATGGCATTGTTGAAATTTTCTCTTCCAAGGTAATTCATGAGAGTATGAGTAACTATGGCGCCCTTGTCATAAACAGTAGTACCATAAGTAAGGTCCAACGGAATGTTATTCAATGGAATAAAACCCTCGCTGTTATGACAGGTATGTAATATTGTCTCAATGAGGGCAGTCATCTGTTTTTGATATTCTTCTTCGCCATAAATATCTTTCAGATAATAATATTGACAGAAGTTGCCGAGTCCTTCATTGAGCCACATGTCCCCGGCGGTAGAGCAAGTCGCCTTGTTACCGAACCACATGTGGGACAATTCATGAGCAATAAATGATTCATCAGAGGTATTTCCTGTTATCAACTGACTGGCAAAGGCAATATTGTCAACATGTTCCATACAGCCCAGATTAGTACTTACATAGCCTATTCTATTAAAAGGATAAGGTCCGAAGCTGTCTTCAAGGAAGCGGGCAATCTCCTTAAGATGTACAAAAGTGCCTTCAACTTTATTTATTTGATTTGGCTTTACATATATAGTGATGGGAATATCTCTGTCTATGCCTTGATAAGTATCTTCCCACAATTCATATTCACCGACGGCAAAAGAAGCGAGATATGTCGGTATTTCCTGTGGAACGGACCAATGCCATGTGGAAGTGCCGTCACCATTATCGGTTGTTGACATGAGGTTGCCTCCGCAAACGGCTTTTTTCCCGTTAACGGCAGTGACGAAAATGTCGTATGTCGCTTTGTCAACGAAATTGTCAACACAAGGAAACCATGTCTTACCGAGATTGTGAGGTTGACTGTCAAAGCCCACGCCAAGATTAAAGACGTAAGTTCCACTCCAATGTACTCCACCCCAGTTTTCATAAAATGGCTTTCCTGAATAATTTATAGTAATAGTGCCATTACTGCCGACTGTCATGGTATTATTTAATGTAATGGTTATCAAGTCGTTTTCATAAGTATAACTCCTTATGCTCAAGTCCTCGCTCGTTATCGCTTCTATTTCAAGATTTTTGAGTTCGAAATTTATTACAGAGAGGTCCTCCATAGCTTGAAAACTGACAAGAGTGGTGGCATTCATTTCCTTGTTATCGAAGTCAAGATTGTTTATATGTATCTCATAATGAGTAACATCAATATTATCTCCTACGACATTGTTCTTACCTTGTACATTGACGCAAAGTAACAAAGTGGCTATAATAAATAAAAAAATCTTCATAATGTTCAAATATTACTGTAATTTTGTAGGTTGAGGTTTTAATATTTTGAGGGTAAAAATATAAAATATTTTAATAACAGTGATTGAAAAGTTCAAAAAAATAAAAAAGCAAGTTTTTGAAGTTGAGAAAGAAGCCGATTTTGAGAGTTTGGCATTGGAGATATTTGACATTCAATATAATAATGTTGATGTTTATAAACAATACTGTAATTTGATACATCGTACCCCTGACACTGTCAAGACGTTATATGATATACCATTTATGCCTGTAGATTTTTTCAGGACACACCGTATCTCAATAACAAAAGAACCGGCGTCGCTTGTCTTCAGCAGTTCCGGGACAACAGGGTCCTCGACAAGTCATCATGAAGTGCCAGACCCTGCAATCTATGATGAAAGTCTGTTGAAAGGGTTTGAGAAATTTTATGGCAAAGTCGATGATTATTGTATCCTTGCCTTGTTACCTTCCTATCTCGAACGCGAAGGCTCTTCTCTGATATATATGGCTGAAAAACTGATTAAATTGTCAAGACATCATGAAAGCGGCTTCTATCTTTATGATTATGAAAGACTTGCCAAAACATTGAAGAGTCTGAAAGATAATGGAACAAAGACTATACTTATTGGAGTGACGTATGCCCTTTTAGACCTTGCAGCTGATTATCCAATTGATTTTCCGGACCTTATCATAATGGAAACAGGAGGTATGAAAGGGAAACGCAAAGAGATGGTAAGAGAAGAAGTCCACAAAATATTGACAGATGCATTTCATTGTCCTTCAATACATTCAGAATACGGCATGACAGAGTTGCTTTCACAAGCCTATTCCTCAGGAAAAGGCATCTATAACCCCGTACCATGGATGAAAATCCTGATACGTGAGACAGAAGACCCGTTGTCGTTGGCAAAATGCGGCATAACAGGAGGCATTAATGTGATAGACCTTGCCAATCTGTACAGTTGTTCTTTTGTGGCAGTACAGGACCTCGGGCGTCTTCATGATGATGGTAGCTTCGAAGTGCTTGGAAGATTCGACAACAGTTTGATAAGAGGCTGCAATCTGTTGGTATATAATTGATTTCCAGTATTGATATTTATAATTTAAGTATGTAAAATAAAATATTATCGTGTTACCGAGAAAGAACTTGATCTAAAGATAAATATTGGAAGAAGAACGCCTACAGCCATCATCAACATTGTCAGAAAACATATCATACAATTATAATTAAATAAATTGAAATAGTGTTCAAAAGATATTTCCTCTTTATTCTGAAGACATATTAAAAGAGATTGGACTGCACGGTAGGCATACATTCCCGGAATCATAGGCAGCAACGCCGGAAATGACAGTGCTTCTGCCGGACAACGCCAGAATTTTGCCAATGGTATTGACAAAAGACCTATGGAAATGGCAGCAACGAAACTAGCCATGATAATGTTCCAACCACATAACTGCATCAGTATGAGGCGAGAAGTATGTGCTATGGCAGCCAACAAAGCACAGCCGGGAAAACTCTTAAGAGGTATGTTGCTGATGCTGCCGAAACCTATGGCAGCAATACCGGCGAACAAACTGTTTTCAAGCAAGTCTATTATTATCATAAGAATTTAATATTCAATATTATAAGACCTAAACACAAACCTAAGGACAAACAAATTGTTATTATAGTGGCATTGATAAACCTGCTGATAAAACAGATATGGTGTCCATTTATCAAGTCATTGATAGAGTTGATGAAAAGCACTCCGGGTACCAAATAAAGCACACCGGTGCCGAGTGCGATATCAGGAGTCTTTCCCCAACCGAAGACATAACAGGAAGAAGCTATTATGGTGGCAATGCAGCCAGATATTATAGTTACAAGCCGTATGTCCCAACCATGTTTGCCATGTAACGAATTTTTAAGATAAAAACCGCAAATTGTAGCAACAAACACTATTACCATCGAGATAAAATCACCACCGAATAGTCTGCAAAATGAACCATTGGCTAAACCTGTGAGAATTAACACAGTCCAGTCATTGAGTCGAGGACGTGCAGTGATGTCATCGAATCTTTTTATCGCTTCATCCAATTCCATCCTGTTGTCGTGTATCTCCCAACTTAACTTACTCAACAAAGTGTTCTTGTCGAAATCTACACCTTGACTTTTTATTATCTCATTGTTAGAATATGAATGGAGATGTTCCTTGTCCCACAAAGTCACCATTATATGCTGAGGCAACACGCCCATTTCTACTACGGTATCGAATCTTTCCGCTATTCTCCCTATATTCTTTTCTATCCTTATGGTAGTTGCTCCGTACTGTATCAGTTTTGAAGCATATCGCGAAAGGAAAAGACACACCTTTTTCAAATACGAATGAATATCTTTATTATCAATAGTATAATGGTCATTTTGACATGAAGTCTCAGAAGTCTGTTTATCTTTCTTTTTCTTCCACAACAAGTCAAAAACAGCAATAAAAACCGTTAGAATAATACATAAAACTATAATATATGGTGCAAAATCAAAGATGGCATCATTCGAGGTTGATATATTATCCATTTTATATTTTTGGTGCAAAGGTAAAGTAAAACAGCATTTAAACATGAATCTGTCATCAGTTTTTTCTCTTTACGATGATAATAAAACATAAAATCAACTGAAAATGTTAAAAAATATTAAGTATTATGACACGAATAAATTTCAAAATGCGTTATAATCATAAAAAAACTAAAAAAACTAAAAAAGACATTTTTTATTCTTAATTTTGTACATCGAAAGACACGATATGAAGAAACAAGACAAATATGTAAAGGCTAAGATTATTTCCATTGGAGATGAACTATTGATAGGGCAAGTTGTCAACACCAATGCGTCATGGCTCGGACATATATTGACTGTCAATGGAATAGAAGTAATTTCCATAATTGCTGTAGGAGATGGAGAAGATGATATCATGAAAGCATTGGAATCCAACTCAGATGTTGACATAGTATTGATGACAGGCGGGTTGGGACCAACAGCAGATGATATCACAAAGCCAACATTATGTAAATTTTTCAACACCGAACTCATTCAGAATGAAGATGCTTTGAACAATGTGCGAGAGATTTTCAAACTACGAGGCTATCCAATGAGCGAACGTAACGTTCAACAGTCTTTTATACCAAAATCTTGCACCTATATACCCAATCGTTTCGGTACTGCTCCCTGCATGTGGTTTGAAAAAAATGCAACAGTGTATGTCTCCATGCCTGGTGTACCCTTTGAGATGAAATCTGTATTCGAAACGGAAATACTTCACCGACTGTTGTCAAGATTCAAAGTGACACCTTATATAAGTAAGGTAGTGATGACAGTAGGTGTAGGAGAATCTTTTCTTGCCGACAGACTTAAAGACTGGGAAGAGAAACTGCCGGATTTTTTGTCGTTGGCATATCTGCCTCAATACGGAATGGTTAGACTGCGTCTCGAGGGGCGTCACGAAGACAAAGAGTTGTTGCATAGCACTGTGGACAGAGAAATAGAAAAACTGTGCGCCATCATACCGGACAATATCTTCGGTTTTGATGATATGTCCATAGCTGAAGTAGTGATAGAAATGCTGAAGAAAGAGAATAAAACCGTATCAACGGCAGAGAGTTGCACCGGAGGAGCTATCGCCAGAATGATAACAGGCATACCGGGATGCTCAGCAGTGTACAGAGGTTCGGTAGTATCATACGCCACAGATGTGAAAGAGAGCGTACTTAGTGTTGAACATCAAGATATTGTGAAATTTTCCGTAGTAAGTAAAGAAGTAGTGGAACAAATGGCAAAAGGAGTTAAAGAACTGTTGCATACAGACTATGCCCTGGCAACGACAGGAATAGCCGGTCCCGATGGAGGCACGGAGACGACACCGCTCGGCACAGTGTGGATAGCTGTTGCCACACCCGACGGAATAATATCACAACGCCATAACTTTGGTAAAGAACGTGACAACAATATCCAAAGAGCCTGCATAGTGGCATTAGAAATGTTAAGACAATGTTTAAGAAAGAAAGAAATAATATTATGAGATTGAAAACCATATTGATATTATTAGTAGTGTCCGTTTTTTGGACAGCATGTTCCGGAGATAAAAAAAACGACAAGGCAAAATTCGATATACCTTATCAGGATATGGAACCTAAGATATTAACTGTAAAAGAATATCAAAAAGTTCTTTTCGACATCGACACCGCAGATTTCAAAAAAGGATTAGAATCTTTGATACCTGAATATTCATCTGTATTGGGGACATCCATCAATGATATACAGGCCAATTATGTAAAGGCTTTTGTTACAGATACATTTTGTCGCCATCTTTATGAAATGGTAGATGAAAAATTTTCTGACATAGAACCTATAAGCAAAGACATACAGACTGTATGTCAAAGATTTAACTATTATTTCCCAGGTAACGATTTACCGGAAGTCATTACATATATCTCAGGTATAGACTATGAAATGGGACCGGTTACAAACAATGGACATGCCATACTTATAAGTCTGGATTATTATCTTGGCAATGAAGACAATATTTATGATTATATCGGCATGCCGCGTTTTCGTTCTTTGAGATGTCGCCCGGAATACATCACAAAAGACCTCGCTGTCTTACTATATATGCATTATATTTATGACACTCATATTTACAAGAATATCATCACAGAAATGGTGGAAAAAGGCAAGATGTATTATTTTGTCGAGGCAATGAATCCTTCTTTGCCGGATTCGATACTTTTGGGATATTCTGAGAAACAGATGGATTGGGCAAAGAATAATGAAGGCAATCTTTGGGCGTCTTTGGTAGGCGATAACTTATTATATGCCAACAAATTGACTGAATATCAACAATTTTTTGGAGACGGACCTTTTACACAGGCATATTCCAATGATGCCCCTTCACGGCTTGGAGATTTTATAGGACTTCAGATAATACGTTCTTACATGAACAATAATGATGTGACATTACAGGAATTGATGGACAACAAGGATCTGTTACAGATTTTTCAAGATTCCAATTATAAACCGAAAAAATAAAATATAGTTATAGTGATAAAAGACCGAAATTTATGAAACCAAAATATCATGTTAGTAAAGACTTATGGGAGTGCCATCAGTGGCATAAAGGCTATTGTTGTCACCATAGAAGTAAATATCGACAGAGGAGTACAGTTTTTTCTTGTCGGATTGCCTGACAGTGCAGTAAAAGAGAGTCAACAGCGTATAGAATCAGCCTTAATAAACAATGGGTTGAAATATCCTAAACGTAAGATAACCATTAATATGGCTCCTGCCGACATACGCAAGGAGGGGTCATCTTACGATTTACCCATTGCGATAGCAATATTGGCAGCATCGGAACAGGTAAGTACGGAGAATCTTGATAGATATATCATTATGGGAGAATTGTCGTTGGATGGCAGTCTCAATCCCATAAGAGGTGCTTTACCCATAGCTGTCATGGCATTGCAAGACGGTTTCAAAGGAGTGATAATACCGCGAGCCAATGCCATGGAAGCCGCAGTTGTGGAAGGTATAGAAGTGTATGGAGTAGATACTATCAATGATGTAATAAACTTCCTTAACGGAGGCTCTCTCGACCCGGTGACGCTGAAAGATTCCACACCTGAAAGCGATGATATGTATGATTTTGACTTTGCCGATGTCAAAGGTCAGGAGAACATTAAAAGAGCCTTGGAGATTGCCGCTGCCGGCAGCCATAATGTGATACTGATAGGTCCGCCCGGCAGCGGCAAAACGATGCTCGCAAAAAGACTGCCGAGCATCTTGCCTGTCATGACACTGCAAGAAGCATTGGAGACTACAAAAATACATTCAGTAGTAGGATTGCTCGGTAACGGAGTGTCATTGTTAAGGACACGCCCATTCCGAAGTCCTCATCATACCACTTCTTATGTCGGTCTTGTCGGTGGAGGCACCTATCCACAACCGGGAGAGATATCTTTAGCCCACAATGGAGTCTTGTTTCTCGATGAGTTGCCGGAGTTCAAACGTAATGTGCTCGAGGTACTGCGGCAGCCTATGGAAGACAGAGTCGTGAATATAGCTCGGGCAAAACAAACTGTGGAATTTCCGGCAAATTTTATGTTGGTGGCAGCGATGAACCCTTGTCCTTGCGGCTATTATAATCATCCTACACAAGAATGTGTGTGCCAGCCAGGTGCGGTAGAGAAATATCTGAACAGAATATCAGGTCCTCTTCTCGACCGTATTGATTTGCATATTGAAGTGGTGCCGGTGCCTTTTGAAGACCTTGCAAACAAACAACCGGGAGAAAAAAGCATTGAAATCAGAAAACGTGTCATGGCGGCAAGAGAAATTCAATCGCAACGCTTCATTGACATGCCTAACGTACACGGAAATGCTCAGATGTCAACAAAAATGATACAGAAATATTGCATCTTGGATGACGTCAGCAATACTTTACTGAAAAAAGCCATGGAACAACTTAACCTGTCAGCCAGAGCATATGACAGAATACTGAAAGTGTCGCGTACCATAGCAGACTTGGACGGCAGCAATAACATAAAAAGAGAACATGTGGCAGAAGCAATACAATATAGAAGTCTTGACCGAGAAAACTGGGGTAAATAAATATGAAAACGGATAATATTATCGTCAAATCGACATACAATATGTTTCATAATAAACATATTTGCCGACTTAACGCGTGCAATTTTTTTAAATAAATATTTAAACTATTGATATACAATAGTTTATTTTTTAATTAAAATATATAAAAATATGGATAAATTAAAATAAAACATTATATTTGTAGCGTAAAATTATGTTGTAGTAATGGACTTCATACAATATAATCTTGCAAAGCTATAAATTATAAAAAATGGAAGTCCTTTTAATAATTAAAAAACAATAAATATGAAAAAGTCATTACACATATTTCTTGTAAAGGCTCTGATGATAATTTCTGTTTATGCTTTAGTTCCTTCGACAACAATGGCACAAAGTATCGAACATACTTATCATTTCAATAATCCGACCATTGAAGATGACGGAATTTATCAAAGAATAAATTTCGATGGATGTATCCTTATGGGTAAAGCCGGTGAACCTGCTTTACCATGGCAGAATGTTAGTCTGTTGTTACCATTGAACAGTGATGCAAGTGACATCATAGTGGAATTTTCGGACTTTACTGAATTGGAAGGAACGTATAATCTTCTTCCTTATCAAAATCCAAGACCTGTTAGCGACAACAGGAAATATCCATTTGAAAGAAATGAAAGAATTTATCAGTCGGCTGATACTTATCCATCTGAAACAGAACGAGAAGTGAATACGCAATATCTGAATGGTTGTTCATTTGCCTTTTCGTCATTCACACCTGTACGCTATGTTCCTGCAAGCGGAAAAATAAGCTATGCACAGACTGTAAAGGTTAAAGTTAAAACAACGGCAAGCCGCACCGACAACAGCGCCAATCTTTGGTTGAGACCGGAGATACAGAGAAGTGTGGAACGTCTGGCACAAAATCCTGAACAGATAGAAGGATACAAGACTCGTGCAAGAAGTATTGGGGGATACGACCTCTTGGTCATCACACCATCACAATGGGTGAGTTCGTTCAATAACTACAAGAACTTTTACGATACACGTGGAATACGTACTACGGTAGTCTCTGTCGAAACGATTTATTCCACTATGAGTGGCACTGACAATCAAGAGAAGATTCGTAATTACATAATACAACAATATCAGAACAACGGTATCATGATGGTACTTCTTGGAGGTGATGTCGCTTTAGTTCCGTACAGAGGACTTTACTGTTATATTGATTATGAATATAATGACAATATTCCCGCAGATATGTATTATGCCGGTTTGGATGGCAATTGGAACAATAATGGAAACAGCCTATGGGGTGAAAATGGTGAAGAAGATTTTCTTCCGGAAATCGGCATTGGTCGAATGTGCTTCAGTAACAGCACAGAATTGAATAATCTGCTTAACAAAACCTTGACATACCAAAACAATCCTGTCCTCGGAGAATTTACCACCGTGAATCTTGGAGGTGAACAAATGGACGAAACACCATTTTATGCCGGTTTTGACTTGGATCATCTTATTGGCACTTGTAATTTTAATGGATATACCACTTATGGTATCCCGAGCAATTATACGATTAATCGTTATTATGCAAGCAACACCACAACATGGAATGCCAATACATACAGACAATTTATCAATGAAGGCGGCTCATACAACTATCACATGGGTCATGCCTCTACCAGTTATGTTGCAGGATGGGAAACATATCAGATTAATGACAGTTTCTTCGGCTCACTTAACGGTACTCAACACAATTATTCATTCTTCAACACACAAGGATGTGAATGTGGCAATTTCCCGGACAACAACTGTATCTTGACAAAACTTACGACTACATCTACAGGATTCGTCGCCACCATTGGAAATTCACGTTATGGATGGTACAGTAGCATGGGAGATGGTCCGGGTGCTCATTTTCAAAGAGAATATGCTGACGCAAGTTATCATGAACGTATCCCATATATAGGTCTTGCTGTTAAAGAAAGCAAAATTCAATATGCACCATACGCAAACACTTCTCCATATTACAAATGGACTACTTACGACATAAACATCATGGGTGATGTCGCTACCAGCGTTTGGCTTGAGGAACCTTTCACCCCCAATGTCAATTATGTGTCACAAATTCCGGTAGGAACTAACTTTCAATTTAATGTGACTGTCACAAAAAACGGTCAGCCACTCAGCAATTTCCGTTGCAGCCTCTATCGTGATACAGAACTTTTGGGATTCGGGGTCACTAACAGTAGCGGAGCTGCCACATTGAATCTCGATCCTATTACTTCTTCATGCGTAATGGACCTCATAGTGACAGGTCCCAATGCCTGGACACAACATCTTACTGTAACAGCAGGTTCCGGAACACCTGAACAACTGACTCTTTCCATTACATCACAAAATCCTACATGCAATGGTGATGACGGTTATATTATCGCTACACCATCAGGTGGCATTCCTCCTTATACTTACAGACTTAATGGTGAGGTGGTTGGCACTCCGAGCAGTAACAGTATGGTATTTCAAGACCTCGACGCCGGGAATTATTCAGTTCAAGTTACTGATGCCGTCAACACGACGGTTAGCGAGAATGTTACTCTTTCCAGTCCCGAAGGAGTAAACATCACCGATGTATTTGCTGAAGATCCGAGTTGCCACGGCTTCGATGACGGAAGCATAACAATTCAAGTTGACAACGGCAACACTCCTTATACATATACCCTATATTCTCAAAATAATGGTTCCTGGGAACATTATGACAATGGTATCAATACAGATGCTATCGGTTTGACTGATGGAGGTTCTTTTTCCTGGGGCATTATGTTCCCATTTTCCAATTTACCGGAATCATTATTAACCAAAGTTTCCATGTATGACTATACAGAACACACAGGTGAGATTAAAATATACCAGGGCGGTTATTCATCCCCGGGTACATTGATATATACACAATCATACTCTTGTACAGGCTCGGAAGAGTATGTGGAATTTACGTTGAATACACCTGTTACAATAGATGTTACTCAAAACTTATGGATAATAATGCATAATTTTGATGGTCATTATGTTGCATCAGGCGGAAATAATACCGGAGACCCTAATGGCAGATGGATTTCAACTGATGGAATAACATGGAACGATGTATCTGCCTTAGGCTTTGACCTCACCTGGAATTTACGGATCTATATCACTCCTATAACAAACATCACAAATAACAGCAATACTTATACATTTGAAAATCTTAGTCCGGACAACTATACTATAACAGTAACGGATGCAAACGATTGTTCTGACACAGAAACCATCACCATCAACGAACCTTCTTCAATAAACATCTCCGGAACAACAACCGATGCTTCATGTCATGACAGTAACGACGGAAATATTACGTTGAATGTAAATGGTGGGACATCACCATACACATATTCATGGAGCAATGGTGCCACAACAGCCAATATCAATAATCTCAGTGCCGGCAGCTATATTGTAACTGTGACTGACTTTAATGGGTGCACAGCTTCAGAATCGTTTACAGTAAATGCACCGGAAATTCTTACCATTACAGGTACAGTTACCAATGTATCTTCTCCCGGAGGAAATGATGGTTCTATCACAATAAATGTAAACGGTGGTACGCCTCCATATACTTACACGCTCAATGATGTCCCAACGACTTCTTTTACAGGTTTAAGTGCGGGAACATACACCATCGTCGTAACCGATGCCAACGGATGTACTGATTCGGCAACATTCATCATCACCGAAGAAGGCGAATTGAATCCGGGATCCATAGCTTCTACAGGAGAAAACCTATGTGTCGATGAAGCACCAGGTCAAATTCCTTCAACAATGGATGCCACAACAACCAACAGTAATCTGACATATCGCTGGAAATGCAATGGAACTGTGCTTCAAAACAGCAATGTGGCAAGCTATACCCCTGAACAAATGCCTGCCGGCAGTTACATCTTCACTCGTGAGGCCATGGACAGCAATACAGACTGGACAGAAAGTATCGGAAGTTGGACAGTTACAGTCTCAGACAATCCGGTGGTAACTATAGATGGAAACCTCAGCATAGAAGAAGGAGAAAGTACAACATTGACAGCTTCCGGTGCCGAAAATTATATTTGGGATACCGGCGAGACAACAGCAAGTATAACAGTGTCACCGACAGAAACAACCACCTATTCTGTAATAGGAATAAATGGAGACCATTGTATTGACATTGCTGAAGTCACTGTGGAAGTTAATCTGTTGGGCATTGACGAAAATGCTAACCAACAAGTAAATCTATATCCTAATCCAACTACCGGCAACGTAAAAATACAATGTAAAGACATGAAATGCGTTACTATCATGACGACCACGGGTCAGATTGTCAGCAAAGCCACTATCGATTCTGATGAAACAACCATTAACTTCGACGGACTGCCTGCCGGCATTTATATTGTAGGGGTCATGACTCATGATGACAATATGATCATGAAAAGAGTGACTTACATATTGTCATTATAGAATTACAAGGGTGAGTCCTATTGTTGGCTCACCCTTTCGTTATTCAAATTTCCGAGTATTTCATTCAAATATTCAATTCTCAAAAAGACAGTATTGCTTTTGAGTCATATTCGTAATGTGAATTTTCGGCAAAAAGGAAAAGATAAATCTTACAATATTGGAATTTATCACCAGTTTCGTTATTTTATATCTTGATTATCAATATTCTATTTCTTTTATGAAGTTAAAAAAATCATTGCTAAACAAAAATGGCTTATTTTCTGAATTTCATAAAAAGCTTAATTTTTCATATAAACATATATATTTGTCCAAAACCGAATTACAGTCTGATAAGTTTTTTGTCCAACTTATTCAATCACCTTGACATTAAATTCTCACTTTACTAAACAAACCCTCACTGCACACAATAATACATATCATCGAATATTGAGCATCATCGATAAAAAGAAGAATAAATTAGCCTATGTAACCATCAAACAATCATAGACTTTGACAATAGTAAATCAAAAACAGTTGTTATAGTGTTTTGAATGACGAAGAGGCTGTTTTATTTTAAAAATTATGCTTTTATTTTTAGAAAAAAAATACTAATTTTGCGAGCGTTTACAATGTAAAAAAGTTAACTTAAAAAAGATAATTAATATGGCAGAAAAGAAATTTATGACATGCGATGGCAACCAAGCTGCGGCTCATGTTGCATACATGTTCAGTGAAGTTGCTGCTATCTACCCTATCACTCCGTCATCACCTATGGCAGAGTTCATTGATGAATGGGCAGCAAAAGGTCAGAAAAATATTTTCGGCGACACAGTAAAAGTCGTTGAGATGCAGTCGGAAGCCGGTGCAGCCGGTGCAGTACATGGTTCATTACAGGCTGGAGCCCTGACATCGACATTTACAGCATCACAAGGTTTGTTGTTGATGATACCGAATATGTATAAAATTGCCGGTGAGTTGCTTCCCGGCGTGTTCCATGTCTCAGCCCGTGCTTTGGCAGCCCAAGCATTGTCAATTTTCGGTGACCATAGCGATGTAATGGCAACACGTCAAACCGGATTTGCCATGCTATGTACATCATCGGTACAAGAGATCATGGACCTCGCTCCTGTCGCCCACCTTGCAGCTATAAAATCACGTGTTCCTTTCTTGCATTTCTTCGACGGCTTCCGTACCTCACATGAAATCCAGAAAGTAGAGGCTACCGACCAGAACGAGATGGCAAAGCTTATAGATTGGAATGCCTTGAAAGCCTATCGTGACAACGCTTTGAATCCGGAACACCCGGTGACACGCGGTACA
The DNA here is from genome assembly GCF_056978975.1 of Candidatus Limimorpha avicola. Taxonomy (NCBI): domain Bacteria; kingdom Pseudomonadati; phylum Bacteroidota; class Bacteroidia; order Bacteroidales; genus Candidatus Limimorpha; species Candidatus Limimorpha avicola. The sequence continues at coordinate 42,368 of NZ_DBMCYK010000022.1, forward strand.
GCACAAAACGCCGATATTTATTTCCAGACAAGAGAAATACAAAACAAATACTACGATGCAGTTCCTGACATAGTGGCAGAATACATGAAAGAAATGAGCAAGATTACAGGTCGTAAATATGCTCCTTTCTGCTATTATGGCGCTCCGGATGCTACAAACATCATCGTCGCAATGGGGTCTGTCAACGATACCATTAAAACTGTAATAGACAAATTAATCGCTGAAGGTCAGAAAGTAGGTTTGATAACAGTACATCTCTATCGTCCTTTCTCAGTGAAATACCTCAGAGAAGTGCTTCCTTCCACAGTAAAACGCATCTGTGTGCTTGACAGAACGAAAGAGCCCGGCGCCAATGGTGATCCTTTATATCTCGACATAGTCGAAGCTTTCAAAGACTGTCCAAACAGACCTTTGATAATAGGCGGACGTTACGGTCTTTCATCAAAAGATGTCACACCCGCCGGAGTAGTATCAATATATAACAACCTGGCTTCAGAGAATCCAAAGAACCAATTTACCGTTGGTATAGTCGATGACGTGACATTCAAGTCATTACCCGTTATTCCTGAGTTTTCCATCCTTCCCAAAGGCACATTCGAAGCACGTTTCTACGGACTTGGCGCTGATGGCACCGTTGGAGCCAACAAAAACTCTATCAAGATTATAGGTGACAACACTGACAAATACAGTCAGGCTTACTTCGACTACGACAGCAAGAAATCAGGTGGTTATACATGTTCACACCTACGTTTCGGAGATCAACCTATCTTAGCTCCTTATCTCGTAGGAACCCCCGACTTCGTAGCCGTCCATGTCCCGTCATATCTCAGCAAATACGACTGCCTACGCGGCTTGAAGAAAAACGGAACATTCCTCTACAACACTCCTTATGATAAAGAAGAAGTGAAGAAACATCTTCCTGAAGATGTAAAGAAATATCTCGCCGAGAACAACATCACCATGTTCATCATAGATGCTACCAAGATAGCTGAAGAAATAGGTCTCGGTAACCGTACCAACACCATTCTGCAGTCGGCATTTTTCAAGATCTCTGAAGTGATTCCTTACGAACTCGCCGTAGAACAAATGAAGAAATTCATTGTGAAGTCATACGGACGTAAAGGTGAGAAAGTCGTCAATATGAATTATGCTGCCGTTGACCGTGGCGGTGAGATTCAGAAAGTCGATATTCCTGCCGAATGGGCTAACATTGTTGTCAAGAAAGAAGAAGACAAACGTGACATCCCTGCTTTCATCAAAAACATAATGGAGCCTATGGTACGCCAGTGTGGAGGAGATCTCCCGGTAAGCGCCTTCACAGGATGGGAAGACGGTACATTCCCTGCAGGAACGACACAGTATGAAAAACGCGGCGTGGCAACACATGTTCCGGAATGGCTGTCACAAAATTGTATCCAGTGCAACCAATGTTCTTTGGTATGTCCTCATGCAGCAATACGTCCGGTCGTCATGACAGAAGCTGAAAAAGCCGCTGCACCTCAAGGGATGGACAGCATAGACATCAAGATGCCGAAAGAACTCGCCGGTATGAAATTCCGCATGCAGGTATCAGTACTCGACTGTACAGGTTGCGGCAACTGTGCCGATATATGTCCCGGCACCAAAGGCAACAAGGCTTTAGTGATGAAACCTCTTGACACACAGATGGCCGAAGTTGAAAAATGGAATTATTCACAAAAGAAAGTCACTTATAAAGACAACCTCATCGATAAGTTTGCCAGCGTCAAGAACAGCCAGTTCGCACAACCGTTGTTCGAGTTCTCCGGCGCATGTGCAGGCTGCGGTGAGACCCCTTACATCAAAACCATCACACAACTGTTCGGCGAACAGATGATGATAGCCAATGCAACAGGCTGTTCATCCATATATGGCGGCTCAGCACCTGCTACACCATATTGTCCAAGTTACCGCAACGGCTATGGTCCTGCATGGGCTAACTCACTGTTTGAGGATAATGCCGAATTCGGTCTTGGAATGGCAACAGCAACTCGCAAGATGCGCGACCGTATAGAAATGATAATGAAAGAAGCAATAGCAGGCTGTAACTGCTGCACACAGGAGTTGAAAGACCTGTTCCGGCAATGGATTGACAACCGTGAGAATACTCTTGAGACAAAGAAACTCGCCGACAAGATGATCCCAATGATGGAAAGCTGCAACTGCGACTATTGCAAGAAACTTCTTGAACTTAAACATTTCATTGTGAAGAAATCACAATGGATATTCGGTGGTGACGGCTGGGGTTATGACATAGGCTTCGGCGGTTTGGATCACGTCCTTGCAAGTGGCGAAGATGTCAATGTTCTCGTTGTCGATACTGAGGTGTATTCCAACACGGGAGGACAATCTTCAAAAGCTACTCCTGCCGGTGCCGTAGCCAAATTTGCTGCTTCAGGCAAAAAAATACGCAAGAAAGACCTCGGCATGATAGCCAAGTCATACGGTTATGTATATGTGGCACAAGTAGCAATGGGCGCCAATAACGCTCAATATTTCAAAGCTATTAAAGAAGCTGAGGCACATCATGGTCCTTCTTTGATTATATGCTACGCTCCATGTATCAACCACGGTATCAATGCCGGCATGGGTCGTACACAAAACGAAGAGAAACTCGCAGTGGAATGCGGTTACTGGCACCTTTGGCGTTTCAATCCGGAAGAGGATGAGGCCGGTCAAAACGGATTCCACCTCGACAGTAAAGAACCAGACTGGAGCAAATTCCGCGACTTCATCATGGGAGAAGTACGTTACAATTCATTAGTAAAGACTTTCCCGGAAGAAGCAGCAGTATTGTTCGAACAAACACAAAAGAATGCCGAATGGCGTTATAATGGTTACAAGAAATTGGCAGAAGGTAAATAATCCTATGCTTTTTTGAATTACAAAGATGAGGCTGCCTGACAATGGAAAGGTCAGGCAGCCTCTTTCATAGTTAATATATAATGTTTCCTTTTTTACTGTTTTTTTGAAACTACTATTGCTTTACCCATTTACCGCTTTCTGCCTCCTTTCCTTCACTGTACACTCTCCACAGATACATCCCTTTCGCCCATCCTTCTGTCGGTATCTTCGTGACCTCTTCGGTAATATCTTGTTTATATATCACTTTCCCCATTATGTCATACACTTCTATCCTTCCTTCCGGCAATGCCGTCCTGATGTTCATCTCTCCTCTTCCCGGATTCGGATATACTATCGCTGTACGTAAATTGTTTTCATGTGCTCCTTCTATTGTCAGAAATGCTTCCGCAGGATACTTGACTACAAAAGATTCAAATGTTCTTGGATATGACAGGCTTTTTGTATCTCCAACCAATATAATTCCTCCGTCTTTGGTCGCCAATATCGATCTCCCCCATGTCTCTGTAGGATAATCATCTATGTCATAATACACCTCACTTATTGTTCTCATCTCTCTGTCCATCTTTTCTATCATCAAATATGAATCATGATTAACCGTAAATCCATATCCTAATCCATAACACCAAAATATCTCGTCCTCATTCCTAAAATCCAAACATCTTACAATCGCCGGAAAATCATCATAACTCTTGGTCCCCCTTTCCTTATACCTCTTAATATAAAAATCATTCCTGTCATCGTTCACTTCCAAGATTCTAACATTGACATCACTCCCGTCATTCAGATCACATCTACCCGATATCAACGTAGTGTTGTCCGTTGTCCTTTTAACCGTTACGGCATTCAGTGTCGTTTCAGACGAATACTCCATATATCTGAAATGTACCAGATTCAAATCCTTATCCAGATACATCATGGTGCAATTTTTTCCAACCAAGTCTTCATCAGGCTCAACCAACGGTTTTCCCGAAACATACAATATGTAATTATCACCGGCTCGCACAAGCTGATGTGAAAACGCACTATACGGTCCCGGACTATAATTACCGTCCATCTCCACATGATTCTCTTGTATTATCTCTCCTTCATAATTCATCCTGAAAAAAAACAATGTATCATTACTTGTGCTCCCTCCAGGAGTTACCCAAGACATCCTTTTAGAATACACTCCCACTATGCTTCCTTCATCTTCTATCAGTGAAAATAAGATAATCTGTCCGTTATGCTCATTCGGCGCCATGGGGAAATGTGTGGTTATCGCTGTGTCTATCGCTATATGATATTCCACTGAATCCAACTTGTTCAAATCATAATCCAATCTGTAAAAATACAATATCGCATCCTTTACTTCAGGATTGTAGTTGAAATACGAGTCGTCTCTGTCAGGATTATACGCCCCTATCGCTATAAGTTCGTTATCTTCCGTCTCCAGTATATATGGAAACTTTCCTCTATATCCGGATTTGAGAAACACCCTCTCGGCTATGACTTCTCCTTCCTCTGAAAATACTGCCAATGCAGGATGTCCTGAATAAAAGTCTCCTACACCGTTATTCCTATAATAATATGACGAACTCATTATATATCCCCCCAAATTCAATTCCTTCACATCCTGATATGTTATACACTCACCGTCCTCATACACATAATCGTATCGGTATTCCCATTCCTGACTATATGCCCTGATGCTTGATATCAACACCAGTATCATAAAAATTATGGACTCTTTAAACATATCATTCCGCACTATGAGGATTATACCAGCTGGTCTCACAATAAGTCACATTTGCAGTATGCACACGAACACTTCTTCTTTCATTATCAAATAAATGTATGTCTTTTATGTTACATTCATGATATGGTGAATGATAAACAGGAGAATAATGAAGCGGTGCATTGGACAAGGTTATATTTCGTCTGATACTGCGCCAATAACAATTCATCTCTTCATATCCTATACACGGTTCAGGATAATATTCTCCATATACACAACACAGCCATGTTTCACTGCAGGATTCCATATTGGGGTCTTCATAATATGTATATTTACTCAAATATATTCCATCCGGATATGGTGTATAAGACACATGTTCCACATTACACAAAATCAGGATATAATCCTTTCCAGGTGGATTGGGGATGTACTTGAACTTTTTACTCAACTCTTTTGCTGCATTGGAATCAACAAAAAATATTGAATCATAACATCTTCCTACTGTATCACCCCAAAACCAGTCGTCTCCTTCTACAAACGGACCCGGATACTCCTGTATTGAATCATTCGAAGGTTCTCCTATATTAAATACAACTTCAATATTCTCATTCTGGCTTTGAATCTCCGGCATCTTAATCTCAAAATAACTACACACCACTCCATTGTTGACTGTTTGATATGCCTCTAAACTATTCTCCAATGCTGCATAAGTCTCAAATACCTCACTCATCATTACATTACCATTGGCATCTACTTCCGGCATCCCTATATACAGCGTATCCAAAACCACATCTTCACATACTGTCATGTGTTCTCCGTGTTCGTAATTCGTGGTCAGTTCTATTATTTCTTTCGCTTCAGATAATGTCATCACACTTTCCGTTTTGACTCCCGCCTTGTACGCTTTGTTAAGTTCACAAAACTTCTCTATCTTCTCATACAGAAGTTTTCCGTTAGTCTCCACACCTGACACACTCTCTTCTGGTGTTATTGCTTTGGTTTCCAACATTTCCTTTTTGCATGATTTGAATGTTATTGCAGTTGCAACAATTACTCCTACCAAAATGATGATTCTAATTCTTCTCATAATTAATAATTTTAAATTAAACTTACTTTTTATTATATACAAAATTATCAGAGGCTGTCCCCTCCATGGTAATAAACGTTATCATATAATTTCCTGAAGAATAGCCTGCAAGAGGTATAAACACATTTCTCTCTACTCCGCTGTCTATAGCATTGTTGTAAACCTCAGCTCCGGAAATATTCTCAATGATTATTGTCACTTCCCCAAAATCCTCATTGAATGTCACCTGCAGTACACTCCCGTTTTGTGTCGCCTCTATGGATGTCCCCCTTGAATTTTTATGAATTAATTTCCCTTCCAATTCTATAACAAGTGTTTCGGAATCCAATCTGCACAAACACTCATTTTGTCTGTAAGAAGTTTCCGATTTGGCGCTGTATGTTCCTGTTATTATTAATAAAGAACAAATAATAGATAATAAATGTTTTTTCATATACTTTCAATTTATCGTTTAACGTCTCAAAAATATATTAAAAAAACTCAGAAATATCAACCTTGCGGCCTATATACAGACTTTTTTAAGGACAAAAAAATGTATATCCCTGATATTAAATTAGATACAAAATTTCTTGTACAGACTTTTTTGATGTCTGACAACGTTTCATAGGGTTATTTCACGACTGTTTTAACCTTAGATTTCAGAGTCTTGTTCTAAAAATTGCACCCTATATATTCAATAACCCAATTATTCGGCTTTATGTTTTTTCTTTGATATAATTTCTCCCTTGCATTGAAACACTAACGTAAGACGCCATGATATGACGTCTCTAAAGTAGGGATTATAACATAAAAACAGAGACTGCCTGACAAGTTCAGGCAGTCTCTTTCATAGTTAATATATAATGTTTCCTTTTTTACTATTTTTAGAATTACTATTGTTTTATCCATTTACCGCTTTCTGCCTCTTTTCCTTCACTATAAACTCTCCACAGATACATCCCTTTCGCCCATCCTTCTGTCGGTATCTTTGTGACCTCTTCGGTAATATCCTGTTTATATACCACTTTCCCGAGAATGTCATACACTTCTATCCTTCCTTCCGGCAATGCCGTCCTTATGTTCAAGATGTTTTCTCCCGGATTTGGATATACTTTCGATATTG
>NZ_DBMCYK010000023.1:0-44487 GCF_056978975.1 Candidatus Limimorpha avicola
AAAATAGGAACCGCCGTATGCCGAACGGCACGTACGGTGGTGTGAGAGGTCGGAAAACGAAAGTAGGAAGAAAACTACGTCGTTTTCCTCCTACTCGATTGTCTTTTGTATTTTATGTCATATCTTGTCACTGGATACTCTCATGAACTTGAAGGCTTGTGTTATAAACCTTGGAAGCGGTTTTGTATTGTCTCTGTTATTGAGATTTATACTGATGCCTAATTTCTTGATAATTGGAATCTTATGTGTTTCAACGAATTCTATCAGTGTCCCGTCGGGGTCTTCTACGTATGAGAAATGCCCGTTGGCTTCACCCATATCGAATTTATCGCCACTGTCGCATACAAATGGATGTCCTGTCTCTTCGGCTTTCTTTTTTAGAATGTCCATGTTGCGTATATCGAAACATACATGAATATATCCTATGTCACCCCAGTATCTGTTTGCGAATATTTTGCGTGGCTCGATATCGAAGTTTTGTATCAACTCTATTTGCGAGTCTCCCAATACTTCGCATAATGGTCCTACAGTCTTTGACCTTCTTAACAATACACGGCGCATCTTGTTGTTCGCTCCGCATACTCCTCCCATATCATCGAAAATACCGGTGTGATCACCAACAACAATGTCATAATCCAATAAATTTTTATAGAATTCTATTGACTTGTCCATGTCGGATACTCCTATGGTGACACCATTGACACCGCCTGACGGCAACCCGGCTTTGATAAAAACAAAATTGTTACTTTCAAATTCAAAAACGTTGTTATCTTTATCCTTGATAAAGAAGTGTTTTTGTCCGAATGGAGAGTTCGTGATTGTACTCAACAATTTGATGCCGTTTTTTTGTGCTGTTTCATAAGCCTTTTCTATATTGTTGGTTTTCAGTTTACATACACATATTCCATAGTCTCCGAGACGTACTTCATCATCAGGATAACGAATTTCTCTGCCTTTTGGTTGCCATATTTCAAGTCCTCCGCCACCCATCGGGTTTAAAGCCAAAATGGCTCTTCTCGGCTGTGGCTTTCCTCCAGTATATGGCAACATGAGTTCTGCAACACCTTCATCATCAAAAACTTTTAAGTCAAATCCTAATAATTTGTTGTACCAACGCCATGACTCGGATACATCGGTGACGCCTATACCAACCTGTTGTATTCCACAAATGATTTTTTCTTTTTGTTCCATATTCTCTGTATATTTTAGGTGGGAGAAATTATTTTTGCGAGTTTATAATACAGACAAGGTATATATCTGTTAATATGAGCCATTAACAATTCGCCTTTGCCGATTAGTTTTCTGTGTTTTTCTTTGCGTATGGCATTGACGGCTTTTTTCGCCGCCTTGTCAACATCGAGACCTTTGGATTGTCCGGGGTCCATCTTTTCATAACGCTTGCCGTCGCCCATGAGAGCACTCTTGCTTATCTCGGTGTTTATTCTTCCTGGAATGAGAAATGTAACTGCGACATTGGAATATTCGAGGTCCAATGATTCAAAAAATCCGAATAGTGCATGCTTCGATGCACAATAAGATGTCCTTAACGGAAATCCGAATAGTCCCGCAAGCGATGTGGTGACTGAGATATTGATATGTTTGGCATTGAGTATGTGTTCCCTGAATTTTTTTATAATGTAAACCGAACTCCAATAGTTGATTTGCATGATGGCTTTGTCAGTGTCGAAAGATGTATCCAACCCTTTCTCCCTCTGTGAAATTCCTGCATTCAACACGAAGATGTCAATGCTGAATCCCTTGTCTTTTATGTCGTCAACAAGCACGTCAATGGAGTTGAAATCAGAGAAGTCGCATTCTTTGCAATAAGCAGCAATACCTTGACTTTTACAATACTGTAAAGTGTTTTCAAGTTGTGATGCCCCTAATCCGGTGAGGAATACATTGCATTTTTCTCTTGCAAGTTGTCGGGCAATTGCAGCGCCTATTCCGGAACTTGCTCCGGTGACTATCGCATTTTTACCGCGTAAATCAATCATTTTGATGCGTCGTTTATGATGCACAAATTTAGAAAAAATATTTTTCCAAAATATAAATGAAAAAGATTATTTTTTTTATTCAAATTAGTAAAAATATTTACTAATTTTGCATGATAAAGATTAATAATTTGTAAGATGGAAATATTTGAAAGAATAGCTAAGGATTCAGGCGGTCCTATAGGTCAATATAAGGATCGTGCACATGGATATTTTACATTTCCTCGTTTGGAAGGGGAATTGGGACCAAGAATGCGTTTTAATGGAGTTGACGTGTTGTGTTGGAGTCTGAACAATTATCTCGGATTGGCAAATCATCCTGAAGTGAGAAGAGTAGATGCCGAAGCTGCTGCTCGTTGGGGTTTGGCATATCCTATGGGTGCCAGAATGATGAGTGGCAATACTCGCCTTCATGAACGGTTGGAACAGGAACTTGCCGATTTCGAGAAAAAAGAAGCTGCTTACCAATTCAATTTCGGCTATCAGGGTATTGTTTCTACAATAGATTCACTTACTACGAGACATGATGTCATAGTATTTGACAGTGAAGCTCATGCTTGTCTTATTGATGGAAAACGCTTGCATTTGGGACAGTCGTTCCATTTTAAACATAATGATATAGAAAGTTGTGAAAAAGCTCTTCAAAAAGCTACCAAGATAGTGGAACAGACGGGCGGCGGAATCTTGCTTATTACAGAAGGTGTGTTCGGTATGACCGGTGCTCTCGGCATACTCGATAAGATAGTGGAATTGAAAAACAAGTATAACTTCAGAATACTGATAGACGATGCGCATGGTTTCGGAGTTATGGGACCTAACGGACGCGGTACTTCTGAGCATTTCGGAGTGATGGATGAGATAGACCTTTATATTGGAGCTTATGCCAAATCGATGGCTATAATAGGTGGTTTTGTTGCCGGTCCTAAATATGTTATTGATTATCTTCGTTATAACATGCGCTCGCAGATGTATGCCAAGTCATTGCCTATGGCTATAGTGGAAGGCTGTCTTAAACGTCTTGAAATAATAAGAAGCGCTGAAGGTGATGAACTTAGAAGTAAATTATGGACTGTGACACGCGCCTTGCAGAATGGTTTCCGCAATCTTGGATTCCAAATCGGTCCAGCTGAGGCTTGCGTAACTCCTATATTCTTGCCCGGTAATGAATATCAGGCTACTCAAATAGCTACCGACCTTAGAACAAATTATAAGATTTTCTGTTCTATAGTTACTTATCCGGTTATTCCTAAGGGAATGATAATATTTAGAATTATACCTACGGCAGCTCATACTCTTGATGATGTGAATTATACTCTTAAGGCTTTTGCTGAAGTTAAGGAAAAACTTGACAAAGGAATGTATGACTGTGATGAGATTCCGGATATGGCTATATGGTAATCGAAAATAGTGATGAAGGAATATTTTAAGGGGAAAGTAATAATAATTACAGGAGCCAGTTCGGGAATCGGATTGGCTTCTGCTAAGTGTTTTGCAACAAAAGGGGCAAAACTTGTACTTGCAGCACGTTCATACGATAAACTGCTTGAATTGGCGGAATCTTTACCCTCATGTTGTGAATCTTTATGTGTAAAAACTGATGTTAGCAAAGAAGAAGACTGTAAAAATCTGATTGATAGAACTGTAGAACGTTTTGGAAAAATAGATATACTCGTCAATAATGCCGGATTGTCAATGCGTGCATTGTTCAAAGAACTTGATTTGTCGGTAATTAGATGTTTGATGGATACCAATTTTTATGGTACGGTTTATTGTACTAAGTACGCATTGCCATATCTGTTGGAAGCAAAAGGTAGTGTTGTTGGTATTATCTCAACTGCTGGTTTTGTGGGACTTCCTGCCAGAACAGGCTATTCTGCTTCAAAATTCGCCATAAGGGGTTTCCTCGAGACATTACGTATGGAGCATCTTTATGATGACTTGCATGTCATGATTTTTGCTCCCGGTTTTACAGCTTCTAATATACGTAATGTTGCTCTTACCGCTGATGGAACTCCTCAAGGTATGACTCCACTTGATGAAGAAAAAGCAATGTCCGCTGACAAGGTGGCTGAACGCCTCGCCTTCGGATTGAAACATCGTAAAAAACAAATGCTCCTTACACCTCTTGGTAAAACTACAGTGTGGGTGAGAACTTTCTTTCCTCGAATTGCCGATGTGGGTGAATACAGATATTTCGCTAAGGAAAAGGATAGCCCAATGAAATGATTTTTTTAGTCATGTGGTAAATCCCTTTACTTTATTATATGTATGATGATATGTAAAACTAAAATTGTATAATATGTTGTTAATAAAAGAGGTTGCTGTTTACATCAATATACTTAATTCTAAAATAAAGAAGTATTTTGGTGATGAGTTGAACAAAAATACCATCAATATGACACCTGAACAATATCTTGTCATGGATATTCTTTGGGACGAAGGTACTTTGTCACAACAGGCAATAGCTGACATAATTCAAAAAGACAAGAATTCTGTAACTAAATTTATAGATTCACTCGAAAGGAAAGGTTTCGTGTTTCGCGCAGTAGATAAAGAAGACAGAAGAATTAACAATATTGTCCTTTCGAAAGATGGTATAATGCTTAAAGATACAACGACAGAAGTCGCAATTAATATGATGAATCAGGTCGTGAAAAATATAGATGATAATGAATTAGCCGTCTTTGTCAAAGTGTTGCAACAGATGAAACACAATATAGAAAATGCCATCTGATTTGTTTATTCCGGTTGTTATAATAAAAAAAGCTCGTATTCACGAGCTTTTTCCCTTTAACGCTTTTAAAATAAATTCTTAGTCTTCGACGATAGCATCGTTAGGACATACACTGGCGCAAGTGCCGCAACCGACACAAGAATCAGGGTCAATAACATAGATGTTGCCTTCGGATATTGCTCCAACAGGGCATTCGTCGATACATGTACCGCATGCTACGCAGTTGTCTAAAATTTTGTAAGCCATATTTTTTTAATTTTGAATTATTGTGCAAAGATATAAAGTTGAATGCTATTTTAATCAAAAATATGTAATTTTTATTTATTCTAAATAACGATGCTTTGTTGTGTATTATTGTATTATGATAATCAATCATTTATATATTTTGCTCTTTTGATGTGTTATAAATAGTGATTATGCCATTTTGTCTTTTATTGTCTTTTTATCTAAAACAATGCTTATTACATCGTTACTTCATCGACTCGAAGTCATTGTCTAAATGTATGAGATGAACGTTAATACAAGAATAAATTATTATTACACAAATTCTTGATTTTATAGTTGTATTTTTTTAAAAAACGATATATAGACCTATAAAAAAGCGGTTTTGAAAATAAAAAATACTTTTTTAGATGGTTTGATAAAAATTAAAAAAATCTTTTTAAAGTTTTGTTTTTATAACGAAATTAATATTTACCTTTGCAGCAAAATATGGATAAAAGTTAATGATTTATAAATTAAATTCAATTTCTTATGACAAACAAGACAAAGGTTGTAGAACTTGAACAAGTTGTCGTTCGTTTTGCCGGTGATTCCGGAGACGGAATGCAATTGACAGGTAATCTTTTCTCAGATTCCACTGCATTTGCCGGTAACGATTTTGCTACCTTCCCGGATTATCCGGCCGAGATACGTCCTCCACAAGGTACTGTTTCCGGTGTGTCAGGATTTCAAATTCACTTTGGACATAAACCGGTTCATACTACCGGTGACTTGTGCGATGTGTTGGTGTCGATGAACCCTGCTTCAATAAAAGCTAACATGAGATGGCTTAAGCCGGGCACTACTATCATAATCGATGCCGATTCAATTACTGACAAGGCACTTGAGAAAGCCGGATATCAATCAGATCCTACTATAGATGGTAGCCTGAGTCAGTATAAGGTCATCAAAGCTCCAATCTCTTCATTGACAAAAGAGGCTTTGAAAGATTTTGGAATGGACAACAAGGCAATGTTGAAATCAAAGAATATGTTTGCACTCGGTATTGTTATGTATCTTTTTAACAGAGATATAACACGTGTGTATCCGTATTTTGAGAATAAGTTCAAGGGGAAGGACCAACTTATTGAAGCAAATAAAACGGTTTTGGCAGCCGGTTACAGCTGGGCTGACACTTTGGAGGTGTTTGCCAATACTTACCGTATAGAACCTGCCAAACTCGAAAAAGGAAAATATCGTGACATCACAGGTAATGTGGCTACGGCATGGGGGCTTATGGCTGCAAGTCAAAGATCCGGACGTCAACTGTTTATCGGTTCTTATCCTATTACCCCTGCTACTGATATTTTAGTAGAACTTACTAAATATAAGAATTTGAAAGTCAAAGCTTTCCAGGCAGAAGACGAGATTGCCGGCATCACTTCATCCATAGGTGCTTCTTTTGCCGGTTGTATGGCTGTTACTACTACGTCAGGTCCTGGTTTGTCTCTTAAATCAGAGGCTCTCGGTCTGGCCGTTATGACAGAACTTCCGCTCGTCATCATAGATGTACAACGTGGCGGTCCGTCAACAGGTCTTCCTACCAAGGCAGAACAGAGTGACCTTATGCAAGCATTGTACGGACGTAATGGCGACGCTCCTCTTATCGTGATTGCAGCCAAGAGTTCCGTGGACTGTTTCTATACTGCATACGAAGCTGCGAAATTGGCAATGGAACACATGACTCCTGTCATCATGTTGTCGGATGGTTCTCTCGGCAATGGCTCCGAGATATTCCGTATCCCTGCAGTCGCTGACTTGCCTGCCATCGTGCCACCTATAGCAAAAGCTAATGACCCTGATTATAAACCTTATCGCCGTGATGAGGAGAAATTGTGCCGTGAATGGGCAATACCCGGAACAGAAGGCCTTCGTCACCGTATCGGCGGTCTCGAAAAGGAGAATATTAAGGGTAATGTCTCACATGACCCTCAAAATCATGAACTTATGACACGCCTCCGTGAAGAAAAGGTGAAACGTGTTGCCAATTATATAGAAGACCAGGAGATACTTGGCGATCCTAATGCCGACCTCCTTGTCGTAAGTTGGGGCGGGACATACGGCGTCATCTTGTCTGTGGTGGAAAAGATGATAGAAGAAGGTAAATCTGTAGCCCATGCACATTTCCGTCATATTTGCCCTCTTCCCAAAAATACTGAACAAGTGTTGTCGGGACATAAGAAAATCGTCGTGTGCGAGATGAATAGAGGACAGTTTGCCAACTATCTGAGAATAAATTATCCTCAATTCCCGTATCATCAGTATAATAAGGTACAAGGCTTGCCATTCCTGACAGCCGAGTTGGAAAAAGAGTTTAATGACCTTTTAAAATAATTGACTATGGAAAACTTAAAAAACGAAAATCAGGTTGTTAATCTTACTAAAGAAGATTTTGTAAGCGATCAAATAGTTAAATGGTGCCCTGGTTGTGGCGACCATGCCATTCTTAAGGCCGTTGAAGACGTGTTCCCTAAGTTGGGAAAGAAAAAAGAGGATATAGTAGTGGTGTCGGGTATTGGTTGCTCTTCACGTTTTCCGTACTATATGAATACTTATGGCTTCCATAGCATACATGGTCGTGCCGCCGCTATAGCAACAGGTATTAAAATCGCTAATCCTAAGTTGTCTGTCTGGATGGTGACAGGCGATGGCGACTGTACTGCCATTGGCGGTAATCATTTTATTCATGCAGTACGCCGTAATATCGATATTAACCTCTTGTTGTTCAATAACAGAATCTATGGCTTGACAAAAGGTCAGTTCTCTCCATGTACTTTCCGCGGTACGGTTACCAAGACAAGTCCGCAAGGTACTTACGAAGACCCGTTTAATGTAGGCGAACTCGTTATAGGTGCACGTGGTAACTTCTTCGCAAGAGCTGTTGACAATAATACTACCGAATTGACAGGCATCTGCTTTGAGGCTTATAAACATGACGGATTGTCAGTGGTCGAAATATTGCAGAATTGTATGATTTTTGCCAATGGCGTCCATGACAATATTACCGGTAAGGATGTACGTGACGATATGCAGGTGAAATGCGAACACGGCAAACCTCTTATCTTCGGTAAAAACCGCGATAAAGGTATAATCCTCAGAGGTAATAGACTCGAGGTCGTTAAAATAGGAGAAAATGGTATCACTGAAGCCGATATTCTTGTCCACGACAAGACTGAGAAATCCACAGGTATCCACATGATGTTGGCTCACATGATGCCACCGGAGTTTCCTGTTGCTATTGGCGTCATCCGCGATGTGGTGGCTCCCACTTATAACGACTGCCTCGATGAGATTATCGACAGAGAGACTTCAAAATCAAATATTCATACTGTTGACGACTTGCTTAACAGCGGTAGTACGTGGGATATAGAATAAGTCATATAATATATTGATAATTTAAAACTTCCGGATTATTACACTTTTAGTGTCATTTTTCGGAAGTTTTTTTATTTGTTTTTCATTCTTTTGTTTAACTTTGTGAATGAAAAAATGTGTTTTTTCCAATATATCAGGTGAATCAATTCTAATATATTGATTGTTTTGATGTTATAAAATTGAGCATTATGAAAATGTCGTTTAAGCCCGGCACAATGCTGTATCCTTTGCCGGTCGTTATGGTGAGTTGCGGCGATGTCCCGGAGAATTATAATATAGTTACCGTGGCCTGGACCGGGACTATATGTTCCAACCCTCCGATGTGTTATGTGTCATTGCGTAAAGACCGTCATTCCTATGATTTGATTAAAAAAAATATGGAGTTTGTGATAAATCTTAGTACAGAACCATTGCTTAATGCTGTTGATTGGTGTGGCGTCAAGTCGGGACGTGATGTCAATAAATTTAAAGAAATGCACCTGACGCCGGAACCTGCTACTATGCTTAAAGCTCCTATGATAGCGGAGTCACCTCTTAATATAGAATGTAAAGTGGTGGAGATAAAAGAACTCGGCTCTCATGATATGTTTATTGCCGAAGTGGTTGCCGTCAATGGCGATGTACGCTTTTTTGATAGTTCTACCGGTCTGTTTCAACTGAATCAAGCTGACTTGATTGCCTATTCTCATGGTAAATATTACCGTCTTGGTGAGAAACTTGGTAGTTTTGGCTTTTCTGTGGCTAAAAGAAAACATAAAAGAAAATGAATGCTTTTGATGTAGTGTATGTTCGCAATTCTTCAATGTCTGATGTGAAGTATTGTGTGAAAGAGTGGATTAAGTTATATCCTACTTCTTTTAACCAGTCAGTGTCATTTGCCTTGTATGAGTTGGAAAACAATACAATAGCTGTAGTCCTCGATGAATGTTTAAGTTCGTTGGCAGTAAGTCTGTTGGTGATGTATTTTACATACTCACTGCGCGATGCCAAAGTCATTATCGATGCATTTATCACTCTTGATGACAAGGAGATCCTGCCTAAAATATATCTCGGCAAAAGAGTTCGTCTGTTTATTGAAAAACCTAAGGAGGAGTTTTCTTATATTTGTCTTTTGACGGAAGATAATAAGTTGTTCAAGTATTCTTTCGACTCTAAAGCTAAAGAGGCTGTCGTGTCTGAGATGTTGTTTGAAGAACCTGAGGTTGTTTTGACAGATAATAAAGTTGTTGTTTTGGTTGGGGACGTGTTGCCTGAAAAAAAAGTTGAAGAACCGAAAATCGACGGCTTCCTGTCAGGTAAACTGATATGGTATCTTTTGTTTGGTGTTGTCGGTCTTATCTTAGGTTTCGCATTGGTATATGTTTTCTTTTGATGTATTGTCATGTTAGATACTTTTATTAACTATATAAATGATAATCATCTTGTTGGCAATGGAGAGCGTATCTTTGCCGCTTTGAGCGGGGGAGTGGATTCCATAGTATTGACGGATTTGCTGTTGCGTGCCGGTTATGACGTCACCTTAGGACATTGTAATTTCCATCTGAGAGATGAGGAGTCAGACGGCGATGAACAGTTTGTTAAAGCGTTCGCTTCGGAAAGAGGCGTCTCACTGTATGTAAAACATTTTGATACTAAGAGTTATGCCCGTGATAATGCCATATCTGTTGAGATGGCTGCCCGTGAACTGCGTTATTCGTGGTTCGCAGATATGGCACAATGTCACGGTTTCCATAAAGTCGCTATTGCTCATCATGGTGATGACAATATAGAGACATTTTTTATTAATTTATTGAGAGGTTCCGGCATTCAGGGCTTGAAATCCATGAAGCCTATTAACGGTATTTATATACGTCCGCTTCTTTGGGCAAATAGAAGCATGATAAGAGATTATGCTCTTCAAAATAACTTGTCGTGGCGTGATGACCATACCAATGACGAAACTGTGTTCCTGAGAAACAAAATACGCCATGTTCTGTTGCCGACACTTGACGGGATAAAAGAGAATTACAGGCAAAAAATACTGTTTTCTATAGGTTGTCTGTCTGCAGAAAATGATTTATATAGAAAAATGATTCATGAAAAATTGTCATCCATGGAATATGTTTCTTCTGATTTTCATAGTATAAAAATTAGGGATTTTCTTGAAGACGAGACAGGTAAACAGTTGCTTTTTGAATGGGTAAGACGTTTTGGTTTTAACGGTTTTCAATGCGATTCTGTGATGAAATCTATTAAAGAACATTCAAAAACTGTGTTCTATTCATCTGATTATCAACTTGATGTTACTTCTGATACTGTTGAGATTTTTAAATCGTCTTATGACAGTGATGAAGAATATGTTATCGATAAAGACTGTAATGAGATTTTATCACCTTTACATCTTTCATTTTCTGTTTATGAAAAAAATAATGATTTTATTATTATTAAAGATAAATCGGATATTGCACAATTGGACTACAATAAACTGTCGTTTCCTCTGAAGTTGAGACATTGGAGGGAAGGGGATAGGTTCTTTCCTTTGGGTATGCGCGGTTCCAAACTTTTGAGTGATTTCTTTAATGATAACGCTTTTACACCTTATCAGAAAAGAAATACATGGCTTCTTCTCGATAATGATGAAAATATTTTATGGGTTGTAGGTTTCAGAATAAATGATAAGTTCAAAATCGTTGGAGATACCAAATTTATTTTTAAGATAATGTTGTATATTGACTGATTTTTTGCATCTTTGCAAAAAATTTTGAGAAATTAATTATTAGAGTTATGAAGAAATGTGTTTTGCGTTTTTTGACTTTGATGGCATTTTTTATGCCTTTTGTAGTGCATGCTCAGATTTATAATCCGGTGACATGGTCGTGTACGGCAGAGTCTCTCGGAAATAATGAGTATAATGTTGTTATGAAGGCTGATATTGAAGATGGATGGCATCTTTATTCACAAAATATTCCGGATGGAGGTCCGGTGCCGACCACATTTACATTTGAAGAGAATCACGCTTATCAACTTGTTGGTGAGGTCAAGGAAAGTGATAACGCTATAGAACATGACGACCCTACTTTTAATATTCGTCTCTCTTATTTTGAGAAAAATGCTGTTTTTACTCAAAAAGTCAAATTGAATGGTGATGCATCTGTCACTTTGACAGGTGAAGTGGAGTTTATGTGTTGTAATGATGGCACATGTATCCCTCCTGAGGTTCATGAGTTTTCAGTAGTTCTTGGTGATAAGCAGCAGGTTGTGGATGTTGCCGGTGAAGAGAAGTCCGGTGACAGCTTGTGGCTCCTGATAATAGAGGCTATTATCTGGGGTTTTGCTGCACTTTTGACACCTTGTGTCTTCCCTATGGTGCCAATGACAGTGTCATTCTTCCTTAAAGGCAGTGACAACCCGGTGGTAGGTCGTTTCAGGGCTATTATGTATTTCGTATTTATTGTATTGCTCTATACTGTGCCTATTGCCTTGATAATCATGATAACATGGCTGTTTGGTGGTGATAGCGTTACTGCAGATATCTTCAACTGGCTTTCTACACACTGGCTGCCTAATATTATTTTCTTCCTTGTATTTATGATTTTTGCTGCATCATTCTTTGGTGCTTTCGAGATAGTGTTACCGAGCAAACTCGTCAATAGTAGCGACAGCAAGTCCGATAAGAAAGGTCTCGCCGGGGTGTTCTTTATGGCACTTACTCTTGTATTGGTGTCATTCGCATGTACAGGACCTATAGTAGGTACGGTGTTGATTAAATCCACATCAGGCGAGTTCTGGACTCCAATAGTTACCATGTTGGCATTTTCAATGGCATTTGCATTGCCGTTTGCCTTGTTTGCCTTGTTCCCTTCGATGTTGAAAAATCTGCCTAAGAGCGGAGGATGGCTTAACTCCGTAAAAGTAGTGCTCGGTTTTATCGAGGTCGCTCTCGGATTCAAGTTTCTCAGTGTCGCCGATCAGACATATCACTGGGGGCTCCTCGACAGAGAGGTATATCTCGCAATATGGATAGTCTGTTTCTCTATGTTGGGATTTTATCTTCTCGGCAAACTCAGATTTAAACATGACGATGAAGTACAATCTATTGGTATTGGTCGTCTGATATTGAGCATAATTGTGTTTACTTTTGTAGTATATATGATTCCAGGTATGTGGGGTGCTCCACTTAAGGCTTTGTCTGGTTATTTGCCGCCGCAACAGACTATGGACTTTGATTTGAAACGTATCAACGAAGAGAATAGAGATAAGGTTTTGGAGTATATCGATAATGCTATGAGACAGGGCGTAGTGATGCAAGGTGTATCGTCATCTTCGGCTACATCATCTGCAGTGCTTTGCGAAGAACCTAAATATTCTGATATTTTCCATTTGCCTCATGGTTTGAAAGGCTATTTCGATTATGAACAAGCTTTGGCATGTGCCAAAGCACAGAATAAACCCATCTATGTTGACTTTACAGGTCACGGCTGCGTCAATTGTCGCGAAATGGAAGCTAATGTATGGAGCGATCCGAGAGTACTCGATATATTGCGAAATGATTATGTCGTTGTCGCTTTGTATGTTGATGACAAGACGAGATTGCCTGAAGAGGAATGGGTTATCGGTTCTGACGGTAAGGAGAAAAAGACCATAGGTCGTAAATATGCCGACTTCCAGATATCGAAATTCAACACCAATGCACAGCCTTATTACTGCCTTATGGGACATGATGGCGAACTGCTCGTAGAGCCGAGAGCATATAACCTTGACAAGGATGCTTTCGTGGCATTCCTGCAACAAGGTATAAAAAATTTCCAAGACGGTACTTTTGTGAGAAATATCAATGAATAATTGATAAATACAGTATAATGATACGCACGGAGTTTTTCTTCGTGCGTTTTTTTATGAATGAAATTTGTCAAAATATTTTATTATTTATAATTGTATTATGGTATTTAAACTGAAATTAAATTATTATGCCTGCAATAATTTAATTTGTGTGTTGATGATTAAAATGTTCTTCATATTTTAATATTTTATTATTATTTACTGTGATGTTTTTTTACTCTAAATTGATAGTTAATAAATTTGTTGTATTCTTGTGAATTCAATGAAATATAATATTTTATTCATTTAATATGCCATAATGTGATGTCTCTGCAATATGTTGATAAAATATATTTGTGTCTTATGGGATTATCTCATATTTATATTCCATATAATGATTTTTTCTGACACCATAATGTTTTTTTCTAACAAATTTAGGCTGTTGCGATTGTTGAAAATATTGACATTGACTTTCTTTATAATAATAGACTGTATCTTTGAGATATTGAAAAGGACTAAAAAGAACCAAATAATATATGTCTTTAGATGATAAATTTGCAGTTAAGAAATGATTATTAATGAGATGAAAGTTTTTGATAATGTAATTAACTATGCTCAAAAATTTCAAGAAGATAATATTTGGCTGAAAAAGGCTAATGAATTAATTAATGATAAGGAAGGTATGACTGATCTTCTTGAGAAGGTAAAGTCGTATTTTAACAAAAAGGAATTTTCCAAGGTCAGCGATAGTCTGAAATTAGTAATTACCTATGTCAAAGATTGTGTAACCGGTAAATACAAGATGTTCAGCATGGTGAAATTGACACTTGCACTTGCATCGATAATATATATTGTTACTCCTTTGGATTTTTTAAGCGATTTTACTCCTTTGATTGGTTTTACTGATGATATTGCCATATTTTCTTATGATACTAAAAAAATCAAGGAGGAAATCGAAGGATATGCTTCCATTAAAAATAATACAACCCGAATTTCTTCAACTTAGAGAATGTTTTTTTATTGATTATTTTGGCATGATGATTTGCTTTCAATGACAAATCTTTGTTTCTACGATGTTGATGCAAGAGGATGTACTTGTTTTTTATTTGTTCTGTAATTGTATTATCATTTTATCTCTTAATACTATATGTTATTTATACAGGATATAAGAATCATGCATGATTTATTTGCCAAATGATTGATAAATTAAAAAGGCTGAAATCCGGATATGGAATCAGCCTTGATTTTTGAATATCATTTAAAATAAATTGACAATATTTGTCGATTACATTTTGGCATAATGTTGATAGAATGCTATTATCGTCTCTATTCCCTTGAAGAAATGGTCGATGCGGTAGTTTTCGTTGGGGGAGTGGATGGCATCGGAGCCGAGTCCGAAGCCCATCAGTATGGATTTTATTCCCAAAACTTTTTCGAAACGAGAGATGATAGGTATGCTGCCGCCGCTGCGCATTGGGATGGGCAACTTGCCGTATGTGTCGAGAAATGCCTGTTCTGCTGCTTTGTATGCCGGCACTTCTATGGGACAGCCGTATGCCTCACCACCATGCAATGTGGTAACTTTTACAGTGACATAATCAGGTGCAATGCTCTCGAAATATTCTTTGAACAGTTTGCCTATCTTCTCATGGTCCTGGTTTGGCACAAGACGGCATGAGATCTTGGCGTAAGCCTTGGATGGCAACACCGTTTTGGAGCCTTCACCCGTATAACCTCCCCATATTCCGCATAAATCGAATGTTGGACGTATTCCCACACGTTCAATCTTAGTATATCCTTCTTCTCCGCGTAACGCCTTGACGCCTAAGCTCTCTTTGTATTCATCTTCATTATATGGCGCCATGTTGAGCAACTCACGTTCTTTAGCCGAAGCTTCTACTACGTCGTCATAGAATCCCGGTATGTTGATGTGATTGTTCTTGTCCATGACACCGGCAACCATTTCGCATAAGGTGTTCAACGGGTTGGCCACAGAACCTCCGAAAAGTCCGGAATGCAGGTCTGCATTGGGACCTGTGACTTCTACTTCCCAATATGCCAAACCTCTTAATCCTGTGGTGATGGATGGCACGTCGGATGCTATCATGCTGGTGTCTGATACGAGTATTACGTCGGCTTTTACCAAGTCTTTGTTTTCTTCTATCCATTTTGACAGACTGCCTGAACCAATCTCTTCTTCACCTTCAAGCATGAACTTTACATTACATGTCAGGGTGCCGGTCTTTACCATTGTCTCGAAAGCTTTGGCATGCATGAAAGCCTGTCCCTTGTCGTCATCGGCACCTCTTGCCCATATTTTGCCATCTTTTATCACCGGTTCAAACGGGTCGGTGTTCCATAACTCGATAGGGTCAACCGGCATGACGTCGTAATGACCATAAACAAGTACTGTAGGGAGATTCTTGTCTATGATTTTCTCTCCATAAACGATTGGATTGCCTTCTGTAGGCATTACCTCTGCTTTGTCGGCTCCTGCAGCCAGAATGCTGTCTCTCCAATATTCTGCGGCTTTTATCATGTCAGGCTTGTGAGACGACTCTGAACTGATGGATGGTATGCGTATCAGTCCGAATAATTCTTCCAAAAAACGTTTCTCGTTCTCTTTGATGTAATTCTTTATTTCATTCATGTTTGTAAATTTTGGTGTAAATTTACATATTTTTATTCAAATAAATGTAAAAATACATAACTATTTCAACTTTGCAATTCATTTGCATATTTTGTCTTGTTTTTTGTTTATTTGAAGTGGTTATGAGAATAAATTTTAAAACTTTGTTGTACTTTTGTACAATCTTTAGTTTTAGCATTATGGTTTTATAAAATATTGGATATGAAAAGAATAAGAGTTGCTATCAATGGTTTTGGACGTATAGGCAGGGTTAGCTTTACCCAAATGTTGAAACATCCTGAGATAGAAGTCGTTGCTGTTAATGACATGGCTGATGTGCCTAATTTGGCGCATCTTTTGAAATATGATTCGGTGCATGGTGTTTTCCCGGGTACTGTCACTTCTGAAGGTAATTTCCTTATTGTCAATGGTCAACGTATAAAGGTCCTTAATGAGAAGGACCCGGGCAAATTGCCATGGAAAGAGATGAATATCGATATCGTGATAGAATCTACCGGACTTTTTGTCGATCCTGAATTGGCGATAAAGCATGTTAAGGAATCCGGTGCGCGGAAAGTTATCATCTCGGCACCTGCCAAAGGCGTCAATGACAATATTCCTTTCGTGGTACTTGGTGTCAATGACGAAGTGATACATCGTGAGGATGTAATTATCTCCAATGCTTCCTGTACTACAAACAATGTTGCGCCTCTTATCAAGATTCTCGATGAGAGGTGGGGTATAGAATGTGGATTTATAACTACGGTACATTCATATACCAAAGATCAGAACATTATTGACGGACCACATAAAGACTGGCGTCGTGGTCGTGCCGCAGCTTGTTCCATAGTGCCGACGACGACAGGCGCTGCCAAAGCAGCCACACGTATCTTTCCTCATCTTGAAGGCAAACTCGGCGGCGCCGGCATTCGTGTCCCCGTGGCAGACGGCTCTTTGACGGATTTGACTTGTACTTTACGGCATGACGCTACTATAGAAGATATTAATGCCGCCTTCAAAGTGGCAGCTGAGGGTCCTATGAAAGGCATACTGCAATATACAGAGGACCCTATCGTCTCTGTTGACATTATTGGCAATACTCATTCAGCTATCTTCGATGCCGGACTTACTGCCGTGCTCGGTGACAGACTCGTGAAAGTGGTGGCTTGGTATGATAATGAGATGGGTTATTCTTCCCGTCTTGCTGAACTTATCATGCTGTTTAATTGATGACTTTCGTATTTTAACAGTTTGACGGTCTCCCCGTCAAATTCAGCGTATGTGAAATCACGCAGCCAATTGCCTACAACGGTAGTGACAGCGTGATTTCCTGTTTTATATTGCATGGGCTTGTGCTGATGCCCGAAAATAAAAAAGTCTATCTCCGGATCTTTTTTACTCTCCTCCAATGCGTATTTGTATAATCTCGTATTCTCTATGTCAGCATAATAGTCACTTACCGACTCTTTGTGAAGTTTTTTTACTCTGTGATTGTGCGACCATCGCAACGCTAAGCCAATACCCAAGTCGGGATGTATCAATTTGAACAAAAACTGGTTTAACTTGCAGGAAAATATTCGTTTCAGGAACTTGTATCCTTTGTCGCCAGGACCGCACCCGTCACCATGGACGAGAAAAAACTTCTTGTCTTTCAGCATCATACATGATGGCTCGCGGTGCAATAATATCCCGACTTCATTCTGTAGATAGTTGAAAGTCCATAAGTCATGATTGCCGGCAAAGAGATGTACTTCTATGCCACTGTCAACAAACTCTGCGAGTTTGCCGAGCAAGCGTACATATCCTCGCGGTATCACCGTTTTATATTCAAACCAGAAATCGAAGAGATCACCCATCAGAAACAGTTTCTCGGTGCTGTCTTTTATTTCGTTGAGAAAGTCAATCAGCATGAGTTCTCTTCTGTGACTGTCTTCTAACGTGGGAATGCCGAGATGAAAGTCTGTGACGAAGTATATCTTCTTATCTGTCATGTTGCCGCTAAAACTCTATGGTATCTAAGCGTTTTAATATTTCTTTTATTATGGCTGTCATCTTTGGTTCAGCATTGGATGCAGCCATAAGTACCTCTTCATGAGTCACTTTGCATTCCAGATTTTTGCCTCCAAGGTCAGTTATTATTGACAAGGCAAATACCGGTAGTCCGCAATGGCGAGCCACAATTACTTCCGGTGTAGTTGACATACCGACGCAGTCGCCTCCTATGGTGCGGTAGTAGTGGTATTCTGCCGGTGTCTCATACGAAGGACCGCTATCTCCCACATATACACCATGCTGAACCTCAATGCCGAGTTCATTGGCAATGTTGTCGGCAAGTCGTAACACATTTTTGTTATATGCCTCGCTCATCTCAGGGAAACGTTTGCCAATCCTGTCGTCATTGGCACCGATGAGAGGGTTGGGCAGCAGATTGATATGGTCAGTGATGAACATTATGTCGCCTACTTTGAAATCAGGATTCATGCCACCGCTCGCATTGGAAAGTATCAATAGTTTGATACCCAAATACTTTAGCACTCTAATTGGAAATGTGACTTCAGATGTGCGGTAACCTTCATAATGATGAAATCTGCCTTGCATGGCAACGATATTGCGTCCGTTGAGTGTACCGAACAACAGGCTGCCTTTGTGACCGGCTACTGTAGATACCGGAAAATTGGGTATATCTGAATATGGTATCTCACATGTTATCTCTATTTCTTTTGTCAATCCTCCTAAGCCTGACCCTAAAACAATACCTGCTTCCGGCTTTACATCGGTTCGGGTTTGTATATAATCTATGGTTTTAAGTATTTCTTCTAACATAACTCAAAATTTCATTGTCAAAAACTTGTTTGTCATTCTTGTGAAAAGACACTTTTATTGGTATAGTGAATAATGGTGTCTTCTCGAATTTGCAAAGATAGGAAGATTTTATCAATCGCATGGCGTCTTTTTCCGTTGTGATGATGATTTTGTTCTTTCCTATCATATCGTTATAATTTGTTATGATATTATCTATATCAGACTCACTGAAATCGTGGTGGTCTTTAAAATAAATGGTACTCAGAGTATTGTAATTTTCTTTGATATATTCTTCCAAAGGAACGGGATTGGCAATGCCGCAGAATAGCAAAACACTCTTGATGTTCTGTAATGCAATACTTGCAGCGGCACTGTTTAACGGTTTGAATGACAAAAAATCGATATAAGAATACAGAATCTTTTGATGAGGTAAAGGTTTTATCTTGTTAAAGATGTCTTTCTGTATGAAAGGCGAGAGTACTTTGGGGGATTTGGTTATGACAATGATATCAGCCCGTTTTGCTGCATATCGTATGTCTCTGAGTTTGCCGGCAGGCAACAAATAATCTTTGGGATAAATGTTATAGAACTCTGTTAATAAGATATTAAGGCCTGGAATTATTTTACGATGCTGATAGGCATCGTCCAAAAGTATAACTTCGGTATCGGTATTGTTTATCAAATATTTGCATCCTTCGACGCGATTTTCGTCAACAGCAACAGTAATATTGTTGTATTTTGTGAAATATTGGAATGGTTCATCGCCTATGTCTTTGTATGTCATGCCTTCTTTGGCAATCACCAGACCTTTGCTTTTCCTTCCGTACCCTCTGCTTAGTACCGAGAGACGTTTTGTCGGAGATAAATGTTCTATGAGATATTCTATATGTGGTGTTTTCCCCGTACCGCCCAATGATAAATTGCCTACGCATATCGATGGTTTGTCGCAACCTTCTGAGTGTAAAATATTCCAGTCATAAAGTTTATGCCTTATGAATAATACGACGGAATATATCCATGAGATCGGTAACAACAATTTTTTCATTGTACACCTAACAACGTAAAGTAGCGTTTTTTATTGTGTTTGACAATAAAAAACAATTGTTGGGTTTTGTGTCAAAAAAAATACTAAATTAGCAAAATTTTTATTATGAAACGAGTTTCGGATATATTGAATTGTGTGCTTGCTATTGCACCGTTGAGCCGGCAGGAATCTTATGACAATTCCGGTTTGATTATAGGAGACCCTAATAATATGGTTGATAAGGTGTTGGTGGCTTTGGATGTCACCGAAGATGTTGTCGATGAGGCAATAAGCAAGTCATGCCATTTTATTATTAGCCATCATCCTTTTATCTTTAATGGCTTAAAACGTATCAATCCTTCTTCATCTGTAGGTAGAATTGTTATTAAGGCTATTAAAAAGGATATTGCCATTGCGGCTATGCATACCAATCTTGATAACAGCAGTCTTGGTGTCAGTTATTGCCTCGCTACGAAGTTGGGATTGAGCGATTTGCATATTTTAAGACCTGTAACGGGCAAAATGTTTAAAATAATAGTTCATTGTACAGATAACATATTTGAAGATATGAAGAAAATGCTTGAAGATAATCATGTGAGTGATGAGCCGAAAGGACAGGTGTTTTCTTATAATGCTGATAATGAATATTATATGAATAAGACTTTGGAAGTTGTGGTTTCAGAGGAGACTGCTGCTGTGATAACTTCGGCGTTAAAACATTTTTCTTCGGCAGATTTTCGGTATGATATGTCTCCTCTATGTGATAGAAATGAGAATGTCGGCGGTGGTATGGTCGGTTTATTGGGTGAAGCAATGGAGGAAAAAGATTTTCTTGCCATGGTGAAAGAAAATCTTAATGCTACTGTACTTCGTCATTCGGCTTTTCTCAATAAACCTGTAAAAAAAGTGGCTTTGTGCGGTGGTTCGGGATTCTTTATGCTTCCTGATGCAATGTCTTGTAATGCAGATGTTTATGTCACTGCAGATGTTAAATATCACGACTTTTTCGATGCTGATGGTCGTATCTTGCTCGTTGATGCAGGACATTTCGAGACAGAACAGTATGCAAAAGACATAATTGCAGATTATATTATCAAAAAAAATAGTAATTTTGCAGTCTTGATTTCAGAAGTTAATACCAACTCTATAAATTATTTCGTATAATTCAAATTATCATTATATATGGCAGAGAATATAGAAAACAAGGTTAACGAAAACGAAGAACAGATTGAAGTTACCGTTGAGAAAAAATTGGTTGCATTATATACTTTGCAACAGATAGATACCAAGATAGATAAAATCCGTATCGTGAGAGGTGAACTGCCTTTGGAAGTGCAAGACCTTGAAGATGAAATAGTCGGATTGCAAACACGTATCGAAAATTATAATAATGAATTGCAAAGATTGGCTAACAGTATCTCTAATTATAAAATAGAGATGAAAGAAGCTGCTGAACTTATTAAGAAATATGAGGAACAGCAGAATAATGTCCGTAATAACAGAGAGTATGATTCTTTGTCTAAAGAGATTGAATATCAGTCATGTAACATACAACTTGCAGAGAAGAAAGCTAAAGAGTGCACTAATAAAACCAATGATATTAAATTAGCTCTCGAAGATACAAAGGTTCGTTTGAAAGAGCGAAGCAATGACCTTGAACTTAAACAAAGTGAGTTGAAATCCATCATTGCCGAGACAGAAAAAGAAGAAGAAGATTTGGTGGAATTGTCGAAGAAAAGTGAACAGCTTATTGAAGACCGTCTTCTTGTCGCTTATAAACGTATCAGAAAAAGTGTACGTAATGGCTTGGCTGTTGTACATATTGAAAGAGATGCTTGCGGGGGTTGTTTTAATAAAATACCTCCACAACATCAACTTGATATCAGAATGCATAAGAAGATTATCGTTTGTGAATATTGTGGACGTATTCTTGTTGACGAAGATATTATCGACCAATATAATAGTCAAAACAACTGATTGAATATAGTAGATATGACATTATCTTGACAAATGGCAATGAAAATTAATGACAAAAAACCGGATTATGCAATGTAACCCGGTTTTTGTATTTTTTGACAGATATATATGTGTTAGAATAATCTGAACCGCATCGTTACTATGAAATTATTTACTAATGTGCTTTCTTTCACGTTGTTAGGAATAAGATTGCCTTGTTCGTCAATGATTGTGTAAGAAGTAAATGGTGAATAGAGGTAATATTCATTGTATTTTCCGGCGATAACGTATGCAACGTCAATGGTGAATAATCTGTATGTATAACCGAAACCTAACGAATATGAGTTATACGATAAAATATTTGATGACAACCCGTAAGGACTTCCATTATACGAATAACCGCCTCTTACACACCAATTTTGAAATCTCCATTCTGTACCTAACCTGAAATTACCGGTCAATGCCATGTTGTTGTCTATTGCATTGTTTAGATAACTGTAGTCATAATCATTACTGTTCATTACATGCATGTTCTTGTAATTGACGAGTTCATAGTCGGCTGTTATCATACCGAAGTTGCCGAATATAAATGCAGCGCTGAAATTATAGCGTTCCGGTGTCTTCATTATATATGAGTAGGTATTTGTTGGAGTATTGTAATTGTATTGTTCGTAATATTGTCCATTGTCAAAATACGATGTGGTCTCTGTCCTCCAGCTTTCGCTGATATTGTATATACTCGGGCTGTGGAATGCAAAACCGACGCGCAGCCATCTTAATGGATAAACAATCACACCGGCTTTGACATTGAATCCCCATCCAGTAGTAGATACTGATTCGTCCTGATACCATTCTCTGAAATCGTTGTCTGGGGTATCGTTTTCGTTAATCTCTCCGTAACTGGATGCTCTTTTACTGTATAGGTATGGCATGTTCAATGACAGACCGAAATATATTTTATCGTTGATGTTGGCACCATATGTAAGATTCCATTCATTGGTGCCGCCCCAAGTGTTGACTTCTCTGATTTGAGTGAGTCCTCCGACAGGAATTGGCGATGTGATACCGTCAGGAGTGAAATCCAAAAGATATGTCTGCCATAATGGATAGATATAACCGGGCGAGAATTGACTCAATTCATCGGCGTCGGTAATATGATAATCAATAAGTTCGTTGATGAAAGGGTCAACCAATGAGTTGTATCCATTATAAAAAGATGTATAAACTCTGTTGTTGAAGTTGTTGACTCGGTTCATACCAAAAGCCCATACGTCAGAATATGAAGAATGATTTCTTGCTGACAAGGTTGAGACATAACCTATGTTGTTGAAACTTATCTTGGATTTTGAATCCCATGAATCAGAGCCATTTATTTCTGTCTTGGTATAAGTGTTGTATAAACTTGGGGTTATGGTGAAAGTAGGTTTCCTGAACAATGCCACACCGGCAGGGTTGATGGCTATGGATGAGAAATCTTGTCCTACGGCACCCATGGCATTTCCCATTGCCATACTCTTTGCTGTTCCCTGATAGTTGGATGTCGAGATGTTGTAAATGTCAAGCACCCCCTGTCCTTTTAAGAACAAGGGTGCTATTAATATTGTCAATATCAAAAGTTTTTTCATAACTCAAAATAATAAATGTTATCTTCTGCCACCGCCAATACTGCCTCCCGAACGACCGCTTGATATGCTTCCACCCGAACGGGAGCCGCTTGATATTCCACTTGATGTACTGCGTGTTGAACTGCTTCTAATAGTTGAAGTGGATGAATTTCTTATACCGCTATTGTAGTTTCTTGTTGTAGTGTTGGACCTTATGCTGCTGTTGTTTGAAGGTGTTGATGTTGAGGAACGTACTGATGAGCGGTTATTGTTGAAATTATTCGAAGGACGTACATATTCTGAACTAGAACGTACCTGACGATTACTGCTCGCCGGAGTATAAGACTTACGTTCTATTGATGAAGAAATGCTGCTTGAGCTTCTATTGTATCTGTTTTGTGCATTGGAAACTCTTTCGCTTGCTGATGGTCTTGCACTCTCGACGTTGCTGATTCTTGTCGGTCTTGAGGTACTGACGGAAGAAGGCCTTGAAGCACTTATGGAAGAAGGTC
The DNA here is from genome assembly GCF_056978975.1 of Candidatus Limimorpha avicola. NCBI lineage: Bacteria > Pseudomonadati > Bacteroidota > Bacteroidia > Bacteroidales > Candidatus Limimorpha > Candidatus Limimorpha avicola. Next base: position 23,689 of record NZ_DBMCYK010000023.1, read on the forward strand.
TCGAAGCACTTGTCGAAGGTCTTGCACTGTTAACGCTGCTTTGTCTAGTGTTGCTAACCGTTGTAGGTCTGTTTGTTCCTGAAGACAGGCGTTCGCTGGTACGGGCAATACTTCCCAATGAGTTGGGGTAACCTGTTCTGTTGGTGACATGCAATCCTCCTCCGGAATAACCGCCGTTATAACCTCCACCGTAATGCGGACGGTTGTTGGCAACGGGCCATGAATACCAATAATGCGGATAATAAGGATAATAGAAACCGTAATATGGCCAATACCAGTCATAATAAAAGTTCCATGCCCACCATGAAGAATAAAAACCATAGTATGGATATCCGTAATAATAATATGGATAGTAGCCCCAATAAGGTGTACCTATGTAGATGTTTGTCGAACCACCACAATAGTAATCGCAATAGTCATCGTCGTAATAGCTGGTATTTGATGAAGCCTGTGTGCCGAATTTTCTTATTCTGTCAGCATAGTCTTCATCATAGTAAATCTCAGTAGTGGAGTAAACGACACCGGTGCTGTCAGTAATAGATTCTGTCTTTTCATAAACAGGGTCCGGTTTGATATTTGTATCATTATTGTCTTCTGTGTAGTAAGATTGATAATCGTATGCCTCGTTACTGTTTATGGCAGAAGTGTTAAAAGTGCCGTTAGTTGACGTAACCAAAGTGCTATTGTCACCGGATGTTTTGTCATAAGGTGAATAATAAGCATCATCGTATATTACATTATTGCTTGTAGAACAAGCAGTTAGCATAATGATGCCGGCAATTATTAAAAAAACTTTTCTTTTCATTGTGATACATTTTGGATGTTGTAAAATTAGTAAAAAAATAGTAATTTTGCAAGCAAAATAATACAAATTTTATACCAAAAAATATCATGGCAAAAGAAATAACTACAAGAAAAGAAAATTACTCGCAATGGTATAATGATTTGGTAACTAAAGCCGAGCTTGCCGAAAATTCTGCTGTCAGAGGTTGTATGGTTATCAAGCCTTATGGTTATGCGATATGGGAGTTCATGCACGATGCTCTTGACAAGATGTTTAAGGCTACCGGTCATGTCAATGCCTATTTCCCCTTATTCATCCCTAAAAGTTTTTTCAGCAGAGAGGCTTCTCATGTTGAGGGTTTTGCTAAAGAATGTGCGGTAGTGACACATTATCGTCTTAAGAAAAATCCAGACGGTCCCGGTGTTGTCGTGGATCCTGAGGCTAAACTTGAAGAGGAATTGATAGTAAGACCTACTTCTGAGACTATTATCTGGGATACTTATCGCAATTGGATTAAGAGTTATAGAGATCTCCCTATTCTTGTGAATCAATGGGCTAATGTGGTACGTTGGGAGATGCGTACTCGACTGTTCCTTCGTACAGCCGAGTTCTTATGGCAGGAAGGGCATACTGCTCATGCCACTAAAGAGGAAGCTATGGCAGAGGCAAGAAAAATGCTTGACGTTTATGCTGATTTTGCCGAGAATTATCTCGCTCTTCCGGTGATACGTGGTATCAAATCCGCCAATGAGCGTTTTGCCGGCGCAGTGGAGACTTTCTGTATTGAAGCCATGATGCAGGATGGCAAGGCATTGCAGGCTGGCACATCTCATTTCCTCGGACAGAATTTTGCTAAGGCTTTCGATGTCAAATTCTTGAGTAAAGAAAACAAATTGGAATATGTATGGGCAACTTCTTGGGGCGTATCTACTCGTCTGATGGGTGCTCTTATCATGGCTCATTCTGATGACAATGGTTTGGTGTTACCTCCTAAAATAGCTCCGATAGAGGTCGTTATTGTTCCTATTTATAAAACTGATGAACAGAGACAACAGGTGATGGACTATTGTTTAAGTATGAAACAACGTCTTGAAAATAAAGGTCTTCGTGTTAAATTCGATGACCGTGATACTCAGAAACCAGGATTCAAATTTGCTGAATGGGAAATGAAAGGCGTTCCTGTACGTCTTGCTGCCGGACCTCGTGATGTGGAAAATGCTACAGTGGAGCTCGCTCGTCGTGACACATTGGAGAAAAATGTCGTTTCGGAAGAGAATATGGAAAATCATATCATCGACTTGCTCGACGATATTCAAAATAACCTCTTTAAAAAGGCTCTTGAGTTCCGTCAATCCAATACTTTCAGAGTTGATACTTGGGACGAGTTTAAAGCTGTCATAGAAAATGGTGGCTTCGCTTATGCCCATTGGGATGGTACTACTGAAACTGAATTGAAAATCAAAGAGGAAACAAAGGCTACTTTGCGCTGTATCCCTCTTGATGATGACCTTGAAGATGGTAAATGTATCTACTCAGGTAATCCTTCGAAGAGAAGAGTGCTTTTTGCTAAAGCTTATTGATACTGTATGATATAACTATTGTTTGTTATTATTTGAAATGGCAGATTGTCAGATTCTTGATTTCGATGGTCTGCCATTTTTATGTTTAATGATGACACTAAACTGTATCGTTGAATCTCATTTAAAAATATTTCTATAGTATATATTAATAAGGTATAAGTTCTCCTTTTGCATTGAAAGATTTGTTTACGGAAATGCTATCAGGTGTACCGCGATAGTAAATATTTCCTATACTCATTATCTGGGCTGTCAATGTATTGATACAGTGAATATATGTCTCGTTGGGACTGTTTGATAAAACGTTGACATATCTTGCCTGTAAATCTCCGGCATCCAATATGCCGAAAGTCTTGTTCGTGATATATGCGTTGTCTGCATATCCGTCGATATTGATGACACAACTGCCATCGTCGAAGAACAATGTTACATCTTTATAATACAATTCAAGATCAATATTGCCACTCCCTTCATCGACAAAAAGATAAAAATTATTGTTGCAGTCTATCAATGGTTTATTGCATTTTAAATCTCCAACTGATTCATAATGAATATAATACAGTTTTTTTAGATAAATTGTGGCATTGACAGGAGAATCATAGTCCCTTAACCAATTGCACAAGTTGTTGTTTTTTATTATGAGAGTGTCGTTGTTGACTTCTGATGTAATGTTTTTAATCAAATTCTTACCTGCTGAGATTTCTATCATGAAAGTATCGCAAGGCATTATTGTGACATTTACATTATTGAATAATTTTAATTTGGAAAAATGTTCGAGTTGTCTGACTTCTGTTGTCATCTCGCCTGTTGACAAAGGAACACGTTTACACGATGTAAATTGCAACAGAATGATAAGGATAAATGATATTATTGTTATTTGCTTCATAATCAGTTAATTTTAAAACCCAAACCAAAACCTATGTAATCTGCCCTTGCAAAGTGCGTCGTCAGACCTATACATGCAAACAGATGTTTGGAAATATTTTGTTTGAGACTGAGTTTTTGATATATCTTTCCTCCGTCCATTTCTTTTCCTGTAATATGGTAACCCATATTAATGATAAAAGACGTGTTGTCCATCATTAATTCGTATGCAATATTGATGCCTGTTTTAATTAATTGAAAATCATTAGAATATGATATTCCATCGTAAAGAAGTGCAGTTTTGTCGGAAGTATCGTATGCCACATCTAATCCGACACCTATTTTGTTAAGTCTGCTGATTTGTTTGAAAATATTGACATAAAGATTATAAACTGAGAACGTCTTGTTGTAGCCGATACATTCGTCTATATCTTTGAAACTGTATGAAAATCCGAAATAATAAGACATTGTTTTGAGATTCCATTTTTTATATTGTTTATTGTCAGATAATCTTTTTGGAATATATTCTTGTGGTTCATTGATAAGACAAGCTGCCGACAATCCGCATTGTGCCATGTTGATGCCATTGTTCGGACAGCGAGAGGACCCGTTGGAAAAATGTGTAAGTCCGATGAATGCTGCTATGTCGTAACGTTTGGCTATGCGTCGGCGGTATTCCAAACTTAAAGAAATGGCTGCGTTGAAATGAGAACCTATGGAGGTGTTTTGGAAATTTTCGTGTCTGTCGTATTTTTTTGTGAGATATCCTAATCCTACGCCGAAACGGAAACTGACGGTGTTGATTTTGCTTTTGTTAAACGGAAAATTAATGAAAGGATATAAAGCTACAGCCTGTCCTATGACATCGGTGTTTCCTAAACTTGAATAATATGCTGTAATACCTATGATTGGATAGTTGAAATATGCCTGCCAATCTTTTTTTCCGTATGTGGCTTGCTGAAAACTCAGTTCGAATGAAGGAAAACGAGCTGGAAATCTTGTCATCTCCAAATGATGATGAATGAAAAATCCGTAATTTGTACGCAACTCTATTTGAAAGTTGTTGGATTTTTTGCTGTCTTCTTGTGCTACAGATACTTGTGTGCTACAGATAAGTATTGATAGTAATGACAGAATGAGTACTTTTTTATTTGTTTGTACAATGTTTTTCATTTTACAAATGTATGATTTTTTTTATGATTAAAGATGTAAATAATGTAATTTTGCATGATAAAATAAGTGATATGGATAAAAAGTTGGATTCATTCAGGAGATTGCTTGAAATAATGGACGAGTTACGCAAAGGCTGTCCTTGGGACAGGAAACAAACAATAGACAGCCTTAGACATCTTACCATTGAGGAGACTTTCGAGTTGAGCGAAGCAATTATAGCTTCGGATTATGATGATGTGAAAAAAGAACTCGGGGATTTGATAATGCATATAGTGTTTTATTCCAAGATAGCAGAAGAAAGACAACTGTTTGACATTTCCGATGTTTTGGATGGTATATGCGAAAAACTTATCATAAGACATCCGCATATTTTTGGAGATGTGGTAGTTAAAAATGCTGATGATGTTTCTAATAACTGGGAGAAGATAAAATTGCAGAAAGAGGGAACGAAGAGTGTACTTGCCGGCGTGCCTAACGGGTTGCCGTCATTGTTAAAGGCTTATCGTATGCAGGAGAAGGCTGCCGGTGTGGGATTCGACTGGAATAATGTCACTGATGTATGGGCTAAGGTGAAAGAAGAGATGCAAGAGCTTGTATATGAGGTGGATAATGATTCTGAGAAAGATAAGATAGAAGAAGAATTCGGCGACTTGATATTCGCTCTTGTCAATTATGCAAGATTTATTCATGTCAATCCCGAAGATGCTCTCGAACGTGCCAATAAGAAGTTTAAAAACCGTTTTACTTATATTGAAGACAAGGCTCGTGAACATGGTCGTTCTCTTCTTAACATGACTCTCGATGAGATGGAAGAGGATTGGGACGAGGCTAAATCATTGGAGAAAAAAGATGATATAATCGGATAAGAAAGTCGTCATGAGAAAATGGATATTACTGTTGATGTCAGTTTTGTTGCCCAGTATTGTTATGGCGCAGAAATGCGATGTGCTGTTAAGCAAGAAGTATCTTAAAGATTCATGGCATTGTGGCTTGTCGGTGGTATCTCAGCCGGCACGTTATGATTGGAAAGACTGGGTTGTTACAGCCGGTGTTTTGACAGCAACAGGATTGTCGTTTGCCTTTGATGATGAAATAAACGATATCATTAAATCAAGTTGCAGTGAAAATTTTCAGTCGATTTCTGGAGGTTTTGGAATATTGGGAGAAGAGTATGTGTTGTTTCCATTAGCTTTTGGCATGTATGCCATCAGTGCCATCAACAAAGATTGTCGGTTGAGGACAGCATCTTTAGCAGTCATACAGACGTTGATATTTACTGAGGTGGCTGTCGCCGGTGTTAAGGTGCTTTCATGTAGGGCTCGTCCGGATGAAGGCGTAGGCTCTATGCAATGGAATGGTCCTTTTTCAGACTTGTCAAGTACATCTTTTGTGTCGGGGCATGCAGCAAGAGCTTTTGCCGTGGCAGCGACAGTGTCAGGTATATATAATAATAAGGTGTGGGTTGGTGTGACAGCTTATTCCTTGGCAACATTAGTGTCGTGTCAACGTCTTGTAGCTATGAAACACTGGACATCGGATGTGTTATTTGGCGCTGCCTTGGGCTATTTTATTGGAAGAGGAGTGGCTAAATTTAATAATAGATTAAAAAATATTGATAATCTTACAGTTATACCGTTTTCTGATGGCTATGGCATTGGAGTGGCATTGAAATTTTGATAATGTGATGGTTTGAATTTCATAAATTGATTTTTTTTTTGTTACTTTGCACAAAATTAGCATGATGAACGAGCTTTGTAAAAGGACTGTATTCGGAGCTGTTTTTGTAATAATAGTGTTAGGGAGTGTGTTGTTGCATGCTTGGGCATTTTTTATTGTTATGGCTTTTGTTGTCATTAAGGGGGCATTGGAGATGACAGGGTTGTTGCCTCATGGTGAATCTTCAGTATGCAAAATGTCTTCAGTAACATTGGCTTTTGTGTCGTATCTTTTCATGACTGCGATGGCCTGGCATATTATATCTTTTAAATATGCAGTATTTGCTATAGTGTTGTTGCTCGTTACATTTATTATTGCTTTGTTTTCTGCAAAGGATAAATTTATTAATATAGCAAGCAACAATTGGGCTTCTGTCTTGTTTGTCGCCTTGCCTTCAGGATTGTTGATGTTTCTGCATAATGGCATTGTTGACGTTGTAGATAATAACATTCTGATAATTGTTATTTTTTCATTGATATGGATCAATGATATTTTTGCGTATCTGACAGGTATTATGATTGGGAGACATAAGTTGTTTCCCCGTATATCGCCCAAGAAGACGATAGAAGGCAGTGTCGGAGGATTGTTGTTTACTGTGGCGGCGGCTTATTTTGTCAATAGGTATCTTTTGCAATTATTGCCTGATATTGTGATGATTGGCATGGCAGTTGTAATTGTTGTGTTCGGCAGTTTGGGTGATTTGTGCGAATCGATGCTCAAACGCGAGGCGGGTGTTAAGGATTCAGGCAGTTTAATACCGGGTCATGGAGGTATATTGGATAGATTCGATGCTACCTTTATGGCTGTACCATTCTTGTTTGTTTATTTAATGATAATTATGTAATATTATGTATATTCATAAAAAGGGTTATGGTATTATTTTTACCGTCATATTGTTGGCTGTGTTTGCAATATTGCTGATAAATTGGTTGTGTTCTCCTTTTTTATGGCTGAATCTGCTGTTGACAGCTGTTTTTACCGGGTTTGTGATTTGGACAGTGTTGTTTTTCAGAGTGCCTACGAAAAGAATTGTCACCAAAGAGGATAATGCTGTAGTGTCTGCTGCCGATGGTACCGTGGTGGTGATAGAAGAGACAGATGAGAATGAGTACTTTCATGATAAAAGAATACAGGTGTCGGTTTTTATGTCTGCTTATGATGTGCATGTGAATTGGTTTCCTATGGATGGTGTAGTTACTTATCATCGTTATCATCCGGGTAAGAAGATGTTCGCCATCAATCCTAAGTCTTCTGAGTTTAACGAACGTAATACTTTTGTTGTCAAAGACGATAAGGGGCGGGAAGTGCTGTTCCGTCAGATTGCAGGTGTCATGGCACGTCGTATTGTATGGCATGCCAAGGTGGGAACTGTCGCCGAGGTGGGGAAAGAGTTCGGTATGATACGTTTTGGCAGTAGGGTGGATTTCTTCTTGCCTTTGGATGCAGAGATAAATGTAAAACTTTTTGATGTCGTCAGAGGACAAATGTCGGTGCTCGCATATCTTAAATGATAATTACAGAATATTGTTTATGGATAATAGATCGTCTATCTCATAATCGACGTCTTCATCATGCAGCAAATGTTTTTTGTTGAAATAAATCTGAGACATCCCTATCGATTTGGCAGGTAATATGTCTATTTCCAAGTCATCACCGATCATAATGCTTTCATTTGTTTTTGCGGATACTTTGTTGAGAGCATGATAAAAAAGTCTTGTATCCGGCTTTTTGATGTTTATTTCTTCCGATACTGTCATGCTGTCAATGTAGTCTTCAATACCGGAATCGTGTATCTTTATCTTTTGTACATCTGCAAAGCCGTTGGTGATAAGATGAATATGGTAATGTTGTTTTAGATGGTCGAGAACATCTATTGCGCCGTTTACGAGGGCAACATTGTGTGGAGCGTATGTGGTATAATATTCTCCCATATCGTGGGAAAGACGGATGTCATTAATGCCGAAATCGGCAAGTGGCAAACGAAATCTTTCCGTTTTTAGAAATGACTTGTCAATAAGACCTTTACGGTATAAATCCCATAAGTCGTCATTGTATCCCATATAAACATGATGAAATTGTTCTGCATTGGGAATACCGGATTCTTTGAGTTTGAACTCATTGTAAAGTTGTCGAAAGGTTATCATGGAACTGCAGTCGAAATCCCATAAGGTGTTGTCCAAATCGAAAAATATATGCTTGATAGCCATTGCTAAATATTTTTAATGCAAAATTAAAAATTATTATGAAGACTTTAAATCTTCAAAATCAAAAAACGTTGTAAATGCCCGCATTAATAATAAGGTGTAAAAAATATAAAAAAAATGTACAAAATGATACATGGATTAAAAAAAAAGTATAAATTTGCAAGCAGTTAATATTTGTAGTAATTAATTTTTTAATCTTATGAAAAAAGTAAGTTTACTCTCAATGATGTTTGCTGCCATTTTTTTATGCAGCAACGTATTTGCACAGGAGTTCAGCTTTAACTTTGACGATGCACAATCAGGAGATAAAGTAGCTGAAACCTATGGCGAGCCTTGGACAACATGGTCGATGAACCCGGGTTCTGCAGAAGATGGTGTTATTAGCAATGAACAAGCCGGTTCCGGCAGTAACTCTCTTAAATTGGAATATGGAAATGACCAAGTCGTATTGTTCGGTGGAAAAGAAACAGGTTCTTATTCAATAGAATTCGATCTGTATGTTCCGGAAGGCAAGAATGCCTATTTCAATTTGTTACACAATTTTAACGGTACTAACAGTACGTGGGGAGCTCAGATTTATTTCCACTTGACAAATGATGGTCAGAATTCTACACCTGCTCCGGGACAAGGTATGATCCATGCTGCTGCTAATTCAGCTGCAACTTTTACATGTGTCTATGATGAATGGATGCATATAGAAGTACTTGTCGATACCGATAATGACCAGGCAACTTTCAAAATCAATGATGAAGAGATTCATACATGGGTATGGAGTTGGGACAGCTTCGGCGAAGCTCAAGTCGGACGTAAACTCGATGCAATGAATTTCTTCCCACCTGAGGATGCTGCAACGTCAACATACTATGTTGACAATGTCACATTCACAAATGTGGGCGGAGATACATTCCCGATAATGAACGTTGACGTTGATGAAATAGCAATGGACATTGAACCTGATGAATATATAACAACAGAATTCAACATTACTAATGAAGGTACAAGTATCGGTGACTGGGTTGCATGGGTTGACTATGGTGCAGGTGCCGGCGGTTCATCTCAACAGGTTATTCATTATGATGGAGACCCTCAATCAGGTGTTGGCTTTACATCAAATGATCCTTTGATTGAGGTAGGTGCTATGTTCTCTGCTTCATCGTATGCAGGTGCTGTAATGGGTATGGATATCGTAAGTATGCAATATTATGCAATGGTTACTGAAAATACTCAGACTATTGGTTTTACCGGAGACCTTACATTCCGTATTTATGAACAAGGATTATATGATAGTCCTGGTGAACTTCTTGCAGAGAAAGTTCTTCCGGCAGCTCAGATTATTGAAGGTGACTGGAATACTGTTACTTTCGATACACCTATACCGTTGACAGGTTATGACGTATGGGCTACTGTTGAATATCAGCAGGCTCCAGGTGGTTATCCTATCTCAATGGACGGCATGACTCCTGTTCCTTATGGTGATATGTATCGTATAAATAATGGTGCTTGGTCATCACTTAATGAAGGTGCTTCAAGTACCTATGGCAACCATAATATTCGTGTGACTTGCCAAGGTTCAGTGGTTCCTGGTACATGGGCATCAATGGATAAGAGAGCTGGTTCTATTTCGGCAGGTCAACAGGAAACTGTTACATTGAGTTTGAACTCAATAGCTATGGAAATTGGTACTTACAATGCAAATGTATATATCAAGACCAATGATACTGACAATCCGGAAATCATTATCCCTGTGACAATGAATATCAATGGTGTTGCAGTTGATGAAAATGCAGCTAACCAATATAATATCTATCCTAATCCGACAATGTCTGTTGTTAAGATAGAAGGTGATAATATCAACTGCGTGGCTATTTACAATTCTGTAGGTCAATTGGTTAATGTTGTTAGAATGGACAATGCTTCTAATGAAATCAACATGAGTCAATATGGCGCCGGCGTTTATTTCTTCAATATTGTAAATAATGAAGGTAATAGTTCTGTACAAAGAGTAGTCGTTTCAGAATAATGATAATTTTTGTAAATTAATAAATAAGGCTGATGTTATGTCAGCCTTATTTTTTTATATTGTTGTTCGCTAAAAGTCTTTCTGTGGAATATTTATATAGATATAATTACTTGAGACACTAATGTTATTTTATGAACATATTGTAGAGACGCCATAATATAGCGTTTCTACATATATATTGAACTTAATTTGAATATATTAAATTATTGTAAATATGTTGATTATCAGTATAAAAATATAAACCCAATACTTGATTTTTATGTATATGAGTTTAGTTTTCATGAATAATTAGAGCTAAGAATTACAGTTATTGTTATTTTGTGGTGTTAAGAATGTCATCTTTTAATTTAGTAAGCATTTGTCTTTGCCATTCAAATAAAACCACTGCTGTTGCATGACTAACGTTGAGCGAGCGGGTGGGACCTGGTACGGGAATATAAACCACCATGTCGCATTGTTCCAGTATCTCTTCTCTAATGCCGTGACTCTCATTGCCGGCAACAAAGGCTACATCCTCAGGCAATTCACATTCGTATAGATTTTGGGCATTGTCTGCAGTTTCTATGGCAACTATTTTCTTTCCGTCCGGTATAATCTTTTTTAAATCGTTTTCTTCAGTGAAGTACCATCTGATGTTATCTTTGCTGCTTGCTGCTGTCTTGCGTACTCTGCTGATGTGATTGGTTGGACAGATGCCTAAGAAACATATTTCCGAAGCCCCTATGTTATCTGATAATCGTATCATGGAACCCATATTGTCAGGGGTTAAAAGATGGTCGGCTATGATGAAAGGCCTTTTTATTCTGTCAAAAATGGACTCCGGACTTGAGTCTTTGAAAAGAGTGTTGGATTTTATATACATAATGTCATTGTTTCGTTGGTTCGTATAGTCTTCCCTGAAATGTGTTCCGTGTTGTCATGGCATTTTCTATTAATGACAGCACTCTGTCATAACGCAGGTTTATCCAAGGAGTAGTGACAAGATAACGAGGCGGTACTTCCCCGGCAAATCTTTCTATTATAAAATCCGGATTTAGCCGTTCGACAAAACTTATGATGAACTCGATATATTCATCAATTGTAAATAGTTGAAAATCATCTGGATTATTGATATATTCCAAGGCAAGTGGAGTGTCTTTGAAGATTTGCAGCTGATGGAGTTTTATCGTTGTGAGAGGTAACGATGATATGATATGAGCGGCATTGAGCATCATCTCTCTTGTTTCTCCGGGCAATCCGAATATTAAATGCCCTCCGCATGGAATGCCATAACGGTGTGTTTTTTCTATTGTTTTTTGAGTGACAGCATAGTCGTGACCTCTGTTGATACGTTTCAATGTGGTATCATAAACTGACTCTATGCCGTATTCTATCATGACATAATGATGTTTTTGTATTTCAGATAGCATAGTGAGTTTTTCATCATCTATGCAATCGGGACGTGTGCCTATCACTATGCCGTCAATACTCTCATGGAATAATGCTTCATTATATATATTAAACAGTTCGTCAACAGACTTGTAAGTGTTGCTGTATGGTTGAAAATAAGCAAGATATGCTTTGGCACGACGATATCTTTTTTTATGGAACTCAATACCCTCTTCAATTTGTTGTACTATCGGTTTTGTTTTGTTGCAATAAGAAGGGTTGAAAGCATCGTTACGACAAAAAGAACAGCCTTCTGTACTTATTTTACCATCACGGTTGGGGCAGTTAAACCCGGCATCTATGCTGATTTTCTGTGCCCTTCCTCCAAAAATATTCTCAAAATAAGAGTTGTAACTGTTATATCTTCTTCTTTCGCTGTACATGTTATTGTCATTTGCGATGCAAAGATATAGCTTTATGGCGAGAATTGCAATTGTGAAATGTTGAGTAGAATCAATGGAAAATCGTCATTAATGTCGATGTTCAGTAATGCCGTTTCTTGAAAATATGTAATTTTGCAAAAAATATGTTTATATGGAAAAATTTAAGGTTGGAGATAAGGTTAACTTTCTGAATGATAAAGGAGGAGGTGTTATTACTAAGATTATAGATACAAGAATGGCAGAGGTGTCTATTGAAGAAGGTTTTAACATTCCGTGTCTAATGAGTGAACTTGTTTTGGATTATCGTTCGCAACCGGATTATCGGCAGGAAAATGTCGATAAAACACAGAAAGAAATTCAGGAAAAGCAGATTGTTGAGACGGAGATGTCTGATTCTGCACGCAGGACTGCTATCCGTCGTCATGGCAGGAATGCTGAAGAAGAGGGTTTGTATCTCGCTTTTGTCCCTCAGGATCAACAATGGATATTGACAGGTGTACTCGATATTTTTATTGTGAACAATACTCCTGCAGATGTGCTCTATTCATTCAATATCAAGGAAAAAGGTAAATTATCCAACGTGGATTACGGAAGTATTGAGCCTTTTTCCAAAGTTTTGATAGAGACTATATCACGTGATGATATAGAATATTGGTGTAATGGTCTCGTTCAGATGGTGTTGTGTCAGGATGATATCGATTTTGTGTATCATCCCTTACATGCACCTTTTTCGTTCAGGGTAAACAGATTCTTTAAGGAAGGCAGTTATGTGGAATCCGGTGTTTTGGGGGAGAAAACAGTAATGATATGCCTCTCTACCCTTGTTGCGTTGAAAGGTTCTGAGGACGATTTCGTCGCAAGACTTAAAGAGGGTAAAGATATTACTGTGGTGCCACAAGAACTGAAAAAAACAAAGGCTGCAATAGACAAACATCAGACAGCACCAGGCGAGGCAGTGGTGGACCTTCATATCGGCGAACTTGTCGATAACATTCTCGGCATGTCGAGTAATGATATTTTCAGGGTGCAGATTAATTATTTCAAACAGATGTTGGAGAGTGCTATCGCCAATGATTATGATAAGGTGACGTTTATTCATGGCGTTGGTAACGGCGTTTTGAAAAATGCTATAGTGGAGGAGTTGAAGAATTATCACAATACGTCAAACAAAATGGCTTCAGTGTTGAAATTCGGTGTCGGTGCTATTGATGTAACTATAAAATCAAATGAGTAATTTTATCGTAAAACTTTGATTAATAGGATAATAAATATTTAATTTTATATTTTATGATAAATGTTGCGCGTCAAATTTTTATTTTGATGCGCAACATTTTGTGATCCCGCCGGGACTCGAACCCGGACCGAAGGAACCGGAATCCTTAATTCTATCCATTAGACTACGGGACCAAAGAAAATGCAAAGATAATGTTTTTTTACTTATAGAAAACATCGCTCTGAAATAATGTCACTATCATTTAATTTCTGTGTGTTGAAAATGATGTGACACTATTTGTAATAAATATTATCTTAATCTTATCTCTTGTCCAATGCTCAATATTGAATTTTCATCTAAATTATTCATTTTAAATAATTTATTTAATTTAATGGCGTATGTTCTCGACACATGAGATAATGTCTCTCCCTGTTTGATGGTATGTGAATAGTATCCTTTGGCAGCTTTGTTTTTTTTGTGTTCAATATAAATAATCTCATTGTCTTTCAATACTCTCCGTTTGCCAAGGTCGTTATATTTAATGATTTGATAGTCATATATGCCTAACATTTCCGCTACATAAAAAACGTCTTCTCCTTCTTTGCCGTAAATGAATTTTACGTTGTTGTTGCTACGTATGTATCTGCCGTCTGAAGTCTTGCCGACAATTTCAAATTCAGAAGGAGGTGCGGAGAATTTGTTTTCTTTTTTTACTTTTGTTTTTACCTTACTTTGAAAAGAAACATTGTTGGATTTGTTTTTTGTGTCATTTTTTATCTTTTCCTTGACTTTTTTCGAATCGAATTTTCCTTTTATCACCATTTGGTCATATTGAGTCAAGTCATAATTTTCTATGAGATTTATCAAGACATTGGCGTATGCGGGAAATGTGGCGTAACCTGCTTTTTTTAGACCTTTTGCCCAACCTTTGTAGTCGGTGATTTTAAGTTCGAAAAGGAAAGCATAACGTGTGCCTTCAGCGAGAAATTTGGAATGGTCGCGATAGGATTCGGAGGCATTGTTATATACTCTGAAACATTCGTTGGGAGCATCGTCGGTTTTATACATTCTTTTACCTTTCCAGTCGTTGTGGCATTTTATTCCGAAATGATTGTTTCCTTTACGTGCAAGTTCGCTTGTGCCTCGTCCTGATTCCAAAATGCCTTGCGCCAACGTGATGGATGCCGGTATTTTGTATTCCTGCATCTCCAACATGGCAAAATCTTTATATTTTTCTATGTAATCGAGTACAGCCTTCTCTCTGTTTTGTCCTATAAGACAAAAATGAGTGGTTAACAACAATATACAAAATGTTATTTTGAACTGCACCTTCATTACTGATAAAAATCGTGTAAAAATAACAAATTAACGCATATTGTAAATAAATATTTCATTATTTGATGTATCAATACATGAAATTTTTTCTATTTTTGCAATTAATATCAAGATGTATGGCCTATGGATTATCTGATGATAAAGCGATATTTCCCGGAGTTGACTGAGGCGCAAATGTTGAAATATGAACAACTTGCACCTATATATGAAGATTGGAACAGCAAAATAAACCTTATATCGCGTAAAGACATGGATGCCTTTTATGAACATCATGTGTTGCATTCCTTGACTATTGCAAAATATTTCGATTTGCTGCCGGGAATGAAAGTCATGGATGTCGGTACGGGCGGTGGTTTTCCGGGTATCCCTTTGGCTATCATGTTTCCTCAAACTTCTTTTCTTCTTGTTGACAGCATAGGTAAAAAGATAAAGGTGGTGCAGGATGTGGCTCAACGTCTTGAACTTGATAATGTGGTGGCAGTACAGGAAAGAGCAGAAAAAATAAAAGATAAATTCGATGTTATTGTAAGTCGTGCTGTAACCGATCTCCCGAGTTTTATGAAATGGGTTAACAATAAATTGAGAATAACCAACGATATTGAGGCAGGTGGCGTGTTGTATCTTAAAGGCGGTGATGTCGATGCCGAACTTAAAGATGTTCCGAAAAATTGGAAAAGAAAGAAAATTCCTGTCTCACGATGGTTCGAGGAATCTTATTTTGAAGAGAAATATATTATTCATTTATATTAAATTTATCAATATGAAAAAGTTGTTTTTATTTGTTTTGATGACATGTTTTGCTGCCAATATGTATGCACAGCAAGTCATGCCGCTTCAAAGAGACCCCAACGTTAGATTTGGAGTCCTTGACAATGGACTGACGTATTATCTGCGTCACAATGAGAAACCTTCACAAAGAGCTGATTTCTATATCGCTCAAAAGGTCGGTTCTGTTCTTGAAGAAGAAAATCAGCGTGGTTTAGCCCACTTCCTTGAACACATGGCTTTTAATGGAACAGAGAATCTGCCCGGCCAGATGCTGAGAGATTATCTCCAAGACAATGGAGTGAAGTTTGGCGAGAATCTTAATGCAGGTACCGGCATAGACCAGACAGTATATATGGTGACTAATGTTCCGACAACAAATCCGGGTCTCGTGGATACTTGCCTTCTTATTTTACATGACTGGTCGAGTTTTATTTCTTTGGATGAAAGTGAGATAGATAAAGAACGTGGCGTCATACTCGAAGAACTGCGTACTACTGATAATGCCCAGCAACGTACTATGGAAAAGATGCTCGAAGATATTTATCCTAACAGTCCTTATGCCAATCGTCTCCCGGGAGGTCTTCCTGAAGTGGTGGCGAATTTTGAATATCAGACTTTGAGAGATTATTATCATAAATGGTATCGTCCGGATTTACAGAGCATTATTGTTGTAGGTGATATTGACGTCGATGCTATGGAAAATCGTATTGTCGAGATGTTCTCCGATATCAAGGCTCCTGTCAATCCGGCTGAACGTCCGTTCTTTTATATAGAAGATAATGTAGAACCGTTGGTGTCTATATGCACTGACCCGGAGTTGACAAATTATCAGATTCAGGTTATGTATAAACATGATGCTTTCCCTGATTCATTGAAAAATGATGCCAACTATTTGGTGTTTGACTATATGATTTCATTGATTGGAGACATGTTCAATAATCGTATCAATGAGATAATACAAAAGGCTAATCCTCCTTTTGTTTATGCTTATGGATATTATGGTGATTTTTATGTCTCTCCTACTAAAGATGCTTGGAATCTTTTTGCCATGCCAAAGGATAGCGATGGAATAGATGAGGCTCTTACAGCCATTGTCGAAGAAAGCAATCGTATGTGTCAATATGGATTTACAGCATCTGAATATGAGAGAGCTAAGGCTGACTACCTTGAAAAGTTGGAACGCAGGTACGAAGAAAGAAATAATACAGAAAATAGAGTTTATGTAAATCAGTGTCTTAACAATTTTTTGGAAAATGAACCTATGATGGGGATTGAACAGGAATATGCTTTTATGCAACAGATAGTTCCCAATATGCCTTTGGAGGTTATTAATATGGTCGTCAAAGAATTTATTCCTGAGAATAATCTCGTTTTGACATTGGTTGCTCCTGAAAAAGAGGGTGAAGTGATACCAACTAAGGAAGAATTCCTGAATATGTATAATGAAGCTTTCAACAAAGCTGTCGAACCATATTTTGAAGAGGTTTATGATGGTCCTATGGTAGAGAATATGCCTAAACCCGGCAAGATAAAAAAAGAAATTGAGATGCCTGAGTTTGGTGCTACTGCATTGATACTAAATAATGGCGTTAAGGTTATTTATAAACAGACCAATTTTAAAGATGCTGAAATAGTGATGTCTGCCTATAGTGTCGGCGGTATTTCAGCAGTAAAGGATGATGATTATACTACATTGAAAGAGGTGTCCAATATTATAGATCTTGGTGGTGTTGGCAACTTCAGCGCTGTTGACCTTCCAAAAGTACTTGCCGGAAAGTCTGTCTCTGTGACTCCCGAAATAAATTATTATTCTGAAGGATTTAGCGGAACATGTACTCCTAAGGATTTGGAGACAATGATGCAACTGGTATATCTGTATTTTACACAGCCACGTGCTGATGAAGAGGCTTTCAACTCCTATATTCAACGGTCAAAGTCATTGTTGAAAAATCTTGAACTTAATCCAATGGTGACTTTCTCTGACTCTATTACTTCGCTGTTGTACGACAATAATCCTCTCGCCACAAGACTTAAAATGGATGATTATGATAATATTGACTATGCTAAGGCAATGGAAATCTATAAAGACCGCTTCGCAGACCCCAATAACTTCGTGTTTACTTTTGTAGGCAATTTGGATGTTGAGACATTTAAACCTCTTGTGGAACAGTATTTGGGTTCATTGAAGAAAATGAAACGTAAAGAGACTTGGCAAGACGTGGGTCTTGGTTTTACTCCTAAGGATAAGGTTATACATTATAAGAAACAAATGGAGAATCCCAAAACTACAGTTTATCTCGTCTATAATGGAGAGATGGATTATAACTTTGAGAATATGGTTTATATGAGTGTGCTTTCCGATATCCTTGACATAGTTTATACAAGATCTATTCGTGAAGAAGAAGGAGGTACTTACGGCGTTGGTGTACAAGGTACTGTGATAAACCGTCCGGACGACAGTTTCTATCTTTTGATTGCTTTCGATACTAATGATGATGTATATGCAAAATTAGTGGATATCGCTAAGTCTGAACTTGAAAACATCGCTAATAACGGACCTTTACAGGAAGACCTTTCAAAAGTTTTGGAAAATAAACTGAAGAAAAGGGCAGAACTCCTTGAAGATAACAATTTCTGGGATCAGGCTATCATGAATTACGAAAATGATAAAATTAATATTATTGAGAATTATGAGGAGATTATCAAGAGCATTAATGTTCAGACAATAGCTGATTTTACTAAAAATGTCATAAACAAATATCAAAAAGAGATAATACAAAGACCTGAGAAATAAAAATTAATAACTTTAACTAATAAAAGTATGGTAGAAAAAATGCAAAAGCTCATGAATGACAGTTTTGTCGCAAGATGGGCAGCTTTGATTCTCATTGCATTGATGATGTTTTTCGCATATATGTTCGTCGATGTAATGTCTCCTTTGCAGACGTTGATAGAATCCAAGAGAGGCTGGTCGCCGAATACATTCGGCACCTATGCCGCTTCGGAGTATTTTCTTAACGTATGCGGTTTCTTGATTCTTGCCGGTATAATCCTCGACAAATGTGGAGTGCGTTTTACCGGGACATTGTCTGCATCGTTGATGGTTGCAGGTGCGTGTATCAAATACATCGGTATTACTGAATGGTTCCAGGGTACAGGCTTTAATGCTTGGCTCAATTCCTGGTGGATCGCTCTTCCGGGAAGTGCTAAGATGGCGTCGTTGGGATTCATGATTTTCGGTTGTGGCTGCGAAATGGCAGGTATTACAGTGTCTAAGGCTATTGCCAAATGGTTTAAAGGTAAGGAAATGGCTCTCGCTATGGGGGTTGAGATGGCTATTGCCCGTCTTGGCGTATTTGCAGTGTTGTCATTGTCTCCTTTCCTCGCAAAAGGTGGTTCTGTTGTGGCTCCTGTGGCTTTCTGTACTGTTCTGCTTCTCATTGGCTTGATTAATTTTATCGTTTTCTCGGTGATGGATTCCAAGTTTGATAAACAGCTTGGTGCAATGAGAGACGATGCTCCGTCTGATGAGTTCAAAGTGAGTGATATAGGTGCAATATTCTCAAGCAAGATGTTCTGGATTATTGCTCTTCTTTGTGTTCTTTATTATTCTGCAATATTCCCGTTCCAGAGATATGCAACCAACTATCTGGAATGTACTTTGCAAATCCCAACTCAGAATGCAGCTAACCTGTTCAGATGGTTCCCTATCCTTGCTATGGTGCTGACACCTTTCCTTGGTTCATTCATCGATTATAAGGGCAAAGGAGGCTCTATGCTTATGTATGGCGCTTTGATTATGATTGTTTGTCATCTTTCATTCGCATTTATATTGCCTGTTTATCCGAAACAATGGTTTGCGTTCTTGATAATAGTAGTACTCGGAGTGTCATTCTCACTTGTTCCGGCAGCATTGTGGCCGAGTGTACCTAAAGTCATAGAACCTAAAATTCTTGGTAGTGCTTATTCCCTCATCTTTTGGATTCAGAATATAGGTCTTTGTTTCGTACCTAAAATTATAGGTAATGTACTTAATTCTTCAAATCCTGGTATCGCCGATGCACGTTCTGCAGCAGCAGAAATGATATCTAATGGCACTCTCAATGCTGATGTGTTATACACCCAACCGGAATATCTCTATAATTATACGACATGTATGGTGATATTCTCATCTTTTGGTGTATTGGCATTTTTACTCGGTATTTGGCTCAAGATTGAAGATAAAAGAAAAGGCTATGGTCTTGAATTGCCTAATGTTGTAAAATAATCATAACGTTTTTATTAAAAAGGCTGACTCAGGTCGGCCTTTTTTTGTAATGAAAATATAATGAGACCAACTATTCAATATGTGAAAATGAAATTTGATGAGTTTAACATCTTGTTGTTCGATGGGATGTTGCCTTCAATATCTTTTGTTATAACAGATTCTGTAAGCTATGGCGGCCTTTTTGTCTGTAAAAAAAGTAGAGATGCTTCAGGTAATTGGAGTATTTGCGATTTGCAGATTCGTATCAGCAAGCGTTTTGATCTGCCGGAAAAGGATTTGGAAGATATTATCATTCATGAGATGATACATTATTATATCTTCTATAAAAAAATAAAAGATAATTCCAAACATGGCCGGGTCTTTACTCAAAAAATGAAGGAGATAAATGATAAATTTAATCGTAATGTTAAGATTTCAACGACTTACAGTAAGGAAATTTTTGATGGCGATACGCGTATGAGATTGCATTATTTATGTGTCTCTGAACTTCAAGATGGAAGATGTGGCGTTACCGTAACGGCAAAGTCAAGAATATTTGATATTTGGAATACTTTGCCGGAGTTGTTTCAATTGAAAAAATATACATGGTATGCTTCATTCAATTCTTATTTCAATAGATTTCCAAAAGTTCAAAAACCAAAAATATATTTGGTGGATAAAAAAGAATTGATGGATAATCTGGAAAATGCTGTAGAATTGGAACGTAAAATGAATGTCATAGAACCGAAAAAATTATAAGACTTCATTATGTTGAAATGAGTGATCAATGTGAAATCTGAGTGATATTACGAAATATCTTGGTGAAAATTTTGTACTTTATTAATAAGGTATAAAACAAGTAACAGGGGGAGAAAAAGGGAAGTTGTGAAAAGAGGAAAGATGGGAAGTGGGAAAAAGGAGTAGAAATGATGTAAAAAAAGGAGAAGAAAAGAGGAGGAAGGGGGCAGGAAGAGGCAAAAACGGGGATAGGAGTGAGGGTAGAGTAAGGTATAAAGTAGTGATAATCAATAGGGATAAAAATAAATAAAAAAAAGTTTAAAAAAGTGTTGTAGAGAAAGAAAAAAGGT
>NZ_DBMCYK010000024.1:0-42562 GCF_056978975.1 Candidatus Limimorpha avicola
AAATTAACCGAAGACCAAGGGAAAAATTAAACTTCTCCACTCCAAAAAAGGAGTTCTTCAAATTTATTTCGTAATATTGCACTTGCTGTTTGACTCTACCAGTTTTAAAAAAACCAAAAAAATATTTATTTTTTTTGATAGAATGATTATCTTTGCAAATTGAAAAGTGTGATTGTGAAAAGTGCTTTTGCTTGTAAAGTGTGGTTGAAAGGACAAAAACAGGAATTATACTTTATGTTGAGATCTTTTGAATAGATGCGTTTTCGTAAAACATATTTCAGAAATTAAGATAGATATAAATAATTTTTAACCAGTAATTTAACAAGTTTCAGATGAAAAGATTACAGAATTTTACTTTTAGGAAAATGGCAATGACTTGTGTCATGTTATTGTTAAGCATGTCACTTTTTGCTCAAAGTCATATCGACCTTAATCCGTCGAATGCCAAAGGCGTTCAGTCATCAAACATGTCGATGAAAGGTTTTAATGCCACATTCTCTATCAATAGCATAGAGGCTGGTAATGTCAATACCGAAAAAGGCGTGTTTTCAATCTTAAGTTTTAACAACTCAATTCCATCAGGAGAGGCAGGATCACCTCAATTGCCTGTTATTCGCGAGTTGTTGGCAGTTCCTTTCGGTTCGACACCGGTAGTCACAATTAAAAATTATACTACTAAAGAGTATAAATTATCAGAATACGGTATTGAAAAGGTGTATCCTAATCAACCGTCTGTAAGAAAAGATATTAATCCTGAGGATGTAGAGTTCGTTTACAATGCAGCATCATATAATGCAAGATCTTATAACGAACGACCCATAGCGGAAGTCGAGGTTCTCGGAACTATGCGTGGCATACAAATAGGTACTCTTCAGGTTAATCCTGTAAGTTATAACCCTTCAAACAATACTATCCGTGTCTATAATGACATTGAAGTGGAAGTGACTTTCAACGATGCAGATATCCAGTTGACTGAGAATACATTAATTAATACGTTCAGTCCTTATTTTAGTATAGTTTACCAACAGTTATTCAACAACAGGGCAATACAGGATGTTTATGATGATCATCCTGATTTATGGATGTCACCTGTCAAAATGCTTGTTATTGCAAACCGTATGTTTGAAGAATCCATGCAGCCATGGATTGAATGGAAAACCATGAAAGGTATTTATCTTGACGTTAATTATACTGATGAGATTGGTACTTCAAGTGCTGATATAAAACAATTTATAAAAGACAAATATGATGAGGGGGTGGCAGCAGGTCAGGCTCCAACCTTTGTTGTCATTTTCGGCGACAAAGACCAGGTTGCTCCTTCGACGAATTCTGCTTCTGAAACTCACATGGTGTCAGACCTTTATTATGGTACTGTCGATGATGATTATTTCCCTGATATGTATTACAGCCGTATGTCGGCCGAGACTACGGCACAGATGGACGCTATTATCAATAAAATTTTGGTTTATGAACAATATACCATGCCGGATCCTTCATATCTGAATAATGTATTGTTGATTGCCGGTGCTGATAGTTATTGGAATCCGTTGGTGGCACAACCAACCATAAATTATGCTACAACATATTATTTTAATGAAGAACACGGTTTTGATAATGTATATGCATATCTGAATAATTATACAGGATGTTATGAACATTTGAATACCGGTGTCGGTTTTGCCAACTATACTGCTCATGGTGGTGACACAAGTTGGGCAGATCCTTCATTTACAGTTAACGATGTACATAACCTCACCAATACAGGCAAATATTTTTGGGCAATGGGAAACTGCTGTGTTGCCGGTAACTGGGGGTATTCATCGGAGTGTTTTGCTGAGGCAATGATTCGTGCTGAAGAAAAAGCTGCTTTTGGTTACATAGGTTCTGTACCTAATTCATATTGGTATGAAGATTATTATTTTGGTGTAGGTGCTACATCTCAGGTAAACGGCCAGATGCCGTTGTATGAAAATACCACAATGGGTACTTATGATGCCATGTGGATTGATGGTATGTATAATACCCTTTCATCAACAGCTTTTGTCGGTAATCTAGCAGTATGTTATGCGACAGAAAGTGGTTATGAGATTTCTGTAGGTCCTTTGTATTATTGGGAAGCTTACCATGTATTTGGTGACGGTTCAGTGATGCCTTATCGTACACAGCCTGTCGTGAATGATGTTTCACACCTTCCAACATTGCCGATAGGTGTTTCGACATACTCTATCACAGCAGCTCCAGGTTCTTATGTGGGTATTTCTAAAGATGGTATCCTTTATGGAGCCGGTATGATTGATGAGACCGGAACAACGGAGATTCCGTTGACACCTATAACATCAGGCGGTGATGTAAATATTGTTGTGACACATCCTCAGTATGAACCATATATAGTTACAGTTCCTGCTGCAGCATTGGATGGTCCATACATCGTATGCAAAGGTGTTGATCTTAAAGATGAAAACCAACAGGCAGATTATGGTGAGACATTGTCATTCGATATGGTTCTCGAAAATGTTGGTACCGAAACTGCAAACAATATGACAGTGACACTTTCAACAGAATCAGAATATGTAGAATTGTTGAACAGTACGGCTTCAGTGGCTACAATAGAAAATGGTTCGACATATACTATTGAAGGTGTATTTGATCTCTCAGTTAATGTCAACGTTCCTGATAAAGAAAGTGTAGTGATATTTGTTAATGTTACAGACGGTACGGATGTATGGGAGAGTAGATTTACTCTTACATTACATGCACCTAAACTTAATATAAACGCTATATCTGCGACAGCAAATCTTGCAGCAGGTTCTGAAGGTGTTATGACAATAGAACTTGCAAATAATGGAACGAGTCCTGCCTATAATATTGTTGCTGATGTATTCTCGGCAGCTCAGAATATTGAATTCGAGACCATTTCATATACAGTGGAAGTTTTAGCTGCAGGAGAAACAGCAGTTGTTGAGGCTCCTTTCAGAGTATCGGATGATACCGGAATAGGTTCTATGTTTGAAGTGGCAGTATCCGCAAATGCAGGTCATTACGGAGCTGAGGCTTCGTATCAAATTATGGTAGGTGCCATTGCTGATGACTTTGAGACAGGAGACTTCTCAAAATTCGATTGGACTTTCGAAAATTATGATTGGACAATAGATAATGAAAATTATCATTCTGGAACATATTCTGCCAGAAGTGCTCAAATATCGAACAGTCAGACAACAACGATGAAGGTTTCTGTGGAGGTGTTGGCAGAGGGAGAGTTCTCCTATTATTATAAAGTGTCTTCAGAGGAGGATTATGACATTTTGTTATTTTATATTGATAGAGAACTGGTAGATCAATTCAGCGGTTCTATAGATTGGAGTATGGCTACTTATACGGTGACGCCGGGAATCCACGAGTTCAAATGGACTTATTATAAGGACAATTCGATATCTTCAGGAGAAGATTGTGTTTGGATTGACGATGTTAAATTTCCTGCCTCTTTTGTGGTATTATCATTAGACCCGGTCACAAATCTTACTGCTGATGTGGAAGGCAATACAGTCGATTTGACATGGACAGGTATAGCCGAGGCAGCTCATTATTTGGTATATCGCAATGGCGAACAAGTGTCGGAACAGTCATCGACAACATTCAGTGAGGCTCTTGCTGATGGTATTTATACTTATACTGTGGTTGCCGTCAATAATGAAGGTGTCATGTCAAGACCGGCTTCTGTCACTGTCAACGTCGGTACTGTTGATGTAATTGAGATAGAAGAAATACAGTTCTCTGTATATCCTAATCCTGTAAATGGCATATTGAATATCAATGCAGATGCTTGTTATGAGTATTCAATGATGAACAGTCTCGGACAAGTGGTGATGAAAGGTGTTGCATCGGGTTCAGAGCAACTTAATGTAAGTGCACTCGAACAGGGCGTTTATTTCTTGCGACTTGTAGTAGATAAAAATGTTATCGTTAAAAAAATATTGGTAAAGTAAATTAATCTATAGTTTTATTGGGAGACTCGTGAAAGCGAGTCTCTTTTAACTTTAAAAATTAAATATGAGAAAAGTTCTATTAATTGTTGCAGCATTTTTATTGCTATCCTTTAATGGATATTCGCAAAAATGGCATGGTATCACTGCTGAAAATCCTGTAAAACCCAAGAAAGTATTGGTGTCTTCTACAGAAAAACAAACAGTGGTTGATTTTTATTTGTGTGGATACTATTCCACTACCGTAAACACACCGGAAGGTGAGAAAATCGTGGTTACCGTTGATGACATGTATCCTATGCTTGAAGCCGGAGCACCGGATGTGCCATTGGCATATATACCTGTGTTGATAGGAGATAGAGCAGAGATGTCGGTAAGAGTATCCAATTCAGAATATGTTGATATAGAGGATGTGGAGGTAGCTCCGTCAAAAGGTAATTTCAGCCGACAGATAAATCCTGAAGATGTACCATATACATACGGAGAGATGTATCAGCAGGATGCCTTCTTCCCTTCGTCACAGGTGTCTTTGGAGTCTCCTTATATTTTGCGCGATTTCAGAGGTCAGAATATTATGATTTATCCGTTTGCATATAATGCTGTTACTAAGACATTACGTGTTTATACACGTCTTGAGATCGTAATGGAGAAAGTGAGTGACAATGGAGTCAATGCAAAGACAGCTCGTAAGGGTAATGTCATATCGATGGATCCGGAAATCAAATCGGCATACAGTAGAAGATTTATCAATTTTGAAGAAGCGACAGCAGCTAAATATGAGTTTTTGGATGATGCGGGAGAGATGCTTGTGGTATGTGCAGACAGTTACATGGAAGCAATGCAACCATACGTAAATTGGAAAAACATATCCGGTCGTCCAACAACAATAGTACCAACATCAGAGGCGGGTACTACTGGTGAGGCAGTAAAAGAGTATGTCAGTGCAATTTATGAAACGAATCCAAATCTTACTTTTGTACTCCTCGTTGGAGAATATAATGATATCAGACCGCATTCCATGTCTGGAGGTTGTTCTGACAACTATATAGGTATGTTGGAAGGAAACGATTATTATCTTGAGGTTTTTGTCGGCAGATTCTCTGTAAGAAATGTGCAGGATGTGGAGACACATGTTAATAAAGTATTGTATTATGAAAGAGACATGAAAGATGTTACATGGGTCACTACAGGTCTTGGTGTTGCAGCTAATGAAGGTGCGGGCGGCGGTCATCAAGGAGGTGAAGCTGACTATGTACACATGAATTATATTCGTGATACCTTGTTGCATTATACATATAGTGATGTGAAATGTCAATATTCCGGGGTAGGTTCCGGTACATCTTCTTCAGCAATAAGTGCAGATGTCAATGCAGGAACAAGTATCATCAACTATTGTAATCACGGCTCGGCAACAAGTTGGGCAGTAGGCAGTTATAGCGTAACACATGTTAATGCACTGACAAATGACAATATGTGGCCTGTTATATGGTCGGTGGCATGTAACAACGGACAATTTGATTATGATGAATGTTTTGGAGAGGCATGGATGAGGGCAACAAATTCCGAAACAGGCAATCCTACAGGAGCAATAGGAGGAATGTTCTCATGGATTTCCCAACCATGGACACCTCCGATGACAGGTCAGGATGAGATGGTTGACATCATGTGTGGTTGGATAAATGATTCTCATAAACATACTTTGGCAGGAACTTCTCTTAATGGCAACATGAAGATATTGGATGCACATCCGAGTGATAACGGTAGTACGCATAACACCTGGATTCTTTTTGGAGATCCATCGTTGATGATGAGAAACGATAATCCTACAAGCATGAATGTGTCATGCAATCCATCTGTCTTGATGCTTGGCATGTCTAATATGCAGGTTACGGCAGATGCAGAGTTCGGTATTGCGACATTGTCGAGAGAAGGAGAAGTGATAGCAAGTGCTAATGTTGTAAATGGTGTTGCAGATTTGTCATTTGAACCTCTTAATCAAGTCGGATCTTATGATTTTGTAGTAATTGGATACAATAAAGAGACTTATGTTGGTAATATAGAAGTCGTTCCGGCGGAAGGACCTTATTTAGTGTTCGATAGTTATGATTTCGAGGATGAGAATGGTCAGTTTGATTATGGAGAGAACGTGGAACTTAGTATGTCGGTTAAAAATGTTGGAGTAGAGACAGCCAATAATTTAACTGTGACCCTTTCAACAGATTCAGAATATATCGATATGGTGAATAATACTTTAGAAGTGTCTTCTGTTGCGGCAAACGAAGTTAAGGAGATAGAAGGACAATTTACTTTTAATGTAGCTGTAGATGTGCCGGATGGGCAAGATGTGACATTCGTTCTTTCAATTACAGACGGTAATGATGTTTGGGAGAGCTCTTTTAAAGCACAGTTACATGCTCCTGTTTTCGAGATGGTAGGCGTGACATTGGATAATAATTCTATACAACCTGGCAGTAATGGTGTGATGAATTATAGTTTTGTCAACTCTGGTTCAAGTTCTGCATATAATGTTTCATTTGAAGTGTTTAGCAGTTCTAATGATGTTGTATTGACGACGAATAATGTTAGTTTTGACGTTGTGGCAGCAGGAGAAACAGTAGTTGCAGAAATTCCGTTCACAGTATCTGATGGAGTTGAACTCGGCTCAACATACGAAATGGTATTTGGTGTCAATGCAGGTCACTATCTAATGGAAGGTAATTATGTATTAAGCGTTGGTGCTATTATGGAAGATTTTGAGACAGGTGATTTCTCGAAATATGATTGGCAATTTTCAGGCAATCAGCCTTGGATAATCTCAACAGATGCAGTTAATGGTACTTATTCTGCACAATCAGGAGAAATCAATGATAGTCAGTCTTCATCAATGCAAGTCGAATTAAATGTTTTGATGACTGGCGAGATGACATTCTATTATAAGGTGTCATCAGAGTCAAACTATGATAAACTTACTTTCTATATAGATGGTAATAAAATGGATGATTTTAGCGGTTCAATAGAATGGACACAGGCTAGTTATACAGTAACTGCAGGTGAACATGTTTTTGAATGGATATATTCTAAAGATTCATCAGTGAGCTCCGGCTCAGATTGTGCTTGGATTGATGACATTGAATTCCCTCCAACCAATGTGGTGCTTGCCATAGAGCCTGTATCCAACCTTGTTGCTGATGTTATGGGCAATACTGTTAACTTGTCATGGTCAGCAAGTCCTCAGGCTGCAGAATATGCGGTATATCGTAATGGCGAAGAGTTGACGGTACAGGCAGGGACATCATTAAGCGATGATGTTGATAATGGCGTTTATACATACAGTGTGGTCGCAAGATCTGCTGATGGAGCAAATTCCAGACCTGTATATGCTACTGTTAATGTCGGTACTGTTGATGTGGCTGAAGTAGGAGAACTGATGGTGTCAATTTATCCTAATCCTTCAAATGGTATTGTGAACATTGCCGGTTCAGATAACATGGAAGTTTCTGTGTTCAATTGCCAAGGTCAAATAGTTGTGAATCAAGTAATGTCCGACAAACTTACCCAAATTGATTTGTCAGGTCTCACAAAAGGCATCTATTTCTTGAGATTGACAAATTCAGATGGTGTAGTCGTGAAAAAAGTTGTACTTGAATAATATTATACTTATGACATTTGAAAAAAGTGCATCTTTATGATGCACTTTTTTTTATCAACACTACCTAAAAACTGAGGTAAAGCATGATGTTCTTGTCATGAGGACATATTTACCGAAATACGATCGGTTTCAATTTGTTTATTATCGTGTTTTTGTTTTTAGATTCTTTACAACAACCCTGTTATCATTATTGACAGAATGACAAAAGGTGCCACATAACGTATTATATAATAAACAAATGTGTATATACATTTCGAAATCTTTAGAGTGTGATTATTGGACATTTCATCTATTACTTCCGGTTTTTTCATTATCCATCCAACGAATATTACCAAGAACAATCCTCCTAAAGGCATTAGGATATTTGCCGACAGATAGTCGAATGAATCGAAGAAACTAAGTCCGAAAATCTTGACATCCGATAATATACCTTGAGACAATGAACTGAGTGAGCCGAGCACGGTACAAATGACAAGTGATAAAAGTATAGCAACCTTGCGTTTTAAATGGAATTCTTCTATTATAAAAGTTACAGCTACTTCGATAAGTGATATTGAAGAAGTAAGTGCTGCAATTAATAAGGTGAAAAAGAACACTATGGCTATTATGGAACCACCAGGTATCTGGCAGAATATTTCAGGTAATATGATGAATACGAGACCGGGACCTTCACTTGGTGACATGTTGAAAGCAAAAACTGCAGGCATTATGGCTATACCGGCTATCAAGGCAAAGACAGTGTCGGAGATGGCTGTCAGTGATGATGTTTTAAGCATATTGTCATTTTTTTTTACGTATGATGAATATGTGAGTATTGTGCCGCAACCAATACTTAAAGAGAAAAACGCCTGTCCAAGAGCTTTTATCAATGTGTCTCCGGTTATTTTTGAAAAATCGGGCTTAAAAAGGAAGGAGATACCTTCTGATGCACCTGGTAATGTGACAGAACGTATTGCAATCATAATCATCATAAAAAACAATACAGGCATCATTATCTTTGAAAACTTTTCTATTCCGTTTTTAATTCCACCAAGTATTACTCCACCGGTGAGCAGTAAAAATATCAACATGTATATCAGCGGTTCCCATGAGGATGTCACCATATTGTTGAACATGTTTGTGGCAGATTCTCCATCTATATGAAGTTTGAAGGTAAGTGCCTTGACAAGATAATTGACAGACCAACCCCCAACAACAGAGTAAAATGCAAGGATACATATAGCGGATGCCACTGCCAATATGCCTATGAATTCCCATTTGCCTTCAGGTTTCAATATTTTAAATGCCCTGAAAACATTTGTTTGACTTTTTCTTCCTACTACAAATTCAGAAATCAAAATGGGAAGACAGAGGACAAAAACAAAAATCAGATAAATAATAATAAATGCTGCTCCTCCGTTGGTACCAACCAAATAGGGAAATCTCCATAAATTTCCTAATCCGATGGCAGAACCCGCCATCGCTACTAAAACACCAAATGATGTTGTAAAATTATCTCGATTTGATTTCATTGAAGTTGTTTTTGCAAATATACGCAAATATTCATAATTCCATAGTTTTTTGTGGCTTTTAACTTCAAAAAGTTATGAAAAAAGAATTTAGTTCTCATAATATTAATTTGTCATAAAATAATATGTCATATTAGGTATAAATATTTGTATATCAATATTTTATATTTATGATTTATGTGTTTTTCTGTAATTTGTTGTTTTAATTGAAAATCTTGAGTTGCTTCCACAATTTATACTGTTGAAAATAACTTCTTCAGTGGAATAAGATACAATATGGTGTTATTGTCAACTTTTTTTAAAAAAAACATATTATTATTAGTTGTTTTGTTATTTTCGACAAGATATAAAATTTTTGTAAAAAACAAAACTGAATTGACGTAAATAATGTATATTTGCAAAAATATGTTATTATTATGAATAAACTTTATTTAATGTTAATCTTGTTATTTGGTGTACAAATAACATTTGCCCAAAGAGTGAATATAATAAATTCAACTATGTCAAATGTTTATGACGTTGAATTGATTACTTCTTCGGAAGAGGAAGTTGTAGTTGATTTTTCTATGGGTAGTTTTAAGATGAATGATGTTGTTACTCCAAGAGGTAATTCTGTTGTTTTGGAATGTGACGACATGATGTCTATTGTTGATGCAGGGCAGCCTGCTGTTCCGAGTTTCCCTGTAAGAGTGATGATAGGAGATAATGCAGATATGAAAGTTAAGGTGATATCATCGGAATATATGGATTATGAGAATGTGGACTTGGCTCCTTCTAAGGGAGACTTCCCCCGTAGTATCAATCCTGATGATGTGCCCTATACCTATGGCGAGATCTATGATAGCAACGCATTTTTTCCGGCAGATATGGTGACTCTTAACGAACCTTATATTCATCGTGACGTGAGAGGACAGAATATGATAGTGACTCCATTTGCCTATAATCCTCAAACAAAAACGCTGAGAGTATATCATCATATCGTTATGAGCATGTATAAGGTAGGGGATAGTGATGAAAATGTGAAGTCGCGTCGTTCTTCAACGGTTAAGATAGACCCGGAAATGATTGCGGTGTATGAGAACCGTTATATAAATTATGGACAGTCCATGGCAAAGTACACCGTACTTGAAGAAGAAGGTGACTTGCTTGTAATATGTCATGACGCTTTCATGAATGCAATGGAGCCTTTCGTTGAATGGAAAAACAGCATCGGTCGCACTACAACTATGGTATCTACCTCGGTTACAGGTACTACCAATGATGCAATAAAAGGTTATATCACGACACAATATCAGAATAATGACAATCTCACACATGTTCTTCTTGTTGGTGATGATGCTCAGATACCGGGTAAATATATGTCATTAGGTTCTTATAGTGGTAAATCGGACTATTGGTATGGACAAATAGAAGGTTCTGATTATTATAATGAGTTGTTTGTAGGTCGTTTTTCTGCCGAGACTGCAGATCAGGTTACAACACAGGTGAACAAAACTATAACTTATGAGAGA
The DNA here is from genome assembly GCF_056978975.1 of Candidatus Limimorpha avicola. Lineage (NCBI taxonomy): Bacteria > Pseudomonadati > Bacteroidota > Bacteroidia > Bacteroidales > Candidatus Limimorpha > Candidatus Limimorpha avicola. The sequence goes on from NZ_DBMCYK010000024.1 coordinate 10,649, forward strand.
GACCTTACTGCTTCTGCTACTTGGCTGTCTGTAGGTCAAGGTGTGTCTAAAAATGAAGGTTTAGGTTCAGGTCATTATGGAGAGGCTGACTATCAACATATTGACAATATCAGAAATGACATGTTGGATTATACTTATACAGAAGTACATCGCGATTATCAAGGCGTGTCAGGCGTCACATCATCTGCCGCAATAGTAAGTGAGCATATAAATAGTGGTGTTGGCATGATAAATTATTGCAATCATGGCTCTGAGACTAGTTGGGGAGTGTTTTCTTACAACAACTCGCATGTCAATGCTCTTACCAATGACAATAAATTGCCTTTTGTCGTTTCAGTAGCATGTCTAAATGGAAAATATGATTATTATACACCATGTTTTGGAGAAACATGGCTGAGAGCAACCAATAACAGCACCGGAGAACCTACAGGAGCAATAGGCGGAATGTTCTCTTATGTATCGCAGCCTTGGCAACCACCACAATATGGTCAAGATGAGATAACTGATATTTTGGTGGAAAGTTATAGCAATAACATTAAACGTACAGCCGGCGGCGTGACACTTAATGGCAATATGAAAATATTGGACCTTTATGGTAGCAATACATCAGGAACGGGAACATATAACACCTGGATTCTTTTCGGAGACCCTACTCTTATGTTGCGTACCGAAGCTCCGTCAAATATGACTGTATCGCATTCCAACACCGTCAGTGCCAATGCAACATCTTTCCCTGTCACTGTCAGCAATGCCAACGGAGCTGTGGCAACTCTTTCGCGTGATGGCGTTATTCTTGGTACTGCAATGGTGAATAATGGAACCGCAAATATTACTTTGACGCCACCTACCGCTACAGGAGAGGCTACGCTCACTGTGATAGGATTCAATAAGGTTACTTATATTGCTACTATCAATGTTGAAGAGGGCGGCTCTCAACAGTTGTCGGTACAAGTTTCTGCCTCCCCAACTGTGATAGCTCGTGGTAACAGTACTACTTTGACTGCTTCTGCAACAGGAGGCACATACAATTATACCTACAGCTGGACTCCGACTACGGGATTGACTTCTCCATCGTCACAGACTACATCCGCAAGCCCGACACAGACTACAACATATACTTGTAATGTCAGTGACGGCAGCAACAATGTCTCCGGTACGGTTACAGTTACAGTGGTGGTACCTCCTACTAATCTCGTAGCACAGGTGTCAGGTTCCAATGTAAATCTCTCATGGACTGCTGCTACACCGTGCCAGAGTTACAAGATATACCGAAACAATGTGATGTTGGCACAAAATATTACTTCTACTTCATATATTGATAATAATGTTTCTGCAGGTTCATATACTTATACTGTCAGGACAGTGTATAACGGCATAGAATCGCCAAACAGCAATTCTGCCTCGGCTATTATTTATGCTCCGTTGCAAGTTACAGCTTCTGCAACACCAACAGTGATACCATTGGGTTCTTCATCTGATCTTAGAGCCAATGCTACCGGAGGCAATGGAAGTTATACATATAGCTGGTCCCCTGCCTCATCATTGAACAGCAGTACTGTACAAACACCTGTGGCGACGCCGGAAAGTAATACTACTTATACGGTGACTGTGACTTCAAACGGCAATAGTGTGCAAGCCTCTGTCGAGGTAGAAGTCGTAGTTCCTCCAACTGAGGTTACAGCAACGTTGGAAAATGATGCTGTCGTGATATCTTGGGCTTCTGTTGCCGGTGTGGATCATTATGCGTTGTATAGAGATGGAGATTTACTGTTGAACAATATTTCTACTACTTCTTATACTGATAATGATGTCTCAGTTGGAACATATTGCTATACTGTGAAAGCTGTTTACAGTAATGTGGAATCTCCGGATTCTGAAGAAGCTTGTGTTACTATTGAAGACTGTCCGGCACCAGAGAATCTCGAAGGTGAATATTATTGGTCCACAGAACAGTTTGGCGCATTGTTATATTGGGATAAAGCATTGTCTGAAAATGAACTCACGGAATTCAGAATATATCGCAGTAAGGATGGTAACGATTATGAAATGATACAACGTCTTGTAAACGTTCCCGGATTGAACAGCTATCAATATTTTGATTCATCTGTCGCTATAGGCACCTATTATTATAAGGTATCTGCGTATTATAATGCTAATCAATGTGAGTCTGACTTTGCCATCTCGGAGAGTGACCCGAATAACGATTATGTAATGATAAACGTAACGTATATCGATGAAAATACCGGCATGATGACAATTTATCCTAATCCTGCATCATCAACGCTTAATGTCAAAGTGACAGGAATGAAACATTATGTGATTTACAATATGGTTGGCAATGTCGTCTGTGCTCAGGATGTTGATGAGGATGAAACTGTGATAGATGTTTCCAACTTTGAATCAGGAGTATATGTCCTGCAGTTGATGACAGAGAATGGCATCATGACAAGAAAAGTCAATATAATAAAATGATAATAGTATGAAGATAAAATTCATTGGAGCTGCAAGAGAGGTGACAGGCAGCAAACATCTGATTGTCACTGACAAAGGAAAGAAGATACTTCTTGATTGCGGTATGTTTCAGGGGAAAGGTCTTGAAACTGATGCCTTGAACCGCAATACTATGGTAGATCCTGCCGAGGTTGACCATATCATCTTGACACATGCACATATAGACCATTCCGGGTTGATACCTTATTTTTATACAAGAGGTTTTCGTGGCTCCGTGATATGTACTCATGCTACACGTGATTTGTGTTCCATAATGTTGCCGGACAGTGGTTTTATTCAACAAAATGATGTGCGGTGGTTTAATAAGAAAAAATCACGTCAGGGTATGAAACCTGTCGCTCCAATATATACGGAGAAAGACGCTCGCGACTGTATGGAGCTGTTTATCAGTACGGCAGAAAACAGGAAGTTCCACATTGACGATGATATAACAGTGAAGTTTGTCAATACAGGTCATTTGTTGGGCAGTGCTGCGGCTAATATTACCATAATGGAAAAAGGCAAAGCGATAACTATATGTTATACAGGAGATATTGGACGTGAGCATGACTATCTGTTGAGAGCACCTGACGCTGTTCCTCAGTGTGATTATCTCATTACCGAGAGTACCTACGGCGACAGGTTGCATCAGGATAATAAGGGTGCTGAAGATGAGTTGTTAAGAGTGATATATCATACATGCATCGAGAAAAAAGGCAAGTTGATCATACCTTCTTTTGCCATAGGCAGAACGCAGGAGATAGTGTTTCTGCTCAACAATTTTTATAATGATAATAAACTTCCCAGAATCCCGATTTATGTTGACAGTCCTTTGGCTGTCAATGCGACTGATATTTTCCGCCGTCATCTGAATCTGTTTAACGATGATGTTGCCGAAGTATTAGAATATGATGATGATCCGTTTGGTTTCAATAGTTTGAAGTATATTACCAATGTCAATCATTCAAAGGCTTTGAATAGCAAAAAAGACCCCTGCGTCATCATTTCTGCATCGGGCATGATGGAGGCTGGACGTGTCAAACATCATATCGCTAATAACATTGACAATAAACGTAATTCTATTTTGGCAGTGGGCTATTGTGCCCCTACCACCTTGGGCGCACGTTTGCTCAGCGGTGAGAAAGAGGTGTCTATTTTTGGGACGCCTCACAAAGTAAGAGCTGAGATTTTCAGAATAGATGCTCTCAGCGGTCATGCCGATTATGCCGAGATGCGTAATTATCTGTCGTGTCTTGACCCTCATAAGATAAAAAAACTGTTTATTGTACATGGGGAATATTCTGCACAACAGTCGTATGCCAAAGTGTTGCATGATGCGGGATTTAGAAATATCGAAATACCTGAACCCGGGGATACGGCTGTCCTCGATTGATATTTTTTGATTTTTAATGAAGGCGTATGTGTTTTTTGATGATAACCATACGCCTTTATTGTGCAATATTTGAAAAAAAAGAAATAAAATGATGTACTTTTGACGAATTTTTTACGTTTCTCTTACGTTGATTTTTTAAATTTGCAGAAAAAATAATAACTATGAAGTTACTCTTGAAATTGTTGACTGTTGTTGTAATGGTCTTCAGTGTACACGAATGTATTATGGCTCAGAGACAGATAGGACAGTTGGAGCCTGAAGCATTGTATGACGAGGCGTTGATGCTTTATGAGAATCATCATTATGGTGCAGCGATAGAGCTTTTTGGCGAGTATTTGGAGAAAACGGAAGGACTCAATGATCAAAAGATGGTGGCAGCTCAATTTTATGAGGCTGCTTCTGCCTTATATCTCGATAATGGCAACGGAGAACAGATGATAACGGACTTTGTAAACAACAATTCAACAAGTCCTCTGGCGGTAGATGCTAATTTTTTATATGCCAATCTTCTGTTTAAAAACAAGAAATATCGCGATGCTATTAAGGTTTATGATAAAATAGAGGAAAGTGATTTGGACGATAATGAGATATCTGAATATCAGTTTAAAAAAGCACTGTGTTATTACAATACCAATAATATCGATGCTGCAGAGCCATTGTTTTTCAAGGCATCTGTGAATGATGGCGCGTATAAAGTCGATGCTCAATATTATTATGCTCATATCCAATATGTTAATGATAATCTTGATGATGCCGTATTTCATTTTGAAAAGATAAAAAATAACCCTAAATATAACAAAATAGTACCTTTGTATCTTCTTCAAATAGATTTTGACAAGGGGAATTATGAGGCGGTGACACAAAGTTGTGACAAGGTATATATATTGGCAGACAAACGCCGCAAGTCAGATGTTGCCCTGATGGCAGCCGAGTCATGGTTTCAACTCAAGGATTATGCCAAGAGTTTGGAATATTTCAATATGGCAAGAGAGAACAGCAAACGTGCCTTCCCACGTGAGGTGGAGTTCCGTATTGGTTTCTGCAAGATGAAAACAGGTGATTATGAGGGTGCTATAGATAATTTCCAGAATGCTGTGAAATCTGATGAAGACCAGTTGACACAATTTGCATCGTATTATCTTGCTCAATGTTATATCAACACACAGCAGGAGAAGTTTGCACGCAACGCTTTTCTTAAAGCTTATAAGGTAAATATCGACAGAGAAATTAGTGAAGACGCTTTGTTTAATTATGCCAAGTTGAGTTTTATTCCGGGAGTGGACCCTTTCAATGAGGCGGTTGCACAACTTAATGAATATATTACAAAATATCCTGACTCCAAACGGCGACCCGAAGCACAGGAATTGGTTATACATCTTCTCCTTAACTCCAAGGATTATGACGGCGCGTTGAAGACTTTGGAACAATATCCGCGTCTTACTCCTGAGTTGGAAAAGATTTATGCTCAGCTTAATTATAATCTCGGTATGCAGTATTACAACGACATGGATTACGATAAGGCTGTTGTTTATCTTACAAAGGTAAACTCGGGACGGGGTGCATCTTCATTGATGAAGGCCGATGCCACATATTGGCTGGCTGATGCTTATTACCAAAAGAAAGACTATAAGAAGGCAGAAAGCTATCTGTTGTCTTTTCTGAAAATGTCTTCTGCAGAGAATTCCGAGATGTTCCCGTTTGCATATTATAATTTCGGTTATCTTTTCTTCAATAAAAATGATTTCGAAAAGGCATTGAAAGAGTTCAAACATTTTGTCGATATCTATAGAGATGACAAGGAATACCTTAATGATGCATGGATGCGTATTGGAGACTGTTATTTCATGGAGCGCAATTATAAGAATGCTATAAATGCTTATTCCAATGCAGTGAAACTCGATTCAAAGAATGCCGATTATTCACTGTTTCAACAAGGCATGGGATATGGTGCACTTGGTGATATGAGTTCTAAAATATCTAGTCTTTCGGCACTTTATACATCATATCCAAAATCTTCATATTATGACAGAGCCGTTTATGAGACAGGTATGGCATATCTTGGTTCCAACGATACCCGTTCGGCTGTTGCATCTTTCGGAAAACTTGTTAAAGACAGACCGCGTTCGCCCTACGCACGTCAGGCTCTGATGAAAATAGGCATGTTGTATTATAATAATGACCAATATGAAGAGGCTCTCGTCAATCTGAAAAAAGTGGTCTCTGATTATGCCAATACAGAAGAGTCGCGCGAGGCTCTCAACCTGATACGCAATATCTATATGGAGACGAATAGAACACAGGAATATTTTAAATATACTGAAGAAAACGGTATAGGCAGTGTCAGTATAAGTGAACAGGATTCCTTGATGTTCAAAACGGTGGAGAACTTCTTCCAAGAGAGTAAATATGACAAGACTTTGGAAGGCGTGCGACAGTATATCGATAAAAATCCTGATGGAGCTTATTTGCTCAAGATACATTATTATGCCGCATATTCATTGGAGAAGGATAATAATCTGACAGAACAGCGTCCTCATCTTGAATATATTGTAAATCAACCTGATAACGATTATACAGACTATGCTTTGCTGCGTCTCGCACGCTTGGATTATGATGATGGGAATTATTCTGATGCAGCTTCCTATTATGAACGTCTGTTGACTCTTACTGACAATCAGATAATTAAACTTGAGGCTATTGAAGGTGCAATGAAGAGCGGTTATTTCAACGGTGATTACGATAAGGCGATACAATATGGAGGCGAATTGTATTCAATGCCGGAGGTGACACAAAATCAGAAGAATCAGACTGATTATATAGTCGGCAAATCGTTGTATGCAAAGAAAGAATATGCCGATGCCTTAGCTCGCTTTAAGATGTCTGCCGACAAAGACAAGAGTGTTATGGGTGCTGAATCTGCCTATCATGTAGCATTGTGCGACTATGCGATGCAAAAGTATGACGATGCAGAAAATGATGTCTTCTTTATGTCGGACAACTTCGGCTCTCATACATATTGGGTAGCAAAGGCATTCCTGTTGCTTGGCGACATTTATGTGGCAAAAGATAATGTGTTTCAGGCTAAAGAGACATTGAAGAGTATCATAGACAACTATCCGGGAGAAGACCTGAAACAGGAGGCAAGACAGAAACTCGCTGCTATTGAACGAAATGAACAAAATAATGAGGAGGAAGCACAATGAGATTGAAAATGAGATATATGACAGTTGTATTGTTGATAGTGTTGTCTGTCGATGCTTATTCACAGTCGCATAACGAACAGGTTACTGTAGAGGGTACTTATCGTCCTCAGATACGTAAATCGGAACGTATAGCCAAAGAAGCTTCCGCACCGAATAACAACTTCAATATACCTGATTATAAGGCAAATACTTCCGATTTTGATTTTAAATATGAAATGGAGATAGAATCTGTTAGTCCCAATAGTTATGTTGATGAACAAACACAGTTGATATACAATAATTTTCTGAAAGCAGGACTTGGTACCATGTTGTCTCCGGTGTTCCTTTACAGTCATTATTCCGACATAACAAGGTCTTCAAGTCTTGGTATAGGAGTGAGACATAATTCCACATGGCTCAACATGAAAGATTATTCGTCATCGTCTTTTATGAATAATGCATTCAATATAGGTATGCTGAACAAGTTTAAGGTCGGACAGTTGAAGACCGATGTCGATTATCGTTATGACATGTATCATTTAAGAGCCGTTGACATCAATGATCCTTTGATTTTTGTGAATAACGACAATGGACGTAACATACATTCTCTGAATGCAACTGCCGCTTTTGCTGCGTCAGGTTCGAGTTACAAATCTTTGTATGAAGAGATAAAACTTGATTATCAATATACGGGAATTTGCGGTTCTGTCAATGAACATCTCATACAGTTGAAGTCTAATTTGTGTTATTCCGACAATTGGATGGGAAATAAGGATAACAATGTACAGACACTCGGCGCTGATGTGGATATAGCTTTCAATAAACTGGGTACTATGCTTACGATAGTGAAATTGTCGCCGTATTTCGATATGAATGGAGCCTTTTACCGAATGAGGCTTGGCGTGAATCTCGATGTCAAGACAAATGACTCCGATTCTTTTGGCTTACATCCCGATATAGAGGCGGCATTGTTCGTGCTGAATAATAAATTGGAGTTTTTTGCTTCGTTGAGTGGTGATAATAGATTTTATACATTGAAAGACATTCTTGCAGATAATCCTTTTATCATAACTAATTTTAAATTTGGAGATTTCGGTTATGAGAAGACACGCGTTGATCTCAGAGCGGGGATAAAAGTCAATATTCTAAATGACGTGGATGTCCATGCGGGGATGCGATATAGAAAGATAAACAACGATATGTTTTTCGTTGCTACTGATGATTTTTATGCCAAATATGAAGGTGATGAAAATACTTACCGCCTGATGGCTTTCGACATCATGTACGCCAATTGTAATGAGTTTAATTTTATGGCTAACTTGAGATGGAAAATAAATGTTAAATGGTCGTTTTCTGCTGATTTTACCTACAATACCTATGCACTGAGCATGCCTGACGGAATGAATAATGACTCCGGATTAGATACGTTGTATTCTCATGCCTGGTATAAACCCGGATTTGAACTTTGTCTCAAGACGGATTATAAGATGAATGAGAAATGGCGGTTTGACTTGTCAGCCTTGATGTGGGGAAAACGTTATTCTTTGGAAGGAAATCTCGATGCGATGGAATATGTGGTTTCTGAACTTGAACCTTTGTTCGATTTGCAACTTGGTGCCAATTATGAGGTGAAAGACAACTTTACGGTTTTTGCTGAAATACATAATGTGTTGAATGATAAATATCAGATTTATTATTCGTATCCTTCCTATGGATTCCAATTGTATTTGGGAATAAAATACAGATTCTAATAATAGTTTTTTCGATGAAAGACGAGGCTGTCATTATGGCGGTCTCGTCTTTTTATTGATAAATAACATTTTTTTCAAATGACGACTATAAGCCGAAAATAGTGTTGTTATCCGTATTTAAAAAATCAATATGATAACAGAATTGAAAATTTGGAAGTTCGTAAAATCATGGCTTTTTGAAATAAAAAAACATGGTAGTGTATTTTGTGGAAAGTCGATTTTGAATTTTCTGTTTTCATAACGAATGTACAATCATAAGTGTTTCACGTTATATTATGGGTAATATTATGAGATGAAATAATTCTACAAAAGCACATAAAAAATCACTAAATGTATATATTTTTTATGAATGTTTTTTATGCAAGATTTAATTTTTTTTTATCTTTGCAGATGAATTGCAATCATGAAAAATGGTGTGATATACTAAGTAAAAAGTAAGGAAATGACAGAGGAAGAAAAAAGATATAATGCCGAAAAAAACTATAATGCAAGCAATATTCAAGTGCTCGAAGGGTTGGAAGCAGTGCGTAAACGTCCAGCCATGTATATTGGCGATGTTAATGTAAGAGGATTGCATCATCTTGTTTATGAAGTCGTTGACAATTCCATTGATGAGGCGATGGGTGGCTATTGTAACAGGATAGATATCACAATACTCGAAGATAATTCTATTTGTGTTGTAGATAACGGTAGAGGAATTCCTACCGGTATGCATGAGAAAGAAAAACGTTCTGCTTTGGAGGTGGTATTGACAGTGTTGCATGCCGGCGGCAAGTTCGACAAAGGCTCGTATAAGGTGTCAGGTGGTTTGCATGGAGTGGGCGTCAGTTGTGTCAATGCTTTGTCGAAACATCTTAAAGCTGAAATACATCGTGAAGGCAAGATTTTTGTTCAGGAATATGAGTATGGCAAACCTTTGTATCCTGTTAAGGTGATAGGTGAAACAAATGATACAGGTACCAAGATAACTTTTACTCCGGACGACAGTATATTTCTTGTTAATACATACAGTTATGACATACTTGCAGCACGTATGCGCGAGTTGGCTTATCTCAACCATGGTATAACTATTACGTTGACAGATAAACGTGTTGATCCTGAGACCGGTACTACTCGTAGCGACGTTTTTTATTCTGAAAATGGATTGACCGATTTTATACAGTATCTCGATGAGAATAGAGAGAGATTGACGCCTGAGCCTGTATTCATATATGGTGAACGTGATAATGTCCCTGTTGAAATAGCATTGGAGTATAATACTTCTTTTTCAGAAAATCTGCATTCTTATGTCAACAATATTAATACGCATGAGGGCGGTACACATCTTGCCGGTTTCAGAAGAGGATTGACACGTACGTTGAAATCGTATGCCGACAAGGCCGGAATGTTTGCCAAACTGAAGTTCGAGATTAGTGGAGATGACTTTCGTGAAGGTCTTACTGCTGTTATATCGGTGAAAGTGCCGGAACCTCAGTTTGAAGGTCAGACAAAAACAAAACTCGGCAATAATGAGGTTATGGGTATAGTTGACCAAATAGTAAGTGAACATCTTTCGAATTATTTGGAGGAACATCCCAAAGAGGCCAAGATGATAGTCGATAAGGTCGTATTGGCTGCTACTGCACGTCATGCCGCACGTAAGGCACGCGAGATGGTGCAACGCAAAGGCGCATTGACAGGCTCCGGATTGCCGGGTAAGTTGTCCGATTGCTCGGACCGTAACCCGGAACATACCGAATTGTATCTCGTAGAGGGTGACTCGGCAGGCGGCTCGGCAAAACAGGGCCGTGACCGTAACTTCCAGGCTATTCTGCCATTGCGTGGCAAGATATTGAACGTGGAGAAGGCTATGCCTCACAGAATATTCGAGAGCGAGGAGATAAAGAATATATACACCGCACTCGGCGTTACCATAGGTACCGAAGAGGATAGTAAGGCTCTTAACATTGAGAAATTGCGCTATCATAAAATCATTATAATGACGGATGCTGACGTGGATGGTAGCCATATCTCAACCTTGATATTGACATTCTTCTACAGATATATGCCTGAACTTATTGAAAAAGGTTATGTGTATATCGCTACACCACCGTTGTATCTCATCAGGAAAGGAAAAACTGAACGCTATTGCTGGACAGAAGAACAGAGAGCCGAGATAGTGGCAAGCCTTTCAGCAGACGGCACAGATAAGGGTATTCATATTCAGAGATATAAGGGTCTTGGAGAGATGAATCCTGAACAGTTGTGGATGACAACAATGAATCCGGAATATCGTACTTTGCGACAGATACATATAGAAAACGGCGCCGAGGCAGATTACATCTTCTCTATGCTGATGGGCGATGAGGTGGGTCCACGACGCGAGTTTATAGAACAAAATGCTACTTATGCAAATATTGACGCTTGATAATTAATAATGAAAAATAACCGTTTGATATGGAAAACGAAAATAAATTAGACCTCTTAACAAAAAAGATTTATCAGGAAGGCATTGAGAAAGCCAACAATGATGCTCAGGAGATTCTTGAAAAGGCTCGTAAAGATGCAGAGAATATCTTGAAAGATGCAGAGAATCGGGCGAAAGATATTGTGGACAAGGCTAATGATGACGCAGCCAACGTGAAACAAAAAACAGAAGCAGAGATGTCGATGAGTGTCAAACAGGCTGTCGCAGCTCTGAAACAGCAAATTGTAAACATAATGGCTGGCGATATCTCTAAAAATATAGCTAAAGAGGCTTTCAACGACAAAGATTTCGTACATCAAATGATGATGGAGATAATACGTAAATGGAATCCGGAAGGTAAATCGGAGTTGTCCCTTATACTCGGTGAGAACGAGAAAAAGAAATTTGAGAGTTATCTTGCAGCCAAACATAAAGAGATGTTGGATGATAAGTTGACAATAAAAGTGAATCCTGATATGAAAGATGGATTTGTCGTAGTCCCTCAAAACGGTAACTACCGTCTTACATTTACTGAAGAGATGTTCGATGAGTTCTTTAATGCTTATATAAAAGATTATTCCAAGAAACTTCTTTTTGGTTGATGTATGTTAAATAAATGATATTCAGAATAATAAAAACATAAACCCTACCATGAACATTGTTGGCGGAAATTATTATTGTCTTATTGCCGGCTTGCCGGAGATAAGCTTAGACGATAAGAAATTGACACTGTCCGTTCAAGATTTACGTGTTTATCTTAGTGATTATTTGACTGATAAGGAGATGGATGTGGTGAATCTCTTCTTCTTGCCAAATGATAATGCTCAAATTATAAGACTACTGAACAAACAAGAACCAGACCCTACATTGCATACCGTTTTCGATGCAATACAACTTGAACACGAAATAGAAGATCCTATGTTCCTGCCGTCTTATCTCAAAGATTATCTTCTCGACTTGCAAAAAGAAGATTATGAGGCATCAAATAAACTGCAGGAAACAGTGTTGAGCGAGAGATATTGGAACTTTATGCTCACACAAAAAAACAATCTTGTGAGGAAATATGCTGAGTTTTCTTTGAATATCAAAAATTTACTTACAGCACTCAATTGTAGAAAATATCATCTCGATATAGATAAGGAGGTGATATGCGACACTGAGTTTTCAAGACAGCTGAAGACTTCCCGTGCCAAAGATTTTGAACTGACAGACGATTACCCTTATGTAGATAAAGTTTTGACATTGTTCGAAAAAGATAATATTGCCGACCGCGAATACAGCATTGATATGCTGTTTTGGGATTTTCTCGATGACGCCACGGAGACTAAATATTTTACTTTCGACAACGTGTTGGCTTTCATGCTTAAATTAATGATACTCGAACGCTGGAGCAAGATGACTACGGAAGAGGGAAGAAGAATATTCGAGATCTTGCTTTCACGCTTTAAATCTGATTTCAAATTTGCTAAAGAATTTGACTTGTAAAAAATAGAAAAAATAAAATATATTTATACATGGATAAAACAGTAGGAAAAGTTGTTAGTATTGTCTCTAATCTGGTGCAGGTGCGCATCGAAGGACCGGTGTTCCAAAATGAGATATGCTACATATTCTTGGATGAAGAGAAATTGATGGCCGAAGTCATCAAGATAATAGGCGATATTGCCTACGTTCAGGTGTTTGAGAATACCCGTGGTCTTAAACCCGGTTCCAAGGTTGAGTTCGAAGGCCACATGCTGGAGGTGGAACTCGGTCCCGGATTGCTGTCCAAAAACTTCGATGGTCTGCAAAACGACCTCGACAAGATGGAAGGCGTCTTCTTGAAAAGAGGCTGTTATACTCCAGCTCTCGAAGATGACAAGAAATGGTCGTTTACTCCTCTTGCCAAAACAGGCGACAAGGTGCGTGCCGGCGACTGGCTCGGTAATGTGAAAGAAAATTGGCTCGACCATAAGATAATGGTGCCTTTTAAATTTGAAGGCGATTACATAGTGGAGAAAGTGGCTGATGCAGGAGAATATACCATTTTGGATACTATTGCAGTACTTAAAGACAATAAAGGCAACAGTCATAACGTCACAATGCGGCAACATTGGCCTGTCAAAGTGGCTATACGAGCCTATAAGGATAAACCGCGTCCTTTTACTTTGATGGAGACCGGCGTGCGTGTCATCGATACCATGAACCCTATACTCGAAGGTGGTACCGGCTTTATCCCGGGTCCTTTCGGAACAGGAAAGACGGTGTTGCAACATGCTCTTGCTAAAAATGCCAATGCCGATATCATCATCATGGCGGCTTGCGGTGAACGTGCCAACGAGGTGGTGGAGATATTCTCCGAGTTCCCGTACCTCGAAGACCCGCGCACCGGAAGAACATTATATGAACGTACTACCATCATAGCAAACACTTCCAACATGCCAGTGGCTGCCCGTGAGGCTTCTGTATATACCGCAATGACAATAGCGGAATACTACAGGTCAATGGGTATGAAGGTGTTCCTGCTGGCAGACTCTACCTCGCGTTGGGCTCAGGCTCTGCGTGAGATGTCAAACCGTCTTGAGGAATTGCCAGGACAAGATGCATTCCCTATGGACCTCTCTGCTATCATTTCGGGATTCTATGCCCGCGCCGGTATTGTATATCTCAATAATGGCATGACGGGCTCCGTGACATTTATTGGAACAGTGTCTCCTGCCGGTGGTAACCTTAAGGAACCGGTGACGGAGTCAACCAAGAAGGCTGCCCGTTGCTTCTATGCCTTGTCACAGAATCGTGCCGACTCCAAACGTTATCCTGCCATCGATACTCTCGAGTCTTATTCAAAATATCTGGAGTATCCTGAATTTGTGGAGTTCTCGAAAGAATATATAGATGATAACTGGGTGGAACTCGTCAATGAGGCTCGCGACATTCTCGTGAGAGGTAAGGAAACTCAGGAACAAATCAATATCCTTGGTGACGACAGCGTGCCGGTGGATTATCATATCACATTGTGGAAGTCCGAACTCGTGGATTTTATTATCCTGCAACAGGATGCTTTCGATAAAGTCGATGCCGCTACTCCTATGGACCGACAGAGATATATGCTGAGAAAGATTATAGGCGTGACACGTGCCGAGTTCAACTTCGAGAATTTTGAAGAGGTGTCTCCTTATTTTAAACGTCTCATCAATGCTTTTAAACAGATGAACTATTCTGTCTATAACTCTGAGGATTATAAGAAATATGAAAAAGAAGCCGACGAGATACTCGGCGAGAGAGTTGTCAATGCTTAATTAGAAAATAAAAAAATATATATATAATGAGTGCATTTCAAAAAGTATATACCAAGATTAGTCAGGTCACCAAGGCGACATGCAGTCTGAAAGCTACAGGTGTCGGCTTCGATGAGTTGGCTCTGATACAAGGTCGTCTTGCCCAGGTGGTGAAGATTTGGGGTGACGAGATAACTCTGCAGGTGTTCTCTGGTACTGAGGGCATTCCTACCAACGCCGAAGTGGTGTTCCTTGGCAAGGCTCCTACATTGAAAGTTAGTGATGAATTGTGCGGCCGTTTCTTCAATGCTTTCGGACAACCTATTGACGGCGGTCCCGAGGTGGACGGTGAGGAACGCGAGATTGGCGGTCCTTCTGTCAACCCTGTACAACGTAAACAGCCTTCTGAACTTATTGCTACAGGTATAGCAGGCATTGACCTTAATAATACCCTCGTCTCTGGTCAGAAGATACCGTTCTTCGCTGACCCGGACCAGCCTTATAACCAGGTGATGGCTAACGTTGCTCTTAAGGCTCAGACAGACCGTATCATACTCGGCGGCATGGGTCTTACCAATGACGATTATCTGTATTTTAAACATCTGTTCGAGAATGCTGGTATCCTCGACCATATAGTGTCGTTTGTCAATACTACCGAGGCACCTCCGGTGGAACGTTTGCTCGTCCCCGATATGGCCCTTACTGCGGCAGAGTATTTTGCTGTCGATAAGAATGAAAAAGTACTTGTCCTGTTGACTGATATGACATTATATGCCGATGCCCTCAGTATAGTGTCAAACCGTATGGACCAGATCCCTTCAAAGGATTCCATGCCGGGTTCACTCTATTCCGACCTTGCCAAGATATACGAAAAAGCCGTGCAGTTCCCGAGTGGTGGCTCTATTACTATTATTGCAGTGACGACATTGTCTGGCGGCGATATCACTCACGCTATTCCTGATAATACAGGTTATATTACCGAGGGTCAGTTGTTCTTGCGTAAGGATACAGAGATAGGTAAAGTCATCGTTGACCCGTTCCGTAGTTTGTCACGTCTGAAACAACTTGTGATAGGAAAGAAGACAAGAGAAGACCACCCGCAGGTGATGAATGCTTGTATCCGTCTTTATTCCGATGCTTCAAATGCTCGTACCAAGTTGGAAAATGGATTCGACTTGACAGATTATGACAGACGTGTACTTAGCTTCGCTAAAGATTATTCTAACGAATTGCTCGCTATTGATGTTGACCTTAAAATTGATCAAATGCTCGATACTGCTTGGACTTTGTTTGCCAAGTATTTTGACAAGACAGAGGTCTCCATCAAACAGGAAATAATGGATAAATATTGGAAAAATAATGATTGATGCCGTTGATTAACAATAATAAGATAATTTAGATGGCAATAAAATTTCAATATAACAAGACATCGCTGCAACAACTTGAGAAACAGTTGAAGATACGTGTACGTACTTTGCCTACCATAAAAAACAAGGAGTCGGCATTGCGTATGGAGGTGCGTCGTTCAAAAGATAAAGTGGATGAGTTCGATGTTAAATTGGAACAGATTCTTCAACAGTCGGGTGATATCTTGCGTCTGTGGGGCGAGTTCGACCCTGATCTGCTCTCGGTGACAGATGTCAAGTTCAGCACTAAAAAAATAGCCGGTGTCAACACTCCGGTGTTCGAAGGTGCTACCTATAATGTCAAGGAGTTCAGCATGATAAATATGCCGGCTTGGATTCTCGACGGTATAGAATATATGAAGTCGTTAGTCAATATAACCCTCGAGAGAGAGTTCTGGGTACGTAAAATGGAATTGTTGAGTAAAGCAAGAAAGAAAACTACCCAGAAAGTCAATCTCTATGAGAAAGTGCAGATACCCGGCTTCGAAGATGCTATACGCAAGATAAAACGTGTCATGGAAGACGAAGAGACATTGTCCAAAGCCTCGCAGAAAATCGTTAAAATGCGTCAAGAAAAGGAGGTGGAACTATGATTACACCAATGACAAAATTGTCTATCCTGATATATCATCGCGACTATCAGAACTTTTTGGAGAAATTGCGCCAACATGGCGTCGTTCATGTTCACCCGAAGAAAACTTCTCTTCAGGATGAACGCTACAGAACGAAACTCAATAGTATCAAACAGGTGTCTAACCTCATAAAACAGCTTGAGAAACTACCTGCTGCACAGAATCCTGTGGATACTGAACTTCGTAATGAGGCATTGTATAATTTTATAGATGATAAGTTTAAGGAGATAGAATCTTTGCAACAACAGTTGCTGTATCTTCAAAAAGAAGATTCAGTGTACGGTTTGTGGGGTAAATATCCTGAAAAAGTATTGGATGATATTAAAGCCAATAACTGGGATATACGCTTTTTTACTGTTCCGGCAAGAAAATATGACAACAAATGGGAAGAAGATTTCAATGCCTTTGTTATAAATGAATTGGCCGGATTGAGATATTTTACTACCATAACACCTAAGGGTAAAGATGTTGATATAGAAGCTGATACCTTTACTTTTCCTGCCATGACAAAACAGGAGATCGACAAGAAATTGGCTGATATGAACAAGATAATTTCCGATACAAATCGATATCTTTCCGATGTGGCGCCAAAGGCTGTACAATATCTTAAAGAATATGTCATTTCTATCAAGGAAGATAACGAGTTCTTTAAAGTCAGTGACGCAGCAGAACATCTTGCAGAGGAGAAATTGATGTCACTTGAAGGATGGGTGCCTACCGAGATTCAAGATAACACCATAAAATGGCTCGACTCACAAGAGGTGTATTATGAGGCTTCCAAACCTGTCATCAATCAGGATAACCCTCCAATAAAATTGAAAAACAATCGTTTTGCGAGACTGTTTGAGTTTATCGGTGATATGTATTCTATCCCTTCATATTGGGAGATAGACCTTACACCGTTTTTTGCTCCTTTCTTCGTGATGTTTTTCGGTTTCTGTATGGGCGATGCTGGTTATGGGTTGCTTATGATTGCTGTAGTGGTAGCATTATTGCTGAGTGGTAAGATGCCCAAAATGCGTCCCGTGATGTGGTTGGGTTTCTTCCTTGGCATCGGTACTACGATAATGGGTACTATCAGCGGTACTTTCTTCGGAATAGAGCTGATGAAGGTTGATATTCCTTTCGTCAACAGCCTCAAAGGTTTTATGTTCCGCGAAGACGGCTGGTATTCGGCTTTTTATTTCTCACTTATACTTGGAGTGGTGCAGATAATATTCGGCATGTGCCTTAAAGTGGTGAATCTGACCAAGATGTACGGCTTTGCATCGTCTTTGCCAACAATAGGATGGATAGTGCTTATCCTTGGCGGTATCCTGTCATATCTTATTGCCGGAGTAGGATTGCCTTTATACATTTGTGCCGGCGTTGGAGCTGTACTAATATTTCTACTCAACGGACCTTTTACTAAGATTTACAGTCCTTTTGTAAATATCGGTTCCGGTCTTTGGGATACCTATAATATGCTTACAGGGTTGTTGGGCGATATACTTTCCTATATAAGACTGTTCGCTTTAGGCTTGTCAGGTTCTATCCTCGGTTTGGTTTTCAATGACTTGGCTATGAGAATGAGTGGTAATATTCCTGTAGTGAGTACTATTATCATGCTGTTGATACTGTTGTTCGGTCATGCTATGAATATAGCTTTGTCGGGATTGAGTGCTTTCGTTCACCCTATGCGTCTTACCTTTGTGGAGTTTTACAAGAATGCAGGCTTTGTGGGAGGCGGAAAGAAATATGATCCTTTTAGAGACAGAACACATGAAGATGAATAAATTAACAAATTATAAATAATTAAATAAATAATTAAGTATGGGACCTATTTTAGTAGCTTACATTGGCATCGGACTCATGATTGGTCTGTGCGGTATTGGAAGTGCTTTTGGCGTAACGTATGGTGGCAATGCTACCGTAGGCGCTATGAAAAAAAATGATGAGGCATTTGGTAACTATCTGGTATTGAGTGCTCTGCCTGGCACTCAGGGTCTTTACGGATTCCTCGGATTCTTCTTGCTCCGTGGTGTTTTGACTCCTGAGATTACCTGGACTCAGTCAGTGGCAGTGCTCAGTTGCGGTTTGTTCCTCGGCTTCGTAGGCCTTATCTCAGCCTTGCGTCAAGGTCAACTTTGTGCCAACGGTATCACAGCTATCGGCAATGGACACGATGTCTTCGGTAAAACCATGATTATGGCTGTTTTCCCGGAACTTTACGCTATCATTGCTACCGCAGCGACATTTATGATTTCAACGGCTATATGATGTCATAGTCATGTCAAACTAAAAACGAGGTTGACTTTTCGTTGACCTCGTTTTTTTATGTCTTGTCAAATATAAAATGGTCATATTATTGCTGCGGTACTGCGGCATAGAATACAAGTTCTTTGTCGCTGTCGTTGATGAGGCTATGGCTGTCGCCTTTTTTGCAATAATGGCATTGCCCTTCTTCAATGGTTACTGTCTCGTTGTTGTCAATGACTTTACCTTTACCTTTGATAATGAATATGATCTCACTGCTTGTGTCATGAGAATGATAACCTATGCTCGCTCCGGGCTGTAACACACCTTTCATTATCCTGTTGTTCCCGTCGAAAAACATTTTTGCGCTAATCTCTTTTTCGCCACCTTTGAAGTTGGGAATTATAGTGGCTTCCATTTTGTTGAAATCTATAGTCATTATTTTGATTGTAAATATGATTTTTTATTCTTTGATGCTTTTCACAAATCTGTCGCGTCCGTTGATGTCTTTAATACATTCAGTGTTTCTGAAACCGTTCTGATTGCATAATGATACTACTTCTTTACCAAAAGCTTCATTTATCTCAAACCAAAGCATACCTCCGGTTTTTAATGTAGAAGCGAAGTTTTTCAATATGGATTCATAAAATATCAGAGGTTCGCTGTCTTCCACAAACAGAGCACTGTGAGGCTCATGGTCGAGTACATTCTTGTGCATCGATTTCTTTTCCGATATTCTTACGTAGGGAGGATTGCTGACGATAATGTCGTATTGTCTTGATGTAACAATATCAGATGGAGACATGACATCGTCTGTCAGAAATTTTACCTCAACATTGTTGATTGATGCGTTGTTGCAGGCAGTTGCGATGGCTTTTTCTGAAATATCGGTGCCGGTGACGTTGCAGTCGCTTAAATGCTTTGCCAAAGCTATGCCGATACAACCGGATCCGCAACAAAGGTCAATGATGTCGTAGTGTCGCTGCCGGCTGCATGCTTTTATGATCTGTCTTGTCATCTCTTCGGTCTCCGGTCTCGGTATCAACACATTCTCATTGACTTTTATTGTCATTTCGCAAAATTCAGTCTCACCAATGATATATTGAACAGGTCTGTGTTTCAGTAGTTCTTTTACAGCAAAATGAAAAGTAAGCAACTCAGATTCGCTGAGTCTTAACTCCGGATTCATTGCCAATGTCACCTTGTCATATCCAAAAAAGTGTTCCAACAGCAGCATTATTATCGAATTGGCTTCCCGTTCGTCGTAAAGATGCTGTAACGTTTCTGCATAATGGCGACGTATGTCTTTTATCAGATTTGATACGACTTTCATACTGCAAAGATAGTTAAAAACCGAGAGCAGAGTCAAATTTATTTGAACTATATCGAAGTACGTCCTTTTTTCGCGCTTTAGTGAATAACAATGAATAAAATAAATAAATTCATTTGATTTTTTTCAACTGCATCTTGTTTTATTCATAATTATTTGATGTTGAAATATTGTTTTCGTGAAGATAACTTGTTTATTGATGTTGTTTTGATCAAAATTCATATCTTTGCAATACTATAAGTTTCTGATATGATGTTAGATGACATATATAAGGTGATCACTACGGTAGGGGAAGGCTTGTATAAGGAAAAGGGCAGTAAGTTTTATGCTTTCTGTTATCCTGTCATTACTGAAGAGGAAGTTAAGACCATCATGTCGGATGTCAAGAAGAAATTTTTTGATGCTCGGCATCACTGTTATGCGTTTATGATAGGACCGAACAAGTCGTGTTATCGTTCGAGTGATGACGGAGAACCTTCCGGAACTGCCGGCAAGCCTATATTGAACCAGATATTATCTAAAGATGTCACTAATGTGCTTGTTGTGGTAGTCCGATATTTCGGAGGAGTGAAACTCGGCGTGCCGGGATTGATAAATGCCTATAAAACGGCTGCCCGTGAGGCACTCGACAACGCCACGGTAATTGAAAAAACTGTAGATGATGTATATTCACTCGAGTTCGATTATCCTCTTATGAACGAGGTGATGCGTGTCTTGAAAGAAGAAAATCTCGAACAACAGAACCCTAAATTCGAGATGCGTTGTTATCTTGAAATATCAATAAGAAAAGGCGATTCAGAAAGAATTGTTGATAAGTTGAAACATCTTTACGGTTTAGATTTAAAATACCTTAAAACTATTTAAAATCAATAAGTTAAACCCAATTTTAGGGTTAAAATATCTTTTTGCTCGTAATTTATGTAAAAGAAAATTAATAATCAATAGCAAAAAAATGTTTTTATTAACTTTTTTATGTTGATATTTGTAGAAAATTCCAAGATAGCAGTATTGGATTTAAAGTCATTGATTCATAATAATATTAATACTGTCAACATTGATGGATAAGGATTGTCATGAAATATGGAACAATTGTCTGAAAGTGATAAAGGCTAATACCGCACCTCAGGCATATAAGACCTGGTTCGAGCCTATCAAACCCGTGTCTTTCAATGACAATATGCTTACCATTCAGGTCCCCACACAATTTTTTTATGAGTTTTTGGAAACTCATTATATCAAGTTGTTGAGAATGACTATAGATAGAGTCATAGGTGTCAACGGCAGATTGGAGTATAGTATTGTGATGGATGACAGCGGCTCTGATGGTCCCGTAGTGATGCGTATGCCTAACAGTGGTCCTGTCAACACACAGAACCCTCCTGTTCAAATACCTATTGACATAGACAAGAAAGCAAAAGATGATGCCATTACGCCTTTTATTTTGCCGGGTCTGAAGAAATTGGAAATAGAGTCTCAACTTAATGAGAATTATTCTTTCGATAATTTCGTGACGGGTGATTGTAACTTGTTGGCAAGACAGGCAGGCAATACCATAGCCAAAATGCCTGGTCGTACTTCTTTTAACCCTCTTTTTATATATAGCCCTACCGGATTGGGCAAGACTCATATCGTTCATGCCATAGGACTCGAGACTAAGAAGAATTTTCCCAACTTGACAGTGTTGTATGTCAATGCAGAACAGTTCATACAACAATTCATGAGTTCTTGTAAAAACAAGACACGCAACGACTTCGTCAGATTCTATCAGTCTATTGACGTGCTTATTGTTGATGATATTGAGTTTATGGCAGGCAAGGCTAAGACACAGGATGCTTTCTTCCATATCTTTAATCATCTGCAACAGAATTGCAAACAGTTGGTTTTTACTTGTGATAAACCTCCGGCGGAGTTGAAGGATATGGAACCTCGACTGCTGTCGAGATTTAAGTGGGGCTTGTTTGCAGAATTGCAGATGCCTGATTATGAGACACGTAGAAATATTCTTAAGAAAAAGGCATATAACGAGGGTATAGAATTGCCGGAAGATGTTATTGACTATGTGGCGGAAAATGTCAAGACTAATGTTCGTGAGATGGAAGGATTTCTCATTTCCCTGATGGCACAGTCGTCACTCAACAAGAAGGCTATTACTGTCAACCTCGCAAAACAGATGGTCAGCCGTTATGTCAATAATTCTACACCGGAACTTACTATAGGGTATATCATTGGTGTTGTGTGCGAATCTATGTTGATAACACAAGACGAATTTTTCTCCAAGACGAGAAAACGCAACATAGTACAGGCTCGTCAACTGACTATGTATTTCGCTAAAAAATATACCAAGTCTTCTCTTATCAATATAGGTAATGAATGTGGAGGCAAAGACCATGCTACTGTGATACATGCCTTGAAAACAGTGGAAAATCTGATAGAAACAGATAAACAGTTTCGTCAGATTGCCTTGGATATAGAAAAGAATTTATCTTGATTTTATGACAAAAACATTAGGAAGGTTGTTTCTTGTCCCAGCATTGTTGGGAAATACTACACCGGAGAAAGTGTTGCCTCAAGGTACTCTCGATATGGTGAGGACATTGCGTTTCTTTGTTGTGGAGAACGTGAGAACAGCAAGACGTATGCTGAGTAAGATGAAAATGCCATGTCCGATAGAGGAACTTGTTTTTGTGGAACTTGACAAACATAATATTGCAAATCCTGATTTTATGACGTATCTTGCTCCTGCCTTGGACGGTCATGACATAGGCCTTATGTCTGAAGCCGGCACTCCCTGTGTGGCAGACCCCGGTGCTTTGATAGTGGAACTCGCACATCAGGCGGGTATTACTATAGTACCTCTCACCGGACCCAATGCTATGATACTTGCCCTAATGGCTTCCGGTTTCAATGGGCAGTCGTTCCGTTTTCATGGTTATTTGCCTATAAAAAATCCGGACAGGATAAATGCTATCAGAACTTTAGAACGAACTTCGGCGTCTAATGACGAAACGGAGTTGTTTATTGAGACTCCGTTTCGTAACAATGCGATGATAAATGACCTGCTAAAGACCTGCCGACATAATACCATGCTGTGTGTCGCATCCAATATCACCATGCCTGATGAGAAAATTGTAAGCAAATCTATAGCTGATTGGAAAACAGTAAAATACGACTGGAATAAAAAACCTGCCGTGTTCCTTTTATATAGCCGCTTTTAATGTATGATAAAAAATTTAACCCAAGATGAATTTTTGATTTATTGTCTCCTTTTTGCAGAAGAAGAGGACTTTAATTTTACAAAACGAGACCTTATTGAAATGATGTCTAATATAGAACCTCAGGACTTTATGAAAGTTTACAATCGTTTTGTAATGGAAACTGAATCTGAGAGATTACAAGTTATTGAACAACACAAATTATTGTATGTCAATGAATCATCGGATAAGATTTTGTTTTTTGACAGATTTAAAAAGATGTTTTTTTATGAAGAAAGATTTTCATCCATTGCTGATGAAGCTGTCAAAATTCTCGATGCATTGTTATAATGTTTGCGGTTTTTGAAATTATTTTGTGATAAATATATTATTGTTATGGAAATAGATATAGAAAAAAGAGTTGAAAAAGCAAAAGAATATCATCAATCAGGATACAATTGTGCCCAGTCAGTGTTTTTGGCTTACAGCGATATTTTGGGAATTGATGAAGATGTTGCATCTAAGTTGTCTTTGCCTTTCGGCGGTGGCATGGGTGGTATGCATGAAGTATGCGGATGTGTCAGCGGTATGATGATGTGTACAGGATTTATCAAAGATATAAAACGTAACAACTATCCTTATGTCCGCGATGTGGCGGCTGAATATAAGGCCGAAGTCGGATCTATAATATGTAAAGAACTTCTCGGTCTTGTGCCTGCAAACCCTCCTTTGGTGAAACGACCCTGTGTTGAATATGTCGGTATAGCTGCACGCATAATAGGTGAGAGATTAAAACGGGACTTTAACTTATACAATCAGAAAATCTCATGAGATTGCAATATACTGATAATAATCAAGTTATTACAAATCTACTATATTACTAAATATCATTAAATGCCTTTTGCTATTTCAATTATTGGGTGTATATTTGGGTGTTGAATTTCAAACGCACCCAATTATGAATATCAAACGAAACATCATTTTTGCTTTGGAAAGTCGCAAAAAGAACGGAGTGCCAATCGTGGAGAATGTCCCTATCCGTATGCGTGTGGTTTTTGCCAGCCACCGCATTGAGTTCACAACGGGTTACCGCATTGATGTCGCCAAATGGGATGCCGACAAGCAGCGTGTAAAGAACGGATGTACCAACAAGCTGAAGCAAAGCGCATCGGAAATCAATGCGGACTTGCTGAAATACTACACCGAAATTCAGAATATATTCAAAGAGTTTGAGGTGCAGGGATTCATGCCCACTACCGAGCAGGTTAAAGACGCATTCAACAGATTGCATGACGGGAAAAAGGAAGATGAGGAACAGGCTCCGGTGGTGTTTCTGCCTTTGGAGGTGTTTGACGAGTTCATCAAGGAATGCGGCACGCAAAACGGCAGGTCTGATGCCACCTATGAGAAATTTGCCGCAGTAAGGAAGCACCTTGAAAAGTTTGACAAGGGGCTGACCTTTGAATCGTTGGACGAACCCAAGCTGACAAAGTATGTGAATTTCCTGAAAGATACCGAAGATATGCGGAACACATCCATCATGAAACAGGTCGCCTATCTGAAATGGTTCCTGCGCTGGTGTACCAAGAAAGGGTATTGCATGAACAATGCCTACGAAGATTTCAATCCCAAATTGCGGAGCACCCCGAAAAAGGTGATATTCCTCACGTGGGAAGAACTGAATAAACTCAAAAATTATCAGATACCCGACACAAAGCAATACCTTGAACGGGTGAGGGATGTCTTTCTGTTCTGCTGCTTCACCGGACTTCGGTATTCGGATGTGCATAACCTAAAGAAAAGCGACATCAGGGACGGATATATAGAAATCACCACCGTAAAGACCGCCGAAAGGCTTATCATCGAGCTGAACAACCACAGCAAGGCGATACTGGATAAATATAAAGATGTGGAGTTTGAGGGGCATAAGGCTCTCCCTGTCATCAGCAACCAGAAGATGAACGATTATTTGAAGGAGTTGGGCGAGCTTGCCGAAATCAACGAGCCAGTAAGCGAGACCTATTATAAAGGAAGCAGACGCATAGACACCATTACGCCCAAATTTGCATTGTTGGGCACCCATGCCGGAAGAAGGACTTTCATCTGCAATGCTTTGGCTCTCGGCATTCCGGCTCAGGTAGTCATGAAATGGACGGGACACAGCGACTACAAGGCGATGAAACCTTACATTGACATCGCTGATGATGTGAAAGCCAATGCGATGAACAAATTCAACCAACTGTAAAAAACAATCATCAAGTTTCATGGAAAGCCTGTAATTCGGCTTATCTTTGTAACTTTCAATACATACAACAATGAGCAACAACGATAACAATATAGAGAAAAGGAGTTTCGAGGCTTTTGTCAATGCCATTGGGTCAGAAATAGAGCAGGCGCAAGTCCGGCTCATTAGTGCCGCCAATGCGCAGATGCTGTTCCATTACTGGAAGATGGGCAACTACATATTGTACCACCAGAACCGACAAGGCTGGGGCGGCAAGGTCATCAAGAAACTGGCGCAGGCGATACGGTTCAATTATCCCGAAAAGAAAGGATATTCGGTCAGGAACTTGGCTTATATGTGCCAGTTCGCACGTTCATATCCATTGACCGTATTACGGAGTTTCATCGAAACCGATGCGAAATTGATTACTCCAAGTGTGCGGAAAATCACGGATGAAATCCAAAGCCTGAACAATGTGCCATTTACGCAAGAACCTCTTGCGCAAATACAATCCTCAGACAACAAGGAAGTTGCAATTGTGCAAGAACCTCTTGCGCAAATTCAGGATGTAACCCAGACAGTAGCCGTCGTTTACCGGATGCCGATTGAGGACATGGAAAAACTGTTCCTGACATCACCTGTTGCAAGAATCAATTGGGCAAGCCATGTGATTCTGCTGAACAGTTCCCTTCCGTTAGGTGTCGATTACTGGTATATGAAGCAATCCGTGGAAATGGGCTGGAGCAGCAATGTTCTTAAAATGCAGATTGAAAGCAAATTGTTTGAACGGCAAATCAACAGTCACAAGGTCAATAATTTTACCGCCACGCTTCCTGCACCTCAAAGCGACCTTGCCAACTACCTGTTGAAAGACCCGTATATCTTTGACTTGGCAGGAGCCAAAGAACGTGCGGACGAAAGGGACATAGAGGAACAGTTGGTAAAGCACGTCACCCGATACTTGTTGGAGATGGGCAACGGATTTGCCTTTGTCGCAAGGCAGAAGCATTTCCAGATTGGCGACAGCGATTTCTATGCCGACTTGATTCTGTACAACATAAAGCTCCATGCCTATGTGGTCGTGGAACTGAAAGCGACCCCGTTCAAACCGGAATATGCAGGACAGTTGAATTTTTACATCAATGTAGTGGATGACAAGCTGAGGGGAGAGAACGACAACAAGACCATCGGACTGCTGTTGTGCAAGGGCAAGGATGAGATTGTCGCACAATATGCGCTGACCGGCTATGACCAGCCTATCGGCATCAGTGATTATCAGCTTAGCAAGGCTGTGCCGGAGAATCTGAAATCTGCGTTGCCGAGCATAGAACAGGTGGAAGAAGAACTGACGATGCTTCTTGACAATGAAAAGAACAAACAAAAGTAAGACACCTATGGCAGACAAGATACAGACGATGATTCCCCTATACGGAGAACTCAACAGAATATACAGGGATTATATAGATAATCACGCCTTCTCTTTTGACAGGCAGAAATTCATTTCCGATTTCTATCAGGAATATAGTGACACAAAATCTTTTGAAGCCGCCATCCTTGAACTGGTGTTTAATAGGCAGAAAGAGCAATACACTTTGATACTCAACAGCCTGAAAACCGAAATAGAAAAGAGCATACAGGCTTATGAAACGCACCCCATAAGTGACAGCGCGATAGAGCGTGTTTGTTATCAGCACATGGAAAGGTATTCACTTGAAATTGAAGCCCAACTGGATGTTACAAGAAGTCTGAGCAAGCCGCTGAATGAAGCCAACAACAGGTATGATTCCATTGGCTATAGGGAACATACTGCCGAAGAGGAAAAACAGGTGGAAAAGGAATATGAACGCTGCAAGGCTGAATATGACAAGGAAAGAGCCATACTGAACGAACTCTATGACCAGCAAAAGGCTGCAAGGAAAGAGGCATTCCAATATATGAAGAACCGTTGTGCGGACATATACCGTCAAAGCTGCCTTTTTCTGGATATACTGAAGAAATACATTCCTGACGGGAAACGACAGGACGAGCCGGGCAAACCCGTCAGCCAGCAGGAAACGATGGATGAACAACAAGAATACTTCGACATGAAATGGCTTTCACTTATTCATGAGGTATGTGTTGGAGAACAGTTCGAGGAAATTTCCGCACCGGATTTTTATGCCAATATGAACCTGCGCCCCTGCGACTGCAAGTTGAAAATCAAACCGAGAGAGAAAATCCGTGCATGCTATCTGATATTCCTGATGGGCGAGAAACTCTCCAAACAGGACAGGGAAAAATGGAAAGCCGGAATACTGGAATTGCTGGGTATTGATGACAGCTACTACAAGTCAAAGTACAAGGAGCCGGTTTCCGATTTCCCAAGTGACAGCAACCTGAAATTCGCCAAGGAAATGGAGCATATATTCAGATAATCCGTGATATATCCCGATACTTTACGAAAGTTCCACTTTTACCACTCAAATTAATTTTTGAGTGGTATTTTTATTTTCTGATATTCAATAAGATACAGAGATATTCGAATTATACCGTCCCCATCCTTACCACTCATAACCCTATCTAATTTTGCATCGTTCGAGAACAGAAATAACAGCCAGTGCGCAGGGCTGATTGTTGAACCAAAAACGAGTAGAATCATGCAAAATCTACAAGAATTATTATCCAAACCCGTCTGGCAGATGACAGGCGAAGAGTTCATAATGTTAAGCAGGCACGCATCCGGCCAGCCGGAAGCGCAGCCGCAGCCCGTAACGGACACAAGCAGGAAATATGTGTACGGCATACTCTGCATAGCCAAGCTGTTCGGGTGCAGCCTGCCCACCGCCAACCGCATAAAGAAAAGCGGGAAGATAGACAAGGCCATCACCCAGATAGGGCGCAAGATTATCGTGGATGCGGAACTTGCCCTTGAACTGGCAGGGAAGAAAACAGGCGGACGCAAATAACGGGAGGAACCGCTATGGACTATATGAAAGATATCCAGGAAATATCGGACGAACAGGCGGTAATCCTCTGGCAAGCCTCACGGCTGAGCCTGTCGGAAAAGTACGAGAAAGCCCCCGAAATTCTCAGTGTGAAAGGTTCCGTAATAGGTACGTTAGGGAATTTCAGCGCATCCATCGGCAAAGCCAAAAGCAAGAAGACATTCAATGTGTCGGCTATCGTGGCAGCGGCATTGAAGAACGGTACGATGCTTAGGTATGCGGCCGAACTGCCCGAAACCAAACGGAAAGTGCTTTACGTGGATACGGAGCAAAGTCCCTATCACTGCCTGAATGTGATGGAACGCATCATGCGCATGGCCGGGCTGCCCGATGACAGGAACAACGAGAACTTTGAATTCCTTGCCTTGCGGAAGTACACGCCGGGGCAGCGCATAAAGATTGTCGAACAGGCAATCTACCATACGCAGAACCTTGGTCTGGTGATAATAGACGGCATCCGTGACATGGTATATGACATCAACAGCCCCAGCGAATCGACACGCATCATATCGAAGCTGATGCAGTGGACGGACGACAGGCAGATACATATCCACACGATACTCCACCAGAACAAGGGCGATGAGAACGCAAGGGGGCACATCGGCACGGAACTGAACAACAAGGCTGAGACCGTCCTCCTTGTGGAAAAGGACAAGAGCAACGGGGACATCAGCAAGGTTTCCGCCATGCACATCCGTGCAATGGACTTCGAGCCGTTTGCCTTCCGCATCAATGACAGGGCATTGCCCGAACTGATGGAGGACTACCAGACAGAAACCAAAACACCCGGCAGACCCCAAGGCGAGAAGTTTAATGCCTACAAGGACATTTCCGAGCGACAGCACCGGATAGCTCTGGAAGCCGCATTCTCGTTGCAGGACGAGTACGGGTATAAGGAACTCGGCAAAGCATTGAAAGAATCGTATGCCTTGGTGGGCGTTCCGTTGAGCGACAACAAGCTGGTCAAACTCATCACTGTGTTGAAGAGCAAGCGGATGATAGTGCAGGAAAACGGCAGGAAGTACAGGTACGAACCGGATTTCCACTATTAGCCCAATCCTCGCAATCACTTCACTTTATTCTCAGGGTCTATATATTAGGATAAAGCGAAGTGGTTGCAGGGACACACCAAACCGCTTCACTTTAAGCCGTATCCTATATATACGACAATAAAGTGAAGTGGTTATACAGCCAGTAACCTATATGAACAGGTACTGGCGAAAAGAAAAACAAACGATAACCGATAAAGACAATCATTTATGGATATACAGACAGCAAAACAAATCAGGCTGGAGGAATATCTTCACAGCTTGGGATATAGCCCGGTGAAGCGGCAGGGCATCAATCTTTGGTACAAATCGCCGTTCAAGGAAGAAACCGAAGCATCGTTCAAGGTGAACACCGAGCGGAACCAATGGTATGATTTTGCACTGGGCAAGGGCGGCAACATCATCGCGTTGGCTTCGCACCTCTATGCAACGGACAGTGTGCCGTACCTTTTGAAACGCATAGAGGAACAGGCACCGCACGTGCACCCCGTTTCTTTCTCTTTTCGCAAGCAGTCCTTTACGGAGCCGAGTTTCCAACAGTTGGAAATCGTGCCGCTTTCTTCCCCTGCCTTGCTCGCCTATTTGCAGGAAAGGGGTATCAATCCGGTACTGGCGAAAAGAGTAAAGCCAAGCCTTTGTTTTGATTGAAATCAGAATGGAACACAAAACGTTTTTAGTTACCTTTGCTGTAGGCATAAGAAGCAAGCCGGTTTTTTCTTGGGCTTTTAATCCCACAAAAGAGTATGGCTCATTGTCCTGCGAATTGAAGATTGGTCGTTGGAGGCCGTATAGAAGAATGCTCATTGACAGGACATGGCTTATGCCTTTATCCATCAACAACAGTAACAATTATTATCATGGCAAAGAAAGCAAAAAAAGTCAAGACGGCCAAAGGTGCGGAACTTCGGATAGTCAATCCCGATGCGGCGGGGATAGACATCGCGGACGGTATCATGCAAGTTTGCGTCCCTGCCGACCGCTCAAAGGACAACAACCGCGCGTTCGGAGCGTATACATCCGACCTGCACGCCATCTCGGCATGGCTCAGAGAGTGTGGCATAAAGACAGTCGCAATGGAATCCACCGGGGTTTACTGGATACCGCTGTTCTGCCGTCTTCAGGAGGACGGGATGGATGTCGTATTGACCAACGCAAGGGACGTGAAGAACATAACGGAGAGGAAAACCGACGAGTCGGATGCCGAATGGCTGATGTTGCTGCACCAGTACGGGTTGCTCAAGGCAAGTTTCCAACCGCACAACGACGCCAAACGGATGAGGACACTCACCCGTCATCGTGACACCCTCTCCCGTGAGGCTTCAAGCATAGTCCTGCGTATGCAGAAAGCCATGCAGCAGATGAACATAAAACTTACGCTTGTCCTGTCTGACATTACGGGAAAATCCGGCATACGTATCATCGAGGCCATTCTTGCAGGTGAACGTGACCCCAAGAAACTTGCGGACTTGGCCGACATCCAGTGCAAGACTCCGAAAGAGGAAATAGCCATGGCGCTTGAGGGCAACTGGGAAGAAGACCTCCTGTTTGTCCTCAGGCAAAACTATGACACTTTCAAGCATTTTTGCGCCCAACTTGACCGATGCGACACGGAACTGGAGAAACTTATGGAAAACTATCGCACGGAGGTTGCCGGAACAGGGCGTCCGTCATACAGTCCGACGAAAAAACGTTGTGACTATCACAAGCGTAAACGGAATGTAGGCTTCGATGTGGAAAGAAAGGCATATGACATGTGGGGAGTGAATGTCTTTGAGATACCCGGAATAAGCCACCTGACCGCACTTGGACTGATGAGTGAGTTGGGACACGACTTTACCCGGAAGTTTCCATCTTCCAAACAGTTTTGCTGTTGGTGCAACATCGCACCGAATACCAAAATATCAGGAGGGAAAAGAATATCAAGCCACGTGCCACACCGTCGGAACAATGTCGGATTGATTTTTAGAAGTATCGCTTCTTCTCTCGCCAATGCGAAGAACCAGTTGGGAAACTTCTACCGCAGGATACGTTCACGGGCCGGAGGTAAAGCCGCAGTCATTGCCACCGCCCACAAGGTCGCTGAGATATTCTTTGCCATGGTTGCAAACCAGACAACTTATAATCCGGAAAAAGTAGGTATAGACGAGAAAGTATTACTCGAAAAACGGATTGCGAGATACAAGCGTGAATTAGAACGGATTACAGGAATGCATATTGAAATAGGCAATGCATGTGTTCCATAGAAGCGTGAATTAGAACGGATTACAGGAATGCATATTGAAATAGGCAATGCATGTGTTCCATAGAAGCGTGAATTAGAACGGATTACAGGAATGCATATTGA
>NZ_DBMCYK010000025.1:0-42500 GCF_056978975.1 Candidatus Limimorpha avicola
TTGAACCGGACACGCAGTTAATTGACAGACTTTTCAAAGAACTCATTTTATTTACTGCCAGAGCCGCTTAGGCTTGGCTAATTTTTAACGAACTATTGTTATTATTAATGAAAGATGATATGGCAGATGCAGGCATGACATATGGCGTTAAATGCAATAATGATGACATAATGCTTTATATAGATGAGAATCAGATAAAACAAGTAATAATAAATTTAATCCGCAATGCCATACAGGCGGGAGCTACCATGTTGAACATAAATGCATTACTACATGACGACGAGGTTGTCACGTTGGAGTTTGTAAATAATGGTACACCTATTAAAAAAGAAATGTTCGATGATATTTTCATGCCGTTTTATACCACGAAGTCTAAAGGCAATGGCATAGGACTGAGTGTGTCGCGCCAAATTATGCTGATGCACAACGGCAGCGTACAATTATTAAGGTCTAATGAAAAAGAAACAGCTTTTCTCCTGATATTCGATAATTGACAACTGTTATTAGTTGTTATTTATAAAACTAATGGAATTGACTTTATTTATTGTTAAAAACAATATGTTTTTTTAGAAACATTTTGTTTCAGGTATTGTACTGTCTATCTGAAGATGATGTTTGGGAAAATCATGGCCACCATTTCCTGTGTTTAAAGATGAAAGCAAGAGCTATACATACTATAGCCATTGCTCCCGTAATAATCCAAAAAGCTGTATTTGAATTAGGAGTGATGAAAGGGAAGAGTACATTCATCCCAAAAAGTCCGGTAATAAATGTCAATGGCAAAAGTATAGAAGACAATAATGTGAGGGTTTTCATAATCTCATTGGTTTTGTTGGTCTGCATAGAGTCGAAAGTCTTTGACAACCCCTCGATGAGGTCTTCATAATCTTCTGTCATGTCCCATAATTTCTGATAATAGTCAAGAATATTACCCCAGTAGTCTTCCATGTATTCTGTGTCTCCGAATCCTTTAATCTGACCGGTCTCAAAGTTGTGGAACACTCGGAGTTGCGGTTTCAATATAGTATTGATGGTGATTATATTTTTCCGAGTCACAGATATTCTTTCAATGATTTTAACCTGTCTTGAACCAAACAGTTCTCTGTTTATCAATTCAAGATCGAGACCGATTTTTTTTAATAGGTATAAAGACTCGACCATAAGTTTCTCAAAGATACGGTACAATAGTATATCTGAAGTTTTTAAGTTTAAACATAACTCCTCTTCGTCACGTTCTCTGTATTCGTTGAAAAGTTGATTTACATACCATGGTGATTTTTCAATGGTGATGATATAATCTTTTCCCCAAAAGATCTTAACTTCTTTGGTTTTGATAAACTTATTCTGACGGTCAAAGTTGGGGTATTGTAGAATCAAGAAATAATAATCATCATAGATATCTATTTTTGGACGTTGATTTACTGAACGGCAGTCTTCTATATCCAAGGGGTGAAAATGAAACGTTTCTTTCAGGAAATTAAAATCCTCATCCGACGGGTTTGTAATATGACGCCACTTAAGTGTATTGATTGTCAATGTATCAATCATCTTCTTTCCCCCCTTTCTTTTAATGATTATTATGTTTTACTTTCTACATCGGAAGTAATATATTTATTTATTTCGCGCAAAATTAGTAAATTTTCCAAAAAAGTGTTCTCAAAATAAGAAAAAATATTGGAATTTGATAAATCTTTTTTATGTAAACGATGATTCAGCTTTCATTGTTTTCATTTTGTTATAATTTCGTGTTTTATACATTGTCATTTTGTAATGATAAATGATTTTAAAAAGAACATGGTTTACGAAATGAAATGAAAATTAGTGGCAGTCCGAATAGAATATTATAACTATGAGAATTGAATATTTGAAATAAGAATCTATCAAGTAGTAAGAAAAAGGGTGAGACCGATTTTTTTCGACTCAACATCACCTTTATATTACTAATTAATTAAAAAATGAAATTACATGATAATATTTATTTTATCTTTCTCAACCACATTCCGGGTTTCACTTTCTTGTTGGCCTTAAAGTATGTTTCTGTAATTATCAATCCATCTTTGGAACGTTTTTTTATTTTCATTTCAGATATTTCTTCAGATGAACCATAATATAGATTATCCCATATTTGGGATTTTATCGGTTTTACGCGGCTTATTACAATGGTGTCGAAACATTCTTTGTTTTCGTCATAGTTGAATGACAACACTTCAAAGATACTTTTTTTGTCAACTCCTTCTTTTAGTCCTATACGGGCGGTAATGTTGATTTTTTTTGGTGCTTGAGGATTGCGTATTGTCATGTCGGATGTGGGATTTTTTATTTTACCCTTGAAAGTGGTAAATGTTACGGCATTACCATTTTTGTCGCATTGTATCGTATAAGATCCATTGTTTTCCTCGTTGTCCCATACCATGCCTTTTACAGCGGTTACTTTTCCGAGATAGTTGTCATCGCTGTCGAATACATCGAAAATTTCGCCTCCGCGTAATCCTTCGTTGGTTCCGATATATGCTGAGAAGTATTTCTTGTCAATAACACTCAAAGGAGCTTCGAGGTTGTCATTCACGAGAAATCCTTCAATTCTGGTCAATACTTTGAATACATCATTTTTTTCTTGTAATACTTTAAGTATGTTAGATATGTTTCTGTTTACAGTAAGGTCGATTATGCCTTCACCTGACATATTGACAGGGAATAACACAATGCTGCTATTTGATTGACTATCAATATAATCAAGATAAAATGCGTCGGATGTTTCTATGAGTGATGGATTATTCCAAATTTCATCATACATAATATTTTCAGTTTCATTATCCCAATGAAGTCTGTATAACCAAGTTGTTGTTTTCAGTGTATATCCGTCTTTGGCAGCGGAATATGCAGTATTTGCAGCTGTTACAGCCATGTTGTAAATTAATTCGACTGTATTGGGATTGACTCCTTTTTCTAAACTTTGGTCTTTTAGTATATCGGCTGTAAATATTGCCAAATCTCTGACAAGAGCTGCAACAGGCTCATTGGAGTAGAAATCTAGTTTGGTAAAAGTAATGAAAGTAAAAGGAATAAGTTGTGTTCCTGCATCATTGAGAGTATTGCGTCGTCCTATTTTTCTGGAGTTAAGGAGTACATCTTCATCACCGGCATTGTTGTTGTAGTTGCCTCTTGCAAAAATAAGTTCCATGTTGAAAGGTTCTTCAGAAGATTTGTCATACATGTACCATCTTTGAACCAATTTGTTTGCAATATGATTGTCTTTAATATATTTGTCTAATTTCAATTTATAATAAATCTCATAATCTGGAAGAAGTAATGCTTCTGAGTAATCAGAATTCAAGACTTTAACATTTTTACCATTTTTAATGGCTTGAATAACATTTTCGTAACCACGTAAGGTTTGAACATTGTAACCGGCTTCTTCTATTTCACTGACACTCAGTTCTATGTCATTGATAGGAACGCTGTTTATATCCAGTCCGTGTTTGTTGTATTGTACGGGGAAATTAAATTTTAAATAATTATTCCATGCATTGTCAACATATTGTTTGTCAGGCATATCATCAGATTCTATATATGCCATTTCCAAAGAACTTCTTTTGTAAAAAAATTCATAACCTTCGTTATTTTGTCCCCAAGAAATATTTGAAGACAAGCACGTTGAAATGATAATGGCAATTGTATAGATAATTGTTTTCATCGATTCGACAGTTTTAATGTAAGCAAAGATACAAAATATTCATTTAAATAAACAAAAAATCTTATTTCCATTCCATAGTGTTGATAAGATGTCTTATGTCATCTGTTACAAAATCAATTACCGGACGAAGAGAATCGTTATTTGGGGTAATATTGAAATACAAAGAACCTCTTAGAAAATGTTTAGTGCTGTCTGTAAGATAAAATTGCACAGGAGAAGCGACCCCTTCGCCTTCAAGGAAATATATTAATCCGTAAACTTTATTGTCGTCGTTGATGATAATACTGTCTCTGATACCTATGGCTTTTGATATATGTTTGGTTATTAAAGTGTGCGAATCTTCAAGATATACGTCCAGGTTTTCATTGACGGGTTTGTAACTGATATGTATGGTACTTTTAAAATTGGGGAACTCAATGTTAATCCAATCTTTTTCATTGGGAGAATGGATATCATGAGTAATATATGAATAACTTGGATATTGAAATGAATAATATCTCATGGTGTCAAGAGAGACATATTCTTTTTTTGGCAAGTCGATACGGAAGAAACCTCTCGGACGCGGTTGAGTATGTCGGTTTTCACAACTGCACATGACAACGACAAACATCAAACACAACATTAACAGCTTATTCAGTCTGAGAATTGTTTTCATTATATGTCACTTTTATTTGTATAATACGCCGAGCATCGACTTTTGTTATTTCGAATTTGAAATTTTTATATTCTGTAGTACAACCGATCTCAGGTATGCGTCCTTCTATTTCGAGTATCATTCCGGCGAGGGTATCGGATTCTCCTTTTATTTCATCAAAATAGTTGTCGCTCATGCCGAATACCTTACAAAAGTCAACTATGCTTGTTTGTCCTTTGAAAAGATAAGTGTTTTCGTCAGAGACAGTGTAATAGTCTTCTTCTCCTATATTGTCGAACTCGTCACTGATGTCGCCTACAATTTCTTCCAAGACGTCCTCCATGGTAACGAGTCCTGAAGTACCTCCGTATTCATCTACAACAATGGCAATATGAATCTTCTTTGTCCTGAAACTTTGGAACAAATCGTTTATTTTCATATTTTCCGGAATAAAATATGCAGAACGTATCAGTTTCTGCCATTGAAAATTGCTGTTGCCCACATTTGGAACAAGGTCTTTGACATAGATTATGCCGGCAATCTCGTCGAGAGTGTCTTTATAAACAGGGATACGAGAAAAACCGTTGTCTATTATGAACTTAATGAGAGTGTTGAAGTCGGTTTCGTATGGCACTGCTGCCAATTCCACTCGGGGTCTCATTATTTCACTCACCTCCTTTTCGCTGAAAGTCGCTATTCCTTTCAGCATATTTTTCTCTTCTAATGGAGTGTCATCTGTAGTTATTTCTACTGCCGTAGATAAATCACTGAATGACAAGCCTTTGCTTTTTTTTGCAAGTTTTTTGTCTATGAATGATGTGGAATTTACCAATATACTGCTCAACGGCTTGAAAATTACAATAAGGATTTTAAGTACTTTTGCCATCGATATGGCAAGTGCTTTTGGCCGTTTTGTGGCATAGATCTTGGGTATCATCTCTCCAAAAATAAGGACTAAAGAAGTGACTACAACGACATTGATGATAAATGCCAATACCATGTTGGCACTTTCATTGAACATCATTGCCATGATATATGTTGAGAATATGGTGATGGTTACATTGACCAAATTATTTGTTATCAGTATAGTAGCCAACAGTCTCTTGGGATTTTGCCTTATTTCGAGTACAGCTTTTTCCGATTTTCGGCTGGATGTCTTTAGCTCATTGATGTCGTTGGGTTGCAAAGAAAACAGAGCTGTTTCACTCGCAGATGCCATAGCTGAACAGAAAAGTAAGATGCACAATATTAATAAATATAGGGCTGTCTGCCATGTGAACCCTTTGAAAAATATTTCTTCATTGATGTTCAATAGAAATATACAAGTTGTGGTTAATGTTGACAAAATCTATGATTTAAAATTTCCGCAAAGATATAAATAATTCCAATTCATTAAGGAACTCTGTAAATCAAAATTTTGAAATAAGCATTTTATTGGCTGTTTTGTTTTCAAAAACATCATTTGTAAATCAAAATTTTTATTTAATATCTTATGCGTTGGTAAAGATTTTATTGTTTCAAAGTGTGTTATTACATCTCGAAACGATATGTTTTTTTTGATAAAGTGTTAAGCAATTATTTAATATGGAAGTTTATGTTCAAGGCATTATATTGTCTGGAGTGTCATTGCCATTTTGCTTGTTGCCGTATTTATAATAACTTGAAAACTGATTGTCTGTAATAGTGTTGTTTAATTTCATCATTTTGTCAACAAAAATTTCAGTGATGTAACGAGTTATGTTCATAGAATCAACATATTGACGATGACGAAGCTTTCCTTCAACATAAACAAGGTCTCCTTTTATGTAATTGCGTTTTTTTTCTGCAATATCATTAGCAATATCTCCAAAAGATACAAGGTTATGCCATTCTGTGTTTTGTACGAGGTTGCCTTTACTGCCATGATAAGTTTCTGTTGTGGCAATAGTTACCGACATTTTTTTTGTGCCGTTTTCAAAATTCAGTATTTCCGGGTCTTTACCCAATCTACCTATCAATAGGACTTTATTTAAACTTGCCATGTTTTTTTGAGGCAAAGATAAT
Source organism: Candidatus Limimorpha avicola (assembly GCF_056978975.1). Classification (NCBI taxonomy): domain Bacteria; kingdom Pseudomonadati; phylum Bacteroidota; class Bacteroidia; order Bacteroidales; genus Candidatus Limimorpha; species Candidatus Limimorpha avicola. The sequence continues at coordinate 6,372 of NZ_DBMCYK010000025.1, forward strand.
TACTTTTTCATTATTCGTCTTATTTATTCGTTTTTTAAGACTTTTTGTTGGTATATGTAATGTCTCACTTTCTTGGTATTGTTTGATATAATTTTGTCTGTTTAAACAAAACAGTAAAATGTTTTACTGTTTTTTATGAGATAAAAATTTGGTAATCAATGATATATAAGATATATTTTTTTTTGATACTGTATGTAAAATGATTAAAAATGTTTGTATTTTTGCGCCCTTGAAAACAGTATAAAAAAAGTAGTAACTATGTGGAAATATGTTTTAACAAAGAAATTCTGGATTGAATTCATCATTATGACATTGGGTATGCTTGTGACAGCCATGGCTGTTCACTTTTTCCTTGTTCCAAGTAAACTTATCATCGGAACAATTTCAGGTTTGTCAATTGTTATTTCGACATTAACTTCATTCCCTGTGTCAGTAATTGCGTTTATCATCAACGCTATATTGTTGATACTTGCCTACTTCCTTATAGGAAAAGAATTTGGCATCAAAACAGTTTACACTGCATTGGTGTTGTCACCATGGCTGGCATTATTGGAGACATATTTTCCTGTTACAGAGTCTGTTATGGGAGATCCATGGCTTGACCTCTGTTGTTTTGTGCTTTTGCTCAGTTCTGCACAGGCAGTGTTGTTTAAAATCAATGCTTCTACAGGTGGTCTTGATATTTTGGCAAAGATAGTTAATAAATATTTACATTTCGACATTGGCACTTCAGTATCTGTCGCTGGTGCTGTTATCTGTTGTACGGCATTCCTTATCAATGATTTTCGTATGGTAGTCGTCGGTCTCATTGGAACTTGGATCAATGGTCTCGTTGTCGATTATTTCACAGCCGGTCTCAATATGAGAAAACGTGTATGTATCATTTCACCGGAACATCGCAGATTACAAGACCATATCATCAACGACTTGCAACGCGGTGTCACCATGTATGAGGTAATCGGCGGTTATAGCAATGAACGCAAGATAGAATTGGAAGCATTGCTGTCGAAAGACGAATTTTCGGAGTTAATGAAGTATATCAATGATAATCAAATCAATGCTTTTGTTACCGCCGGTAATGTCAGCGAAGTGTATGGGCTTTGGAACAACAGAAAAAACAAGGTGAGACACGATAGAGTGCACCTATAAAATATTTGGGTGATTAGAATAAATCAATAACTTGTTGCAAGTGTCAATATAGTTCATACAACATCAAGATATAAATTTAAAATTTAAAAAGGTGCATCAATTCATTCGATGAGTTCGATGCATCTTTGTTTTATTCATTTTTCAGGAAGTCTATGTTTCTTTTAAGACCTTTGAACCCGGCTCGTTCTGCCGAGCTGTTTTTGAAAATAGCATTGAATCCATCATTATCAAGATCGTGCCAGTCTTTTTTTCTCATCTTCATCAGTTTTTCTTTAGGCTGTAGCAAAGTCTCTTCAGTTGGAACGGCAAATTTGTTGTATGGGCATACATCCTGACAAATATCGCACCCTAAGATATAATCATTGAATACATTTCTGTTTATGTTAGGAAGGTCGCCTTTGTGTTCTATGGTAAGATAAGATATGCACTTGGAGGCATTCAGATGAAATGGAGACTCTATTGCGTGAGTAGGACATGCTTTCAAACATTTGTCGCAATTGCCGCATCTGTTTGTCATAATGGCATTGTCAGTTTCAAGTACAATAGGCAGCATCAAATGTCCTATAAAATAATATGATCCGCCATTTGGAACAATGAGATTGGTGTTTTTGCCAATGAAGCCTAATCCTGCCTTTACGGCCCATGCCCGATCGAGGACAGGAGCGGAATCGGTGAAAGCCCTCGCTTCAGGATAATGACAGTCTGTTTCTTTTTCGATGAAAGATAACAACTGTCTTAATTTATCTTTAATGATATAATGATAGTCTTTACCGTATGCATATTTAGCGATGCGGTAATTGTCCTCATGTTCCATAATTGTTTTTGGAAAATAATTGAGTAGCACTGTCACTATACTTTGAGTACCTTCTATCAACAGTCGCGGGTCGTAACGTTTTTCTTTGTTGTTTTCTAAATAATGCATTTCTGCGTTGGCATGGCACGACAGCCATTGTTCCACAAAGACAGCCTCCTGTGTCAATGCTTCGGCACGGCATATACCACAGGCGCTGAAGCCCAGGTCGAGAGACTTTGTTTTTATTTTGTCCGACAGCATATTTTTCATGGTCAGAACAACTCGCCTTGTGAGGAGTTTTTAAATCTTCCTGTGTGACGGTATGCAAGTTCTGTTGCTTCTCTGCCGCGAGGAGTACGCATGATATATCCTTCCTGTATGAGGAATGGCTCGTACACCTCTTCAATAGTGCCGGCTTCTTCACCTACGGCAGTGGCTATGGTGGTAAGTCCTACCGGCCCTCCTTTGAATTTGTCAATTATTGTAGATAAGATACGGTTATCCATATCGTCAAGGCCGTGTTTATCTACATTGAGAGCTTTGAGGCCTATTTGTGCTATTTCAAGAGTCACTGTTCCGTTGCCCTGTATCTGAGCGAAGTCACGTACACGACGCAACAGCAGATTGGCAATACGGGGAGTGCCACGGCTGCGTCGTGCTATCTCAAAGGCAGCTTCATCTTCGATAGGCACTCTTAATATTGATGCTGAACGTCTTATGATGGCTGACAGTGTTTTTGCATCATAATATTCCAAACGCAAGTTGATCCCGAAACGAGAACGTAATGGTGCAGTGAGAAGTCCGGAACGTGTAGTGGCACCTATCAGAGTGAACGGATTCAATGCTATCTGTACACTACGGGCATTGGGACCGGTCTCTATCATGATGTCGATACGAAAATCTTCCATGGCTGAATAGAGATACTCTTCTACCACAGGACTTAGTCTGTGGATCTCGTCGATAAACAATACGTCATTCTTGTCAAGGTTGGTAAGCAAACCTGCCAGATTGCCCGGCTTGTCGAGGACAGGTCCGGAAGTCATCTTTAAATTGACACCCAACTCATTGGCGATGATATGAGACAAGGTGGTTTTTCCCAATCCGGGAGGACCATGCAACAACACATGGTCTAATGATTCACCACGTTGCGCAGCGGCACGGACGAAGATACGCAAATTGTCAACAACCTGTTGCTGACCGGCGAAACTCGAGAAAGCATCCGGTCTTAACACTTTCTCAATTTCTTTCTCTTGCCGGCTCATATTTCTGCCATACGCATCCAGATTTTCGTTCATCTAAAAAATATTTCTTACAAAAATACAAAAATAATGTTGTTTCTCGAAAGAAATGTTTATTTTAGCAAAAAAATTAGCGCTTTGAAGATAAAATATGGCATAATTGTAGTAATGTGCTTGTTATCAATATGTTGTCATGCACAAGATGGTTTCTTGATATTGAATCAGGATGAAAGGATAGATGCATTAATAGGTAAACAGAGAGAGATACATGCCAAAGATTCTACTATCGATGGTTTTAGAGTACAGATTTTTATGGAGTCGGGCAATGATGCAGTTAAACATGCCGAGAATGTCAAAATGGCTTTTATTGAGAAATATCCTTCTGTACCTGTGTATCTTATCTTCGGACAACCGTATTACAGACTTCGTGTAGGCGATTTCAGGACACGGCTTGAAGCTGAGAAGTTCTATTATGAGATAAAAAACATTTATAAAAATGCTTTCGTCACAGGAGACCGTATCAACTTGCCTTATAATGTCTTATGTGGTAATAAAGACGAGATGATAAATTTTGATGATGGAAAAGTCAGCGGGGAAGACAATAATATCGTTATCCCTGATGATATATATTATGAAGAATAGAAATTAAAAATTAATGTTATGAATAATGTGATATTAGTGGGAGTCGATTTTTCCAATTGTTCTCTGAATGCTCTTTCTCATGCTGTTACAGTGGCAGAGAAATCGAAGTCGGATATTGTTATGGTTTGGGTCAACAAACTCGCTAATGATAAAGATATTGTCTCGAAAGATAGAAATCTGATCGAATATGGTGCCAAACAGCATTTTAATGAATTGATAGAAAAATATGCTCACAGACTTGGCGAAAATACCATTACATATCAGATCAGAGAAGGACGTGTGTATGACGCCATGCAGGAGGCCTGTCGTGAACTCGATCCGTTTTTGATGTTTATTGGCACTCACGGTATTTCCGGATTTTCTGAGAGGTGGATCGGAAGCAATGCTTTCCGTATGTCACTCGTTCTTGATGTTCCTACGGTGTTTATTCGTGAGGGCATAGATGTCAACACTTCTATATCTAAAATAGTGATGCCTATCGACAGTACTCTCGAGACACGTCAGAAATTACCACTTACAGCACTTATTGCTCAATATTTTAATGCTCAGATTTTTGTCGTGGCTCTATATACTTCGGAAATACTTTCTGTTAAGGAAAGAGTTAACGGTTATGTAAAACAAGTGGTTAAATATCTTACAGCAAATCGTATCAATTTCGTACTCGATGAATTGCATACCAATGATGTAGATGAGGATATTATATCCTATGCCAAGAATATCAATGCAAACCTTATAAGTATTATGGATGAGTTGGAAAGAACTGCAGTTAACATTTTCTCAGGCTCTTATTCCCAGAAAATTGTTAACAACTCACAGATTCCGGTTCTTATTTCTCATACTAAAAATATTTATGCTTCTATAGCAAGAAATTAATACAAACTTTGTTGTTTTTGATAAAATCTTTGGTTATATCATTTTCGGAACAGTTTTTGATGTATGTTCAAAAAAAATAACTATGGAGAACGAAGAACTGAAAAAACAATTGGAGGAACTGATGCATCTCTTCAAAAAAATGATAGAGAAGTATCCGCCGGATGAGATACCAGGTATTGACAAGTCTCAAATAGAACAACTTAAGTTGTTTTTTGCTAATTATGATGAGATGAAAGACAATATCACTATTGAGATGCTCGGTCCTTTTAATAATGATATGACAAAGAAACTTATTCCTATAATGATAAGTAGATTGAAAGAACAACTTGGTGATGATGCTGATGATATAGAGGTTAAAAGAGATTCTGTTGTCGATGCAAAAGAAAAAGAGTTTCTGGCATTGCCTACTGAAGACAGATATGTCGCTCTTATCGATGCTATCGATAACGAGTTGAAGAATCCCAACCTCTCTATGGAGGAGATAGATGAATTACTTGATAGAAGATCTAAAATACAGAATAGTTTGTCTAAATGATCTAAATAATTTAATTTATTGAATTGATATGGAAAAAAGATTTTTTGTTCTTCCTCTTTTGCTTTTGCTTTCTTTTATGGCTCAATCACAGATTTTGTCAGAACGATTCGATTCGAGAGTAAGCATAGGAGCGGAAGTTTTTACAGATTATAATGTTGGTTCAGGTTATGACAATTTTTCACTGCGTGGAATAAATCAAGGTATCAGTGCTCAAATCACATATAATTTCCCTATTGGCGAAAGTAAACATACAACGTCTTTAGGTGTGGGATTCTCTTCACATAATTTTTATATGAAAGGCTGTATGTTGAATACCCCGTATGCTGATTCTTTGGTTTTTCAAAATATTGAACATGACTATAAAAGAGCAAAGATAAATGTCAACTATATTGACATACCTTTAGAAGTCAATATGCGTATTGCCGATATGTTTAAAATAAGTGTCGGGTTTAAATTCGGCATTCTTACTACCGGTAAGACGAAATATGTTGGTGAGATTGATGATACCGACCAAATCTGGCGTATTAAAAACAGCAGAATAGAAAATCTTGCCAAATATGTCTATACTGCTACATTGCGTATAGCTTATAAGTCTGTTTATGTTTTTGGTGCATATCAGTTTAATTCTACATACGACCCGGTGACCGGTATGGACCTAAGACCTTTATCTGTCGGTATTGGTGTAAGACCTTTCTGACATATCATATTTTTATGACGAATTAGTGTTTGCCATGTCGGCAAAGTGTTCGTTTTTTGTAACTGCCTTGACGTGATTATTGATATTATTTGTCTCTTTTGATTTGAGATGCAGTAGTTATATTATCATTTTACAGGTTCTCCATTGTATGTTCGATTTCTTATTCGACCAAAACAGTTTTAAGTAATTATATCATTAATTTCAAACGAATTACGAGAACAGGAAAACTGCTGATGATAATGATATGACAAAACCGATGACAAAGCCTGCATAAATCTGTGTAGGAGTATGTGCCTTTAATTGTAACCGTGCCGATGACACTATGCCGCTGACAAGTATTGAACCTATAAAGTATGGAAGATATGTGTCATGGCTTAAAAAAGATAAGATATAACAATAACCGCATAAACAACCCCAACCTAATGTGTGTAAACTTATCATCCATAACGGAGTTATTATTAAAGCTGCAAAACTTGTGATTATCAATATGATAATGAATATGATATAATAAGTGTAATTTGTTTCGGGTATGCCGATAAGACATACTGTCAAGGCTGTTATCATCAAAATGATGGAAATAATCCTCTCTTTTCGGCTTTCCATCGTCAATGATTTGATGATTCTACAGCTTTGAAGTAGTAATATTATGAAAAAAGGTATTATAAGAGTTATGAACTCAATCCATATTATGTTGTGTATCAATATACGTAGAGGAATATATCCTATAAGACCGGTAGCTAATCCCATTAAAAGGGTATAGGTTGGAATAAAGACAGGATGTGCTATCTCCGATATTATCTTAGACAATTTATTCATGATGTGATTTTGTTTTATAAGACTTTACGCAGTCTTGCAACAGGTATTCCCATTTGTTCGCGATATTTGGCTATTGTCCTGCGAGCTATGTTGTAGCCTTTCTGTTTTAAAATAACAGTCAACTCATCATCGGTGAGTGGCTTAGATTTATCTTCCTGTTCTACACAATCGGATAATATTTTTTTGATTTCTCTTGTTGATACCTCTTCACCATCTTCATTGATAAGACCCTCACTGAAAAAACTTTTGAGAAGGAAAGTACCGAAGGCAGTCTGAACGTATTTACTGTTAGCTACTCGTGACACGGTAGAGATATCCAATCCGACTTTCTCAGATATGTCTTTTAATATCATAGGTTTCAACTTTGTCTCATCACCGGTGAGAAAATATTCTTTTTGATAGTCCATTATGGCTTTCATGGTGACGTACAAAGTATCCTGTCGCTGTTTTATTGCATCTATAAACCATTTGGCAGAGTCTATCTTTTGTTTTACAAAAGTGATAGCTTCTTTGTTGCTTCGGCTGTCTTCCTGTTTTGAGAAGTCGTTGAGCATCTTGATATAATCTTTGTTGACATATAATTCCGGTGCGTTGCGGCTGTTGAGGGTCAATTCAAGTTCACCGTCGTTGTTGTAAATGGCAAAATCTGGTATGATATAATTGTTGTGCTGTGTTGCATTGCCGGAATCGCCTGGTTTGGGGTTCAACTTCAAGATTTCATCGAGAGCGATTTTGAAGTCTTGCTCATTGATACCGCTTTTTTTCAGTATCTTGTCATAATGTTTCTTGATAAATTCGTTAAAATACTGTTCTATTATGATGATGGAGTTGGAATAATCTTTCTCTGTGTCATCTTCCTGAAGTCTTTTTAATTGAATCAGAAGACATTCCTGCAGGTTTGTGGCTCCGATTCCGGCAGGGTCGAACTCTTGAATTATTTTTAAGACTTTTTCGACGTCTTTCTCATCGACGCTGAGATTCATGGTGAACAGCAAGTCATCTACTATACCGGAGATAGGTCTGCTTAGATATCCGGAATCATCGAGATTACCGATTATATAAGTGCCTATCTTGTACATCTTGTCGTCTAATACACGATAGCCGAGTTGCTGTAAAAGAGACTCCTGAAAACTTATCTCATCGGAGATAGGACTGTCGTAATGTTCGTCGTCGTTGCTGTTATTGTTGGTTCTCAGCTTATAAGCGGCATCATCTTCATCGTCGTCGTTTAGATAGTCATCGAAATCCTCGAGAGGGTCGTATTCCTTTTCATTGTCTTGTTCATCGTTGAAGGTGGTGTCTTCTTCGGCAGATGGCATGTCGTCATCATAATCGTTGTTTTTACCTTCTTCGAGAGCCGGATTTTCTTCTATTTCTTCTTTTATTCTTGAACTCAGTTCCATAGTAGTCACCTGCAGCAGTTTCATCAGCAGTATCTGTTGCGGAGACAACTTCTGCAACATCTTTTGTGTCTGACTAAGTTTTTGTAAAGCCATAGAAGAAATATTATAGTCGATTAATATTCACAATTTTTAGGTGTACGAGGGAAAGCTATGACATCGCGTATGTTGGACATTCCGGTGATGAACAGCATTAGACGTTCAAAGCCGAGACCGTAGCCGCTATGCGGTACGGAGCCGAAGCGGCGTGTGTCGAGATACCATTCCATTGAAGATTGAGGAATGCCTACCTCTTCCATGCGTTTGAGCAACTTGTTGATGTCAGTCTCTCTTTCAGAGCCTCCTATAATCTCGCCTATGCCGGGGAATAATACGTCCATGGCACGTACAGTCTTGCCATCGTCGTTCTGTTTCATATAGAAGGCTTTTATTTCGATAGGATAATCTGTCAATATGACAGGTTTCTTGAAATGTTTTTCTACAAGATAACGTTCATGTTCCGATTGAAGGTCAACACCCCATTCTTTGACAGGGTACTGGAACTTGCCTTTTTTGTTGTAGTTACAGTTTTTTAATATATTGATTGCGTCGGTATAGGTGACACGTTCAAACGGATGTTCGAGAACAAAATGCAACTTGCTGATCAGTTCCATGGACTTGTCTTCTTCTTTTTTGTTTTTCTCTTCTTCCTGAAGACGTTTACTCAGGAAGTTGAGGTCGTCCATACAATTGTCTAAAGCATATTGAATGAGATATTTAAGCATCTCTTCAGCGAGGTCCATGTTGTCTTCGATTTCATAAAATGCCATTTCGGGTTCTATCATCCAGAACTCGGCGAGATGACGGGTGGTGTTGGAGTTTTCAGCACGGAAAGTAGGTCCGAAAGTGTAAATCTTTGATAATGCTGTTGCAGCTAATTCTCCTTCCAATTGTCCGGACACAGTAAGATTTGCCGGCTTGCCGAAGAAGTCCTGTGTATAATCTATCTCGTTTTTCTCGTTACGAGGAAGATTGTTGAGGTCTAAGGTAGTCACCTGAAACATTTCGCCTGCACCTTCACAGTCTGAAGCAGTGATAAGAGGAGTGTGTATATTATAAAAACCTCTGTCGTTGAAGAACTTGTGTATTGCAAATACCATGGCGTGACGCAGACGCATGATGGCACCGAAGGTATTGGTGCGGAAACGCAGATGTGCTATGTCACGTAAGAACTCCAAAGAGTGTTTTTTTGGTTGCAGCGGATATTTGTCAGGATCAGCAGGTCCCAGCAACTCTATTTCGCTTACTGCCAATTCGACATTTTGCCCGCTTCCCGATGATGCCACGAGTTTTCCTGTGGCTGATACCGATGCTCCGGTGTGCATCAATGCCAATCTTTCTTCCGGAATCTTATCTAAATCGATGACTAATTGCAGATTGTTTATGGTAGAACCGTCGTTCAAGGCGATAAATGCTACATTCTTGCTGCCTCTTTTGTTACGGACCCATCCTTTTACATTTATTTCGTTGTCAAACTCTTGTGAGAGTAATGCTGTTTTAATCTCTGTACGTTTCACTTTTGTGATATTTTTATAATTCAAAATACAAAGTAACAAAAAAAATGTCAATTGTATGTTATAAATTTAAAACTTTTCTCCGAATATAGTATTTTTGCAAAAAAATAATAATGGGAGAGGGTTTCAATATATTGTCATGGTTCGACAATCCGGAGGAGTTGTTGGTGATAGCCGGGCCTTGCAGTGTAGAGTCTGAAGAACAGTTGATGACGACAGCCATGGCATTGGCAAAACTGCCGGAAGTGAAGGTGTTGCGTGGTGGCATTTGGAAGCCCCGCACTATGCCGATGACATTTGAAGGCGTTGGCGTCAAAGCTTTTGAATGGATGCGTAAAGCCAAAGAAACCACAGGTCTTCTAACCATGACTGAGGTGGCGACGCCGCAACATTTAGAGATGGCTTTGTCGTATGGCATCGATATGGTGTGGCTTGGAGCCAGGACGGTGACGAATCCGTTTTCTGTTCAGGAACTCGCTGACAGCATGCGAGGCGTTGAAATACCGGTGTTCGTGAAAAATCCTGTCGCTCCTGACGTGAAACTGTGGATAGGCGCCATAGAACGGCTGTCATCGGCAGGCATACGCCATATTGCTGCCATACACCGGGGATTCAAGGATTCTGCCGATACTGTTTATCGTAACACTCCTCTGTGGCATCTTTCTGTGGAAATGCACCGTCTTATGCCGGAAGTGCCTATCATTACTGACATAAGCCATATATGCGGCAGACGCGATTTATTACAAATTACCGCTCAAAAAGCTCTCGATATAGCTACCGACGGCTTCATGATAGAATGCCATTGCAATCCGGATATGGCTCTTACCGATGCTGAACAACAGATAACACCTTCCCGGCTTGAAACATTACTCGGAAAACTTGTCATAAGAAATAAGAAGTCCTCTTCAGATGAGTCTGTACTCGAAAGTCTTAGAGAACGTATTGATATGATAGACAATGAGTTGTTGTCATTGCTGAGTAAACGTATGCAGGTCTCTGAAGAGATAGGTTTGTTTAAGAAAGAACATAACGTGGCTGTCCTTCAGGTAGATAGATGGAACAAGATATTGAATGACCGTATTAATAAAGGTATGGCTTCAGGCTTGGATAAACATTTTGTAACAGAAATTTTTGAAGCTATTCATCAGGAGTCGATAAATCGTCAACTTTGATTGTCCGGTACTGCTTTTTAGCTTTAACATGGTTGTTTTATAAACAGAAAGCAGAAATTTCAAATCTGTAATGGTATAACATGCAGAATGTTTTTGCAGTTATATTTTTGATAATAACTGTTGATAAAGTTTTACAGTCTGTAAAATATTGCCAATTGCAAAACGTCGTTAAATTCGCCCCATTGGTTAAATCTTATCACATTGCCTGTAACGACATTCTTGCGTATTGAGGTTATGGAGTTGATGGTTCGCAGTCCGATCTGACAATCTTTTGTAATGTTGATTCTGATGCCTGCCAACCCATTGAGAGCGACTCGTCTCCATGGGTTATAGTCAATGTTTTCAATACCCATTATTTCTTCCTTGTATTTTGCAAGAACATCGACGCTGAGACCTAATTCAACATTCAGCCAGTGAAGTCCACGTCCGTTGATGCGTATCATGTTGAAATTGGTGGTAAATACTATCGGCATGTCGATGTAGTCCAATCTTAGAAGGTAAGGGTCGCCGTCAGGGAATGCCTCTACATTATTGGAACGTGAGCCTTTTTGTATGTATTTCAATTCCAAATGCACGGAAAAGTTTTTGTTGATAGGCAGTCCGGCAAATGCTCCGGCAGTAAAGCCCAATTTGTTGAATCCGCCTCGTTGGTCTCCTTCTACCTGAGAGGTGATACCTCCGGCTATCAGACCTCCGAAAAAGTTCTGTGAATTGACAGTGACAATGAATGAAAATGTCAACGCTAATAAAATAAATATCTTTTTCATATTTTTTCAATTTGGTGCAAAAATACGGAAAATCGACAGCAGAAACAAATTTATTTGAGTCATGTCGAGATACATCCTGTTTTCAACTTCAATGCAAAAATAATGAAAACCGGGATAAAAACAGTATTAATTTCCATTTCAGAACCTGTTTTATTCAAGATGGTGGAATCGGAGGCATGAGAATTGTGTAATTTTTCATGCTGTGACCGAAATTTTACAGTAATTGTCTATTTGATATTTATTTCATCATCAACCAAAGACTTTTTTATATTAATTGCAAAAAATATTGGCTTCATAATATTTTCATGGAAAGTAGGTTTACAGTTGCGATTTTATCGTTTATGTAAAAAATATGCCTGTTATAAAAAAACATTCGGTTAAAATGGTTTTAGTTTTATTCATTTCTTGGTTTTTGTTAATTAATATAATTTTTTCAGGATAAATTGGATATTGCCTTGCTAATATAAAAATGTCATACGTATGTTTTTTTCTTTATTGTCGTTTTTTTCTTAAAGATCATAAGTTTGCTGAAGATATAATTGAGAATGGTAACAAGTACGGATGCTATGAATATTTTAGCAATCCAATAGCGTATATTCAAGATATTTACCGATACTGTCATAACAAGAAGTTCCAATATCCATGTAGAAAGCCTGGAAGCGGTAAAACCAATAAACTCCTTGAATATCTTTGGATTAGTACTTCCAAATACCCATTTCCTATTAAGCGGATATGCAAAACATACTCCCGATATCCATCCGATTGTATTGATAATGTTGTTCTCAAGTGCCATTTCAGGATCAAGGAATAATTTAGCAATATAACAAGTTATCCATGAGAATATCGTAGTCAATACTCCTACTATAAGATAAACAAGTATTTCACGATATTTTAAGCAAAGTGTTTTCAATTTGTCGATTGGCATCATAAAAACTGTCATTAACAACTATTCTTTATCATCTTCTATGATAATATCCGGTGACATGTCAGGAATCATATTTGAGACAGAAAAACGAGTCACATACATTTCATTATCAGACTTGATGTCAACAGATGTTACAGGATTATTCTTATTCATACTTTTTATGGCTATTCTGTTATATCTTCCCAAATTTATGGTATCGTGATTAACGATTATATTGTTGATAGAATCATAATTGACAAAATCGAGTAACAAGGTAAAGTCCTTTGTCGGAGAATAATAATAAACAGACGCATCTTTACATGTTGCTGATTCAAATGGATTTTCCGTATTGAACAATATAGTGTTTTTATCAACCGGAGACATCGTCAGCAACAACTCGGTGTTTTTTATAGTTTCTTTTTTATTTATAAGATAAATGGATGATTGCGGATGTTTCTCGATAAGATACGATAAAGATTCGGGATTATTTGCAAAAATTATATTTCTGTTTGTCTTTATATTAATGTATGTATCGATTTTGGAATCATCTCCTAAAACATTTTCCAGATTATATGAATTATACAAATCTTCATTATAAACGATAGCATTTTCAGGAATTTTATCGAAAACGTTATGTTCAATCAAATAGTCGATGACATCAAATCTGTTTTTACTACGGATCCATTCTTTACTGAGATTATCATTGGTATAACCCGTAATAAATGACACAAAAAATATCATGCAGGTGCATAAAGCAATAGATATGTTTCTATATTTCATGTTATTATATACAATTTTTATCAAGGCATAAAGACAAAAAGCAATAAACAACATTATTCCGAAATAAGAATAATACGAAGTAACATAACCCCTCATCCAACTATACCAATCAGAATTATATTTATCCGAGATGCCAATCAATACGTGTATAGAATACGAAGCCATCAATGAAAATAATATTCCCCACAATATTGTTCTCCAAGATATGGTATTCTTTATTCTTTTTGCAAAATACACAAAAATGAAACATTGAATAAAAGCATTTACATAGATGACTGGTTGTGCATGAGTCAGCAGATACCATATATTGTCATTATGCCCTGCAATTTGCAATGTGTTGACATGCATATAGTTATGATAATATAAAAAAGACTGTGTCGGGAAATTTATCTTTGTACATTTTATCAATATATCAAAGAAATGGCTTAAACTGAAATTTTTGGCAAAAGAGGTGCCAAGATAAAACTCGTCAGGATTATTGGAATTAGTGACAAAAATACGGAATATGAAATATAAGGCAACATATAAAACACCGGCGGATACAAAGGGGATAATTTCTTTATAAAACAGTTTGTTTTTGTAAGTTCCGTTCCAAGTTCTAATCTTCAAACTTCTGATTATAATATACAGACACATATAAGACAAGATAACAAGATAAGTTTCATAAAACAGCAGTGTAATGAAAAACAGGATTGCTGAGAATATGACATATTTGTAATTCTGAGTTTCAGTATATTTGAGAAATAACAATACAGAAATTATACACAAGCAAAAACTGAATGTAAAAAATACCGGATAAGCAATAAATGGAATGTGAAGATTAAATGTTACTAATGTATTCATTACGAGAAGCAACAAGACAAATCCTGCCAGATTTTTGGATTTGAACATTTTGAAGATCAACCATGAGAACAACAAATATGAAATGATTAATGTACCATGTTGTAATATTTTTGTAAAATAAAAATTGTCAAATAAATACGGCAATGAATAAAAAGGTTTTGTTATAAGGAAATAAAATCGTCCTGCAATTTGTGCATAGTACCATGCATCGCTCCAGAAATCACCTTTAAGATATGTCAAATAATATTCAAAGTCGTCGCTTGTAGTGAATCCTATTTTAAAAAAAGGAATAAACGAGATAAATATTGTCAGACAAAACAGAAAGATTAAATATTTTTTTTCATTATTGTATTTCATCTTCTTTATTTTCAATAATATTATCAATTACATATATAGGACGACCTTTTATTTCGTCAAAAACATAACCTATATACTGACCAATAATGCCTAAAATAAAAAGCTGAATGCCGGCAAAAGCGCTCATGAACATGATCAATGTCGTATATCCGGAAATAGGAGTTTCTAATATCCACATTATCAAAGAATATATAAATAATACAACACTGATAAAAATGAAAATCATACCGAAAACGATACCTAATTGCAAAGGTAGTTTTGACAGTGAAGATATAGCTGAGAATGACAACGCAAATAACTTAAAAAAAGAATATTTGCTGTTTCCGGCAATTCGTTTTTGCGCCACATATTCCAATGTTGTCTTATTGAATCCCATCAATTGAATAATGCCCCGTAAAAAACGTGTACGTTCTCTATAATTTGTACGTAAGACATCAGCAACTTTTTTTGAAACAAGAAAAAAATCAGATGCATTTTCAGAAATTTTAATTGAAGCTATCTTGTTAATAAAGTGATAAAATAAGTTTGAAGATATTTTTTTCATGAATCCGGCATCTTCTCGTTTCATTCTGACCATATTGACAACATCAAAGCCTTCCTTGTATTTTTCCAACATTCTGCCAATCATCGCAGGAGGATGCTGCAGATCACTGTCCATACATATTATTACATCACTTTTACTATGGTCAATACCTGCAATCATTGCAGCTTCGTGTCCGAAATTTCTTGAAAAACTAATGACTTTAACTCGTTTGTCTTTTGAAGCAATATCAGACAATAATGACAGACTGTTGTCAGTACTTCCGTCATTAATAAAAATGTATTCATATAACACATTGTCAGCAGATGTGTTTCTGATCAACTCCTCATAGAAATCACGTATTCCTGCTTGTTCATTATAAACAGAAATAACAATAGAGCAACTTAGTAAACAAGTTTCGTACATTGTATTGTTATTTAGGTACTTAAAGTACTTGTTTTATAGTACACAAAATTATTAAAAATAATTGTTTACACTCTGTTTTTGCGGCAAAATTTTAATAAATTTCAAAAACCTCACAATGTGGAATTTTATGATATTCGTTTTGTATAGATGGATTTAGTCTATTACAATAATGATATTGATTTTGATGTTTGATTTTATTGCTGTCCGATAAGAAACACGTTCTGTGGAATCGATATAAGAGATAATAACCTGAGATGTAAATATCATATTTGCAGAAATGTCATATTATGGAGACCATACATTTATAAACATACCGGGTTTTATTTTAGCTATATAAATTATTATAAATTGATTATCAATATAATACTATAAAAAATCCGTTGTCTGATTTGTAGATATATGATTCTTAATCAATATGTTATAAATAAATCATAAAATCTTACAATTCAGCAATGACATATAACAATATTTAAAATCAAAATAAAGTCGGGCAATATTTTCTACTATGTGTCAATATGTTATGATTGCAGTTTCAACAGTACATCGTGACAACATGGCAATTTATTTGGTTCGATATTTATCCATTGGTCTGTTTGATAAATATGTTAAAGTTATTGCAGTAATTCATTTAGTTACATGTCGCGTTTTGCGCAATACATCAAAAGCGTAATAAGAGTTTCCTTGTAAATGGAATCCTGAACATCTTGTAACTCGTTCATTGCCAATCTGATAAACTCATTCATCTTGTCTTCTGCATATTTGATGCACCCATTGTCATGAACTTTGTCAATGATATATTGTCTTGTTTTTTTGTCATTGTTGCGGTGTCGTATTTGCCAGATGATTTTTTTACGTTCCAAAGGGCTGCTTTTGTCGAGAAGATGTATCAAAGGCAGTGTCAAGACATGTTCTTTTAAGTCGTTGCCGTAGTCTTTGCCGCTTTTATTATCCGGTTGATAGTCGAAGACATCGTCGCGTATTTGGAATGCCATGCCGGCATAATGGCCGAACCGTTTCATTTTCTGTATTTTGTCATGAGGCGCATTCGTGGAGGCTGTTCCTATGGCACAGCAGGAGGCTGTCAGCGAGGCGGTCTTTTTTTCTATTATCTCGTAATATTTTTCTTCTGTGACATTGAGTCTTCTCGCAATATCCATTTGCGCTATCTCGCCTTCGCTCATCATTCTGACAGTTTCCGAAATCATGTTAAGCATGTCGAAATCGTTATGGTTCAAGGCTATCATCATGCCTTTTGCCAACAAATAATCACCGGCAAGAACTGCGATTTTGTTTTTCCAGATAGCATTTACTGATAAAAATCCGCGTCTTTTTTTTGCATTGTCAACCACGTCGTCGTGTATCAGCGTGGCATTGTGCAGCAACTCGATAAATGTCGCTGCCCGTAAAGTGCTTTCATTGACATCTCCCCACAGTCGGGCAGACAACAGGACCAACATGGGACGTATTTGTTTGCCTTTGTGTTTTAAGGTATATATCATGATACGGTTTAACAACAAATTGGACGATTTGACAGATTCTTTATAAAAAGAATCGAATCGTTCCAAATCAGATTCTATTGTTTTTCTTATGTCTTCAAGCGGATACATGTTAATTGTATTATTTGGCAAAGATAGCGAAACCTGAGCGCAGAGTCAAATTTATTTGAGCTATGCCGTTAGGCATTCGATGTTTTCTGTTAAATGCAAAATTAAAGATTTTAACTGTTTTCTGTTCTGAAATTTTTATCAGCAATATAAAATGGTTTAACCATTTTCGCATGATGATTGTAATGGTCATTTGGCAGTAATCATGCTGTTTTATACATCGACATGATACCATGTCGTCATAGAGTGAAAAAATTCTTTTGAAAAGATATTGTCATTATTCAATGAGAATTGTTATATTTGCACTGAGTAAATATTATCATTATACTGAGTAAAATGTAAAACAATGTACAAAAAAGCTGAGTATCATAAAATTAAAAGCAGGCTTGAAGAACAGAGAAGGTTTATTCAAGTCATTATGGGTGCCAGACAGATAGGAAAGTCGACAGTTGTCAAGCAGGTTCTTAAAGATGTGACTATTCCATATCAGTTTTTTTCTGCCGACAATGTGCCGGCTACAAACAGAGCATGGATTTCCAATTGTTGGGCGGCAACCCGAAGTCTGAAAGAGAATAATGGCTGGGACAGTATCATTCTTGTCATAGATGAGATACAAAAAATATCCAATTGGAGTGAGGTCGTAAAAAAAGAATGGGATGATGACACTTTTCATGAGCGCAATATCAAAGTATTGATTCTCGGCAGTAGTCGTGTATTGTTAGAAAAAGGATTATCTGAATCATTGTCCGGGCGATTCGAAGAGATTCGCATGAGTCACTGGAGCTATCAGGAAATGAAAGAAAGTTTCGGTTTTACACTTGACCAATATCTGTTTTATGGTGGTTATCCGGGTGCAGCTTTCCTGATTAAAGATGCAGACCGTTTCCAGCAATATATACAGTCTGCTATCATTGATACAACCATCAACAAAGATATTTTGATGGATACACCAATCGGCAAACCTGCTCTTTTACGGCAGACATTCGAACTTGGAGCAGCTTATTCTGGTGGTTTACTCTCTTTGAACAAGATGCTTGGATCATTACAGGATGCGGGTAATACCGTAACTTTGTCGGGATATATTAATCTTTTAGATGAAAGCGGGTTATTATGCGGTTTGCAGAAATATTGTATTGATACTGCACGGCGAAAGGCAAGTATTCCGAAATTTCAAGTTTACAATAATGCATTGAAGATGGTGTACAGTCAAACTACATTTGAACAGGCTGTTTTAGACCGCAAGGTATGGGAACACATTCTCGAGTCAGGTATCGGTGCTTATCTTGTTAGTCAAGCATTTATTCATCGTTTTGAGGTTTTTTATTGGCGTGAACGTAATGATGAGGTGGATTTCATTCTTCGTAAGAAAAATTCAGTAGTAGCTATTGAAGTCAAAAGTAATGCTGATAAACGAACAGAAGGGTTAGACAGATTCAGACAGTTTTTTAAACCGCAGACCTCTTTTATCGTCGGTGATGGTGGTATTGATATAGAGAGTTTTCTCTCAATGGATATAAAAAAATTGTTTTAACCGATGTTGAATTAAGTTTTTCAAAAATTTCATGCATAGTATTTTATACAGTGAGATATTGGTTGAAAAGCAGATAAGTGGTAAATTTTGTTTATAATGTCAGTTAAAGATATGAATTTATTTGATTTTTAACACTTCAGTGCAAAATTAATGATTTTAACTGTTTTCTGTTCTGAAGAACAAGTGTTGTTGCTTTTAAATAAAAATAAACAGACAGTTAAAAAAAGCGATTAAAATCATCTGTTTAAAAAAAACTTCACATTATCATTAGGATTAAATAAAAAGTTGTAATTTTGAGGCGCAAATAAAGTTTATTGCATTTTAGGAATTTTATAATATTGAATATCAAGAAAATATATTGAAATGAAGAGAGACACAAAAATTTTTACGTTAATACGTAAGGAGAAAGAGCGTCAGATGCATGGCATCGAGCTTATTGCATCAGAGAACTTTGTCAGCGATCAAGTATTGAAAGCCATGGGTTCTGTGTTAACCAACAAATATGCAGAGGGGTATCCGGGCAAACGTTATTATGGTGGTTGTCAGATTGTTGACCAGACAGAGCAGATTGCCATCGACCGTGCATGCGAGTTGTTCCAGGCAAAATTCGCCAACGTACAGCCTCACTCCGGCGCACAGGCAAACATGGCTGTGTTGATGACATGTTTGAAACCGGGCGATACCTTTATGGGATTAGACCTTGCTCATGGCGGGCATCTTTCACATGGTTCACCGGTTAATTCATCGGGCATTCTCTATAAACCTGTTGCTTATCAGGTGACTAAGGAAACCGGCTGTGTGGATTACGACGGTATGGAAAAAGCCGCATTGGAACATAAACCCAAACTCATCATTGCCGGTGCTTCTGCATATTCCCGTGACTGGGATTATAAACGTATGCGTGAGATAGCCGACATGGTTGGCGCTATATTGATGGCGGACATCTCACATCCTGCCGGTCTCATCGCTCGCGGTATTCTTAATGACCCGCTCGAATATTGTCATATTGTGACAACAACGACTCACAAGACTTTACGTGGACCACGCGGTGGTATGATATTGATGCGTGAAGACTTCGAGAATCCATGGGGTCTTACCACTCCTAAGGGAGAGGTGAAGATGATGTCGGCATTGCTAAACAGTGCCGTGTTCCCTGGCGTCCAAGGCGGTCCGCTCGAACATGTCATCGCAAGTAAAGCTGTAGCTTTCGGTGAGGCTCTGTCCGATGAATATTTCGAATATATTCTACAGGTCAAGAAAAATGCTGCTGTCATGGCTAAGGCATTTATGGACAGAGGTTATGACGTTATCTCCGGCGGTACTGATAACCACCTCATGCTCATAGACCTGCGTACCAAATTCCCGGAAATTACCGGTAGAATGGTCGAAAATACTTTGGTACAGGCTGATATCACTGTCAACAAGAATATGGTGCCTTTTGACAATCGTTCTCCTTTCCAGACATCAGGTCTCCGCATAGGTACTCCTGCTATCACTACACGTGGTCTTAAAGAGGAGCACATGGAACCTATAGTGGAAATGATAGATGATGTGATAAGCCATATCGATGATACGGCGAAACTTGCTACCGTAAAAGCCAAAGTTAACGAAATGATGAGTCAGTTCCCGTTGTTTGCATGGTAATTGCTTATATATGGTGATAAAAAAATCCGGGATGATGTTTCGTCTCGGATTTTTTTGATTATATTGTTATCACTTCGTCCATTATGATGTCGTTTTCTTCAGTAGGCACTTTGTCAATATATTGGAAGTCAAAACATATACCTATTTTTTTTACTTTAGGATGATGTGACAGGAATCTGTCGTAATATCCTTTGCCACGTCCTATTCTGTTGCCATCACTGTCGAATGCCACTCCCGGAACCACGATGAGGTCGAGACTACCGTGATACGGTTCATTTTGCGGCTCCATTATATTGAAATCTCCGGTCGCGAAAGTTGTTTCTTTCCCCAATTCTACGGGTATTATGTCGTCTCCTGACACCGTAGGCAATATGATATGTTTCTTGTTTCTCCATTTCTCGATGAAAGAGTGAGTGTTGACTTCATCCGGCAATGAGGCAAACAACATTACAATGTTCGCATCCTTAAAAGCCTTATGTTTTTCCAATTTCGATAAAATAACTTCCGACTGACTGTCAAGCTCTTGCATGGTATGCTCTTTCTTGAGTTGTTTTATCTTGTTACGTATTTCTTTTTTATTCATTATGGAATTATTTTATCTGAACCATTCGTATAAATGATCTTTTGCATACAGGTAATAAACAATCAGACCTATCCAACTTGTAAGTAGTAATAGTATAATACAGATAATCTTGCCTCCGGTTGAAATGCCTGTGTTTAATATTTCCAATACGGCTTTTACGCCAAAAATAATGCCAATGATATAGATAATAGCGCCTATCATGTTTTTAATTTTCTATTAATGATGCAAAAATAGTGAAAAAGTTCATTTTGAGATATTTTTTTATAGTGATTTTGAGATAAAAATGTTGCATTCTTCAAAATGGAGAATGTTAACTTTATATTTTAAATGTTATGACATTATTGGATTACAATTGTTATATTTGCAAAAACGAAATTCATGACAAAAGAGCAAGAAATAAAAGGACTTGTAGAAAAACAACGCCGTTATTTTTTAACTCAGGCAACTAAAACGGTGTTTTTCAGAGTAAGACAATTGAAGAAACTTCGTAAAGCTGTTGTTGATAATAAGGAAGCCTTGGTTGAAGCTTTGTGGGCAGATCTGAGAAAGTGTCGGGAAGAGGTTATGTTGACAGAATATAATATCGTCATTGCTGAGATAGATGAACATATCAGAAATATCAAGTATTGGGTTGAATCTGAAAGAGCGAGGACTCCGATGTTTCTTAAACCGTCGGGCAGCAGGGTGATATACGAGCCTTATGGCGTTGCTCTTGTCATTGCCTCGTGGAACTATCCTTTCAATCTGATGTTTTGTCCGCTTGTTGGAGCTATTTCGGCTGGTTGTTGCGCCGTGCTGAAGCCTTCGCCTTATTCTGTCAATACCTCCGCTTTGATGAGCAAGATAATACGTGAGACTTTCGACGAACATTACATAGCTTCGGTTGAAGGAAATCGTGAGGTCAACACTTTACTTTTAAAACAACATTTCGACATGATTTTCTATACCGGCAGTCCGGCAGTTGGTAAGGTCGTGATGGAAGCTGCAGCAAAACATCTTACTCCGGTGGTCCTTGAACTCGGAGGAAAGAGTCCTTGCATAGTGGATAAAAAATGCAACATAGAATATGCTGCACGCCGTATAGTTTGGGGAAAGACTTTTAATGCAGGACAGACCTGTGTGGCCCCGGATTATCTTTTTGTACATAAAGATATTAAAGATGTTCTGATTAAAAAAATGATAAACTGTGTAGAACGTTTTTATGGGAAAAACATGCAGAAAAGTCGTTGTTACTGTCGTATCATCAATGATAAGGCATTTCAAAGACTGTTATCGTATCTTTCTGATGGTCAGGTGATTTATGGCGGTAAATACGATGCTGCAGATAGATACATGCAATTTACTCTGCTCGACAATGTTGCCTCTGATGCCGCCATCATGCGTGACGAGATATTCGGTCCTTTATTGCCTGTCATGACATTTGATGATATCAAAGAGGTGATATCTTTTGTCAATGTAAGACCCAAGCCGTTGGCATTGTATTATTTCGGCTCTGACGACGCTGCCAAGGAAGTGTTGAGTCAAACTACTTCAGGCGGAGCTTGCATAAATGATACGGTGCTTCATGTGGCAAATGGTCATCTTCCTTTCGGTGGTGTTGGCAATAGCGGTATGGGAAAATATCATTCATATTATAGTTTTA
This sequence comes from Candidatus Limimorpha avicola, assembly GCF_056978975.1. Lineage (NCBI taxonomy): Bacteria > Pseudomonadati > Bacteroidota > Bacteroidia > Bacteroidales > Candidatus Limimorpha > Candidatus Limimorpha avicola. The sequence continues at coordinate 28,841 of NZ_DBMCYK010000025.1, forward strand.
TCGCTTTTAGCAATATAAGGTCAGTGCTGAAATCTTCCAATATGATAGATTTTACTATTAAATATCCTCCTTATAATAATTTCGGACTTGTTGATAAACTGATGTGACAAATGATAAAATCTGAATGTTCTTTAAAAACTTTATTGTTTGCATCTTAGATGTGTAATGAAGTATTATAGAAAATCAGACTGTTGATATTTATTGTTGAAAATACCTTTATTGTTTCAAAAATTTGTATAAATTTGACAAAATTTTTGATGATATGAGGTTTCTTGTTTTATTGGCAGTATTACCGGTAGTCGTATTGTTGATTTATATATATACGAAAGATAGGATACAGAAAGAGCCATTAAAAAAACTCATTGTCGCATTTGTTGGAGGGATACTTGCTATTCCGTTAACGTTGGGGTTGGTTTTCATTATTAGGAGTTTTTATCATAGCGATACTGTGTTTTACTCTTCGTTCTGGGAAGCCGGCATTCCGGAAGAGTTGGCCAAATTCCTCATATTCATGATATTTATATGGAGAAGTAAGTATTTTGATGAATATTTCGACGGTATAGTGTATGCCGTATTCATAGGCTTGGGCTTTGCATGTGTGGAGAATATCATGTACGTGCTCGGTAATGATACTTTTGAACAGGCTGTTGAAGTTGGCAAGATGAGAGCCATTCTCTCGGTGCCGGCACATTTTTTGTTCGGTGTCATAATGGGATATTATTTAGCATTGGCAAAGTTTGGAAAATCGAAGATTTTTAATCTGATGTTGGCTTTGTTGATACCTGTTTTTTTCCATGGGGCATTTGACTTTTTATTGATATTCTGCAGTGGCATTGATGACACAATCGCATATATAGTGTTTTACGGGGTGTTTATCATTTTGGACATCTTTATGTGGATTTTTGCAATGAAGAAAGTTAAAAAACTTTCTTATATGACTGATATACAGCATAATAATAGTATTTTTAAAGATATATTTAAAATTCATTAATATTAAAACAAACACAAATGAAGAAGATTTTTTTATTTATCATGCTTGTAGCTTTCGTATTTCGTGTGGAAGTACGTGCTGATGAAGGGATGTGGTTGCCGTACAGTCTTGATAATCAGAACTTGTATGAGATGCAACAACTTGGCTGTCAACTTACGGCAGAACAGATTTTTGACCTTAACCAACCGAGTTTAAAAGATGCCATTGTACAGTTTGGCGGTGGTTGTACAGGTGAACTGATTTCTCCTAACGGTCTGCTGCTTACCAATCATCACTGCGGTTTGAGTTATGTACAAAAACATGCTACTGTAGAACATGACTATCTTACCGATGGCTTCTGGGCTTTGAATATGGATGAAGAGCTTCCCAATGAGGGGCTTTCTGTTTCTTTTTTGTCTTATGTTGAAGATGTGACAACAACTGCATTGGAAGGTGTCACTGACGAAAAGTCAAGAGATTCAATACTTAAAGAGAATATCAAGAAAATTGTAAAAGAACGTAAGGGAGAGCGTGATGTAGAAGTGGAGATTGTACCTTTCTATAGTGGTAATCAATATATTATGTTCGAATATGACGTATATCGCGATGTCCGTCTTGTCTGTTGTCCGCCTTGGGGTATAGGTAAATTCGGAGCCGATACCGATAACTGGTCATGGCCGCGTCATAAAGGCGACTTTTGTATCTTCCGTGTTTATACCGACAAAGAAGGTAAACCCGCCAAATATAGCGAGGATAACATACCGATGAAATCGAAATATTATCTGCCTATTAATATAAAAGGTGTAAAGCAGGGTGATTATGCCATGATTTTGGGCTATCCGGGCAGTACCGACCGCTATTCCACTTCATATACGGTGAGAAACGTGATAGAAGCTGAAGGTCCGGCTATTGTGGATTGTCGTACTACCAAACTTAATGAATATCGTAAACACATGGATGCCGACCAGGCGGTGTTTATACAATATGCCTCAAAACAGGCAAGCGTGTCCAACTATTGGAAATATTATATCGGACAGGTTAAACAGCTTCAACGTAACCATGTCTATGAGAGAAGACTGGCTCAGGAACAGAAGTTCATGGATTGGGTGGACGCTGATGAGGGTCGTAAGGCTGTTTATGGCGATATCTTCGATGATGTTAAGGCGAAATGGGAGATCCTTGATGAGATAATTAAACCTTTCGTCTATCATCGCGAGGCAGGCTGGAATGGTGGAGAGGCTGTCGCTTTTACACGCAGATTCATGAAGATAAACAGATTGCTGAATGATAAAGCCGATAAGAAACAAATACGTTCCGCAGCAGATAATCTTAATGCTTCAGTGGAGGCTTTCTTCAAGGATTACAACATGCCTTTGGATAAGGATGTCACCACGGCACTGCTGAATCTTTTCTATAATGATATCAAGACTTACACTCCTTCCATGATAAAAGAAATCGGCGATGAAAATAATGGGGATTTTACTGAATGGGTGAATGATGCTTTCGACAAGTCGATTTTCGTCGATAAAGCCAAAATGGAGAAATGGCTTGCCAATCCTAAGAAACTCGATAAAGATCCTTTATATGCTATGTCGATGAATATCATAGATTCGTATAATGGGTTAGTGGAGAAATACCTTGAGGCAGGTACAATAGGCAACAAGGCAGAACGTCTTTATATCAAAGGTCTCATGGAAATGGATAATGAACGTCATTTCTATCCTGATGCCAACTTCACCATGCGCCTGACTTACGGTACTGTGGAACCATACAAGAGCGCTGATGCGGTGTATTACAATTATTACACTACTATGGACGGCGTTATGGCAAAATATGTGCCCGGCAACTGGGAGTTCGACATACCGCAGGATGTACGCGACCTCTACGAGAAAAGAGATTATGGCAGATATGCCGATGAGAACGGAGATCTGATCGTGAATTTCATCACCACCAATGATATCACAGGCGGCAACTCCGGCAGTCCTGTCATCAATGGCAATGGCGAACTCATAGGTCTCGCTTTTGACGGTAATTGGGAGTCGATGAGCGGTGACCTTTCGTTTGAGAAATCAGTGCAACGTACTATTTGCATGGACGCCCGTTATCTGCTTTGGTGTATAGAAAAAGTGGGTAAAGCACAAAATATCATCGATGAGTTGACTGTCATAGAATGATATAAAATATGTCATGGCTTGTCTGAGATGAGCCATGACATATTGAGAAACGCACTGTTACACGTTCCAAAACGCTAATGGTGCGTTTTTTGTTTATTTGTTTTCCATCAAGAATCTTTCTACCTCTATTGCAGCCATGGCGCCGCTGCCAGCTGCCACTATGGCTTGACGGTATGTCTTGTCCTGACAGTCACCGGCGGCAAATATTCCCGTCACCGTCGTAGCTGTCGATTTTGGCTTGGTGATGATATAACCCGTCTCGTCCATCTCGACTTTGCCTTTGAGTACATCCGTGTTGGGAATGTGTCCTATAGCCTCGAAAAATCCATCTATGTAAATGGTACGTTCCTCACCGGTTTTGCTGTCGAAAAGCACAGCGCCTTTCAGAGCACTCATGAACCCGTTTACCTCACCGAACAACTCTTTGGTCTGAGTGTTCCATAAAATCTCTATGTTGGGAGTGTTCATTACACGGTGCTGCATGGCTTTGGAAGCACGCAGTACATCACGGCGCACTATCATGTAAACCTTGTTGCATAAGTTGGCAAGATATGAGGCATCTTCACATGCAGTGTCGCCGCCTCCTACCACGGCAACGTCTTTACCTCTGTAAAAATAACCGTCGCATGTGGCACATGCCGATACGCCGCCTCCTTTGAACTGCTCTTCGGTGGGAAGCCCGAGATAGCGAGCTGAGGCACCTGTCGCCACTATGATGGTGTCGGCAAGAAGCTCTTCTCCGTATTCTGCTTTTACTTTGAAAGGACGTTTTGTGGTATCGATTTCAACGATCGAACCCATGCGGAAAATGGTGCCGAAACGCTCGGCTTGAAGACGCAGGTCGTTCATCATCTCCGGACCTTTTACACCTTGAGGATATCCCGGAAAGTTTTCTATCTCAGTGGTCTGCATCAACTGTCCACCGGTTAATGTACCTTCATAAACTATAGTCTTGATGTCTGCTCTTCCTGTGTAAATGGCTGCAGTGTAACCGGCAGGACCGGAACCGAGAATCAGACATTGAATGTGTTCTATGTTGTCGTTCATGATAAATGATTTATTTTTTTGCAAAGATATAAAAAGAAATGAAACAAATTAAGATTATGACAATAACATTGATGCCGGGCGTGATGATTATTTGTAATTTTCAATGTGGCTTGTTTAGTGCCGGATGCTGTGTTTAGTTTTTATGCAGCCGAATTACGAGTGTTTTTGAAAGAGAAAAAATTATGATGTTGTATTAGTGACTGCCGTTGTTGACTGTAATATAAAATGTCAGGATTTCATATCATATTGTCGTTATTTTTATTCTTTTGATTATCAAAAAGTAATAATTATCGATAAAAGGTGATAAAAAAATCGATTTTTTTGTAAAACTTTAAAAAAACCTTATTATCTTTGCTGCGCGAAAGCAGGCGGGGCGTGGTGCAGTTGGCTAGCATTCTTGCATGGGGTGCAAGCGGTCGCCCGTTCGAGTCGGGCCGCTCCGACAAAAAGCTCATCTTCTGAAGATGGGCTTTTTTTGTTGCCATGGAATTACGATAATTCAAAAGATTAAGTGAATATTTTATTAGACGAGAGATGTTTTCTTTTGTCAAGTTTAATTACTTTCCGGTAAAAGTTTTTAGGTTGTTATTTTACAAATCTAAAAATACACTGATTTTTTAAATTATCTTTATCAAACATGTTTATTGAGATAGTATTTCAGAAAAATACGGAATGAATAAGGAAGTAGTTTATCCTCATTCATTCCGTCATCGTTTTGCAAAAAATTTTCTCGATCGTTTCAATGATATAGCTTTGCTTGCTGACCTTATGGGACATGAAAGCATAGAAACGACTCGTATTTATCTTCGCCGTACTGCCAGTGAACAACAGAAGATTGTAGATAAAGTTGTAAATTGGTAATGTTTAGACCTTAGAAGCGTATTCTTTCACGCTTCTAAGGCATTTAGAATATTATCAAGAACAAAGAATAGTTCTGCTATTTTTCCAACAATGCGTTTTTGTTCTTCAAGTGGAGGTAAGGGTATAATGTATGATTTTAATCTTTCAAGTGTTATTGTGTCAACTGTTGTTCCTTTTGAGTATTCATTCATTTGATTTTGCAAAAAAGAAGATGAAAACAACATCGAAAAATATATTGGATTTAATTTATTGTAGTTTCTCAAACACAATACACTTGCATCTTTATAATAGAATTTATCAGTATTCTTTACAATATAACTTTTACCTATAGTTCCTACTGCAGACAGCATAATATCACCTGGTTCAGGAACACCATATTTCTTTTTTAATTCATTATAATGTTCGTTTGCTATAAAAAGTTCATTAACTACTTCATTGCATTCACTCAATTTGGCAATTTCTCTTGCTCGATAAAATGGAACACCTTTAGTTTTCCATTCTGATTTCAATACCCGTTTGGCTGATATGGCATCAAATAAATCACCTAGCTTTACTAAAGCCCATCTTTGTGGGATTTTCCCATAATGCCCGTTATCACAAGTAATTTCAGCTTTCGGGTTGATACGTTTTAACAATTCAGATGCTGGCTCATCATTCGGGTCTTGCGGTACAAGTTTACCATGAATGGCAAGGTCTAGTATCTTACTTTTGGTTTGCTTGATAGTTGTTTGCAAATCAGCTTTGCCTTGTTCAATTTCATCAATCAAAGTAAACCAACGCTTAATTTCTGAAACGATACGATTCTGTTCTCTGATAGGGGGAAGTGGTATATATAATTTATCAAGTTCTCCAAGATAAATACCGGCTTGCGCATTACCAATACTTTTTTCTAAAAAGAGAGATTGAAAAATAGTGGATTGAAGTAAATAAAAACAATAGATATTTAATACGTATGTATCTATTATAGAAATACTTCTTTGAGCAACTACAGGATCTGACAAGTCATAAATGGCAACATTTCCAATAGATCCTCCTATAATTCCTAATATTATATCCCCCTTTGTTATTTGAGTTCTTGGATTTTCCTTTTGAAATCCAATTTCATCAGTATATCTATCTTTATCAGTAAAAATAATTTTACCATTTTTTATATTCTGAGCACTTATGACTGTATATCCATTAGATCGTTTGGGAGGAGGATTGTGTGAACCATCTGTAAGTTTTTTGCAGATAGAACCAAATCTCGTCCACGCCCATCCCTTTGGTACCTCAAACGGTACATTCTCATAATGGGGCGTATCAGAAGTTTTTGCAGACTTCTTGCTCCGCTTGATTTTGCCTTCCTTTATCAGTCGTTCTTTTTCAGCCTTGATTCGTTCGAGCAGAATTGATGCAGGCTCATCATTTGGATCTTGCGGTACGAGTTTACCACGAATGGCGAGGTCTAGAATTTTTTGACGTAATTTCTTTGTATCCATTTGGGCTAGTCTTTGTTTAAGAATAGATTGCAAAACTCATTCAGTTGCTGCTGCATGCGTTCCTGTGGAATGAGAATACGCTTGTATTCAGCAATCATGGTAGGACTCATGCTTCTGCTCATAGCGTACTCTACTACTACCCGGTCTGCTTCAGGACAAAGAATGATACCGATAGATGGATTTTCATTGGAGCGTTTTACATCGCGGTTGAGTGCTTCCAGATAAAATTCCAACTGTCCAAGGTCGCGAGGATGAAACTTTGTCTTTTTTAATTCTACAGCGACCAATGCTTGTAAGCCGCGATGAAAAAATAGTAAATCAGCCTTGAATGTAGATGTTCCTATATTAAGACGATATTCCTGATCCATGAATATAAAGTCCTTTTCCAGTTCAAGGATAAACTGTTTCATGTGTTCTATTAGGCCGTTCCTTAGTTTTGTTTCGCTATGCTTTCTCGGCAGATTAAGAAAATCTACGAACAGGGTGTCTTTGAACATTATTGGTGCATTAGGATATGTTTCAAGCAATCCTTTTGACATATTATCCTTATTACCTAATAACCCAGCATAAGTCTGGTTAGAAATGCAACGTTGGAGCTCTCGTTTTACCAAATGTTCTTTATTGGCATAGAGTATATAAAACAACCGTTCTTCGTTGATTTTACATCGGCATAAAATTTCTATGTGATTAGTCAAGGTCGTTAACTCCAATATTTTAGGCATTTGTCCAATTGTTGGCTGGACAAATTGTGCAGTTTTTGGCTGCACAATTACAGGTACCTCCTGTTTATGGTTGCTCGCTTCAATTTGTCCAGTTATTGGCTGGACAAATTCAGAGTTCAGATATTTCACTACTGTTGTATAAAATGTTTCAGAAGAGTATTCTTCATAAAATAACACCATATTGTAAATATTGCTTCGTCCGAAACCTTTGATATCAGGGCGTTGGGTACGTATATATTCGGACAATTGCGAAACGACTTTACTTCCCCATTCTTCGTTCTTCAGTTTGGCAGATACATATCCGCCTACATGCCATGCTGTGAGTAGTAGCTCTTCATTGACGACTCTTGAAGCATTACTTTTATGTTGGAGAATAATATCTATGATTTCTCCGAATTGTTGTTCTATTGATTTTGCGATGTCGTTATTCTTCATACGCTTAATTTTCATTTATGTTTGCAAGCAGCTTCTCAAGTTCTGCAACTGCTGAGCTAATAGTTTTACTTTTTTCTTTTATGTCAGCCATCAATTCAGCTAAGGAACGGTCATCAGACTCTCCTCCTTGCTTTATCCAGGTTATGTCAAGGCTTGTCTTGTCACGAGTGAGAATATCATCTACCGGATATTTACGCCAACGCCCTTGAGGATTATTGTCTGCATCATACGTCTCTTTGCGTCCTTTTAAGTATCCTGCATTATAGCATGTGACAAAATCATCCAAATGATGTCTCTCTAATTTATTAGTAGCAAGCGTATGTTTGATATCAGTACGATAATCATAGAACCAAATCTCTTTTGTCGGTTGACCTTTGGAAAAGAACAATACATTTGCTTTTACACCCTGTGCATAGAATATACCTGTAGGCAAACGAAGTATAGTATGCAAGTTGAAGTCTGAAAGCAACTTCTTTCGTATTGTTTCACCGGCACCACCTTCAAAAAGGACATTGTCCGGCAATACCACGGCTGCACGGCCTCCGGTTTTAAGCATCAGCATAATATGTTGGAGAAAGTTCAACTGATTGTTTTTCGTCTCCACATAAAAATCCGGGCGATTAATATCAACAGAACCTGCCGGACGTGTGCCAAAAGGAGGATTGGCGAGTATTATATCTACAAGGGAAGATGGTTCTTTCTCCAAAGAGTCCTCGCAAACAATCGGACTTCGGTCTGTTCCCACACCATGTAAATATAGATTCATAGAAGCAAGTGTCACAACCAATGGAGTGTTATCTACGCCATGCAATGCCTTGTTACGCAAGAAATCACGTTTCTCCTTACTGGCAGACTGTTCTTTCATGTAATCGTATGCAGTCAAAAGAAAACCTCCAGTACCGCAGGCCGGGTCACAAACCGTTTCTCCTATTTGCGGTGCTATGCAATCTACCATGGCCTTGATGAGGGGACGAGGAGTAAAATATTGACCGGCACCACTTTTCTTATCCTGCCCGTTTTTCTCAAGAATGCTTTCGTAAATGGCACCTTTCACGTCTCCATCCATGATCAGCCATTGTTCTTCGTCAATCATGGTAATGACTTTTTTCAAATAGACTGGCTTGTCAATCTTGTTTTGTGCTTTTGTATAAATTGTGCCGATTAGGTTTTCCTCTTCACTCAGCTGTTTCAAGGTATCTTCATATTGCTTAACCAGTTCCAAACCATCAAGAGATATTAAATCACTCCATTGATAACCTGCCGGAATTGCCGATTCTTCTCCAAACATTTCTACATTCTCAGCGTCCATTTTCAAAAATAGAAGATAGGTGAGCTGCGTGATATAATCTGTAAAACCGATACCTTGTCCGGCAAGAGTTGTTGCCAGATTCCAGACTTTTTTGGTGAGCGATTGCTCTGTTGTATTATTTGTTGCCATAAATTTATGCTGCTTTTCTTAAAACTACAAAAGTATAAAGAGAACGGAGCGCATCGTCTGCTTTCTGCATATTGCCGAATGCATGAATCATCTGTGCTGCCTGAGTAGCATCATCCTTACGAATGTCCTTGACTGTACAGGCGCCGTTTGATGCAATATAATCTACAATACAACTGATAACTTTACGCTGATTTTGTCCCAACCATAGATTAAAATACTGTTTAGAAGTGGAAACAATACTATCCAACCGCTCAATTTGATGTAAAGCAAAACGTACAAGCTGTATGATATTGGTCAAAGCATCACTTTCTTCTTTGGTAGTGGAGCGTTTAACTTTGTTTGGATTCAAAATGGCGTATGAGTTCCAAAGTTGTTTGGGAGTAAAATGATTATTATCCATTTTTAGTTTGGTTTCCAAATCTTTTAGCATAGAATAGGTGATTGGTTCACCTTCATTATTGTAGATTATACGCAAAGCCTCAATCTCATCACTATGTTCCTTGCAAAAATTCTCAAAAGCTTCTGTTGTACTTTTGGCTTCCTCTATTGAAAATCCTTTAGATATAAGCGTATCCTCACCAGGCATCAGAGTGTTTACAAAGCCTGCCGCAAGAATAAGCAAATACCGGCGCGCATCTGCATGATTGGCAATCGGAGCGACTAACCCTTTCCGCTCGTTATTCAATTCATTTGTACTGACAAAAGGTGGAAGCATATCATTTTCAAGTGCATCATAAATTCTTGAAGCAAGTTCTTTCATATCGTCATTAGCCAAACGAGCGAACTCATTCCGTTGGGAATTATCTGCTTTGTTGTATATTCTGGAAAGTGTTGCAGCAAGACGTCTCAGGTGTTCATCAGGGAGGTAGCCATGACTGATCTGTTCTAATAGTTCTTTAAAACTAATCATCTTTGTCGTTGGCTCATCATTCAACGTTGTAATTGTCTTTTCGTGTTCAGTAACACCTACGGCATCAACTAAATAGAAACAATCTTTACTGAACGCATTTGGAGTGACATTTCGTAACTGCTCATCTCCAATTGTGCGTACACCACGTCCTTTCATCTGTATATAAAGCGGTAAAGATTCTACATCGCGCATGAAAATCAATACTTCAAGAGGCTTGATATCCGTGCCTGTTGCAACTAATGTGCAAGTTACGGCAATTCTGAAATCCTTATCATTGCGAAATTGTCGTATCAATTTGTTGCTGTCGCCTGCTGAATATGTGATTTTCTGAACAAAACGGTTGTCTGTACGTCCAAATACCTCTTTAGCTATCTGTACGATATTGCCGGCATGAGTCTCATTTAGAGCAAATATCAATGTCTTTGGCAGGTAGTCAAAATTGGCTTCTCGCTGTGGATCATTGAATAACTCAGTATAGACTATATCCCGATAGGTGGATAAGATAAGTTTTATCTGTGCAGGATTGATGATACTTCTGTTTAGTTCTTTATTGGTATAAGTTTTCGTTTCTTTGTTAAGAATGGTTTTTACTTCTCCGGTATATCGGGTTTCTTCTTTTATTTTTTCTCCCTCCAATATAGCACCACCATTTTCAGTAACTTGTGTTTTGATTCGATAAATACGACAATCTACATTTACGCCGTCAACAATACTTTTTTCTAATGTATAGTTGACTATGCGATTGTTGTTAAAGAATGCCATTGTTTCCGGAATAGGTGTGGCTGTCAATCCTACAAGTCTGGCAGTATCGAAATATTCCAAAACCTTACGCCAATTTCCATAAATGGAGCGGTGACACTCGTCTATGATGATCAAATCAAAATAATCATGCGGCAGATTAGGATTAGGTGGCAATACAACTTCTTCCACAGGTTCGATATCATCATCGTTATCATTATCCTCGATAACATCTCCTTTCAGAAAAGAGAAAAGGCGCTGTATTGTCGAAATAACGACATTACTATCAGATGGTATGGATGAAGAACAAATCCGGGTTACTGCATATATGGTATTGAACGCATCTCCATTTTCTGTCAGTCGGAAAGTTCCGAACTCTCCTTCTGCCTGCTTACCGAGATTATTCCTGTCCACAAGAAATAAAATCCTTTTCATGGGAGTATATGCCAGAAGACGATATGCTGCAAGACATGCTGTATATGTTTTGCCTGCACCCGTAGCCAACATTATCAAGGCTCGATTTTGTCCGCTTCTGAAACTTTTTTCCAGTTCGGTAACTGCTTCATACTGGCAATCGCGTAGTCCTTTTTTGCGCAAAGTCGGAAGCCCGGCAAAATAATCATTTATCCCCAACAACTTAACCAATTCAAAAGGAGTAGGAATCGCCATTATTTGTTGGAAGCAAGAATCTTGTTTACGAAAGTCGCAGAAATACAAATCTTTTCCGTTTGAAGTAAAGATAAAAGGCAATGGTTTCTGGTATGCCTGGTAGATATTGGGAACATTTCTGGCATATAAAACAGCTTGTCCGCAAACTTTGTCAGAATTGGCATCAACATCTTCCCTTTTAGCTTCAAGCACACCAACGGCTTTCCCGTTAATAAAAAGAAAATAATCGGCTTCAAGATTACCCTTTAGAAGCCCTTCCCTTATGGCAACAGCCGTACAGGTTGGTTCATAATCTTCCCTATTGATTACTTTCCAACCCGCCTCGGCGAACCACTGATCTATCTTTTGCCTAGCTTTTTCTTCTGGTGTCATAGCTGTTCCTATATTTCTGCATTATCAGAAGTTATACGCTAAAAAAGATAATACATGTCCACAGGACATCATTCCCGTTCATCCTTGTCTGTTATCAGATCTTTTAAGTCTACCTGAAGAATCTCTGCAATTTGCTGTAGTGTCTCCAAGTTAGGCTGGATTCTGTTGCAAGCATAGGCATTGACCATACTGAAGCTTTTATCCAGTTTTTTAGCTAACCACGTTTGGGAAATACCTTTGTCCGACAAGACCGCCTTTATCCTATTTAGTTTCATTCTTAGATGCAATTTTATTGCGCAAATTTAGTGAATTATATTCTATGGTTTTGATTAATTTTTATTGCTGCCCAATAAAAATTGTTATATGGATATGTCAATTTATAGATAATCAATTATGAAGACTTATATCAAATGTAGCTTGTGTTTTTTGGTAAGTTTTATAGTATAAAATAATAAAGATTAAAACTTATTGTTCATTTATTTGTCTTATATATTTTCGTTATAAAAAACAGTGATTTTATTGTTGTTTAAAGTTTTATAAGACATCGAAATTTCTTAAAAAACTTTTATCTGATACCATTGAATAATTAAAAAAATACAGGCAGATATATAAATGAATTGCTGTTTGTTTTTAGTGTTTTGAACGATATTGTAATTTTGGTAAAGAAACATTTTTATCATTACTGCATTATAGAACTGTATTAATTAAGGTGTATAATGGTCAGATGATGTAGAATCCTACATTGAATAATGATTACTTTTAAAGATTTTAAAAAGGTGCTGTCATTCCCAGAACTTTCAAATGATGCTTTTAATGATAAATATGAGGAATATCGATATTAAAAAATAGTGATGCAAAATTTGATCCGTAATAGAATGGTAGCACCTTTATATATGTCTTCAATTGTCTGTTAAACTTTTTGCTTGTGTTTTTGTTGGTGTTTAATCGGAGTAGGGTTGCTCTAAAATCGAATTGTAATGCAATTAAAAATTATAATTTTGTTTCAAATAGAGGATAATTTTTTATTTTTACGTATTCAAATCGATAATTAATAAGGTATGAAGTTTTTAAATGAATTCAAAGATTTTGCTATGCGGGGCAATGTCGTTGATATGGCAGTTGGTGTCATCATTGGCGGTGCCTTTGGAAAAATTGTATCATCATTGGTAAACGACATTATCATGCCACCGATAGGATGGCTTGTCGGTGGAGTCGATTTTAAAGATTTGTCATTGCAGTTGCCACAAATTTGGAATAATGCAGATGATGCGGCTCCCGTGTTGTGGAAATATGGCAATTTCATACAGGTTGTCATAGATTTTCTTATTGTTGCATTTTGTGTTTTCTTATTAATAAAAGGTATAAATAAATTAAGTAATCTGAAAAAGAAGAGCACTGTTGAGAAAATTGCAACGCCACCCTCACCTCCGGAGCCTTCTGAAGATGTGAAATTGCTTACTGAGATTAGAGACTTATTGAAAAAAGATAATTAATTGTTAATGAAATATGGAAATACATGGAGTCTGTTTCCATATTTTTTGTTTGAAATTGTCTCAAAAAAAGGTTTCAATGCAAATACATTTTATTCAAAAATGGTCAAAAAAGGAGTAGAAATGATGTATAAAAAGGAGAAGAAAAGAGGGGGAAAGGGGCAGGAAGAGGCAAAAACGGGGGTAGGAGTGAGGGTAGAGTAAGGTATAAAGTAGTGATAATCAATGGGAATAAAAAATAAATAAAAAAAGTCAAAAAAAGTGTTGTAGAGAAAGAAAAAAGGTGTAATTTTGCATTCGCTAAAGACGGAGAGGGGATAGGAAAGAAGAGAGTGAGAGGAAGTCTGAAGCGAAAA
>NZ_DBMCYK010000026.1:0-27075 GCF_056978975.1 Candidatus Limimorpha avicola
TATCTTTGCTCCTGTGTAAAATTCATGTTTTGTTTTTTTTTAAATTTATCTACTACAAAAATATTAAACTTTGAATTTTACACACTTTTTGGGACAGTATCAGTTGTACACACTTTGGGGACAGTATCTTCCAATTTGATATTGCTTTTATAATAGTTAATTACGTAGAAAAATTACAAATTTTTAAATAATTTATCTTTGAATTACGATAATAATTTTTATTTTTGTAGCGTTATTACAATTTTTAACTAAAATAGTGTTTTTTTATGATACGAGATTTTTGGGTGAAGAATTATCTATCTATTCGAGACAAGCAGGGATTAAGTTTTTTAGCAAAAGGACCCGCATCGGAATTGGTGGCAGAGGTTTCTGAAGGTGTATTTTTATATAAATTGGGAATTCTGTATGGCTCAAATGCTTCAGGTAAATCAAATATGTTGATTGCCTTAAACGAGGTATTTAGCATATTAGTACAACCTAAATCGGATGCAGCTAATGAAATTCGTGGTAGTATTCCTTTCGTCTTAACAAAAGATGAACCGATAGAAATGCATGTGTCTTTCTATGCTAATGGTATTAGATATGATTATGATGTAAAATTCAATAATAAATATATTTTAAGTGAAGTTTTGCATTATTATCCTAATAAATCTAAAGTGTTATTTTATGAGCGTACTTTTGTTGGAGAAAATGTTCAAGCCAATATCAAGTTTGGACAAAAATTGGAGCTTCAGCAGAAAACGCAAGATAGTATTCGCGAAAATACTTTGAATAATCACAGTGTATTGTCTGTATGCAGAAAGACTGCGTTAAAAGAAGATATAGCTCCTTTCAAAGAACTGCACAGTTGGATTATGGATAACTATCATGAAATTGATGGTAATGATGAAGAGAAGGGTATTGCTGAAATCCTAAATGAAGCATATAATTCCCCACAAAAATATAAATTTTATAATATAATGTTACAAAAAGCAGATTTGAATATATTAGCATATAGACCTATTGTAGAAGATCGTAATATACCTATAGAATTTAGCAAACGTATTCAAAATGAGGACTTATCCGAAAAGATAAAAGATGTCCTGCTTAGACCTACGATTGACTCTATAGCATTTTTAAATCATTCTACGGCAAGAAATTTTGAGATTCCTCTTAAATGGCAATCAAAGGGAACCTTGAAGTACATACGTATTTTGGATACTTTATATAATATGATAACTAACCCACATGTGTATTTTCTTGACGAATTAGGAGAAGATTTGCATAATGACTTATTATTCTATTATCTCAATGTTTTTATTTTCAACTCAGGGAAATCACAGCTTATTATTACTAGTCAGGAAACAACCCTGCTTTCTCAGGATTTGATTAATGAGAATAGAGGTGTGGTATGGTTTGTTGAGAAGAATAAAGATACTGCTTCATCAGAATATTCTCGTGGAGACTCTTTTGGACTACATAAAAATTTATCTCTTTATAATTCTTATCGAATTGGACGATTGGGTGCAAAACCTGAATTAGGTAGTATCTTCATAAATCTGGAGGATTGATATGGGTAAATTACGTCAAACGGCTCTTATTTTAGGAGAGGGACCTACAGAATTCTTCTACTTCAAGTCTTTGTGCGATGTATATAATAATCTGACAATAAAACCAGATTATCCCAAACATACAAATATTAAGGAAATTGAAGCAAAAATTGAAGAAGGTATAAAAATGGGGTATAGTTATATCTTTTGTATCATAGATATGGATACAAAAGAGAATGACCCGGAGCGTACGCAGTATTTAAAATTAAAAACTAAGTATGCAAAACCTATTAGTAAACCGAAAAAAGGCATACACTGTAACGTTGAGTTTTTCGAAACCCACCGCTGTACGGAATTGTTTTTTCTTTATTATTTTCACTATACATCTCGTTCATACCGGAAACAGGAAGCGTTGATCAAGGATTTGAACAAGTATGTTGAATATCAGAAATCCATTGACTTCTTCATTAAAAGCAAAGGGCTGCATGGTTATTTTGAACGAAACGGTGGATGTCTCTCTAATGCTATAGAAAATGCCAATCAATCCATGAAAGAAAAAAAGCGAATGGCAGGATTTACACTTACTCTGAACTTGGAAGATTAATGGAGAAATTGGAAGGACTATATGATTAACAAAGAGATAGTGTTGTATATATTTATTTCTAAGATAGTGTTAATTATTAGATAATGAAAAAATTAGATATTTTCTGGCAAACTTATATGAATCTTGAGAAAGAGGTTGTTGAAATGTCAAAGTACATTCTTTTACTCTCATTCTTTCTCTCAACCTCAAAACCTCAAAATTATGGAGGTTAAATATTTTAAAATGAAAATTACTAAAAACATTTTATTTTTCATGGACACCAAAGATGAAAAGAAATAAATACAGACGGAGACAAACAATCTTTTTGCAGCATTGTCATGCTGCATAATCTGTTTTTTTAAAAAAGCCGTTCGATTTTTACATCAAACGGCTTTTAACAGTTTCATCACTCTTTTTTCTTCTTTTTTATTATTAGATATGCTGCACCGAATCCGGCTAATATCAAGCCTCCGCTACCGAGTGGTGCTCCATTTCCTCCCGGTTGGTCGCTACCGCTGCCGTGTCCGTTGGGATTGGACGGGGTGCTTTCTGAACCTGCGTCTTCAAGGTCATTGTAAAACTCAAAGGATTGGAACAATTTGTAACTCTCAAAAAGATTCTGTGCCATGACACCTGAACCTGCGAGTGTCATCATTATAATTAAAATTATTATCTTTTTCATTTGAATGGTTTTATGCATGAAACTTTATTTACCTACAATGATTTTTTTTGTGAATACTCCGGTTTCATCAGACACTTGGATAATGTACAGCCCTGATTTATAGTTCGAGATGTTAAGTTCTACATTGTTCTCGCCTGATGTCTTTTCTGACAAGAGTATTCCTCTGACATCATAAATACGAATTTGAGATCTGCCTTGAATGCCGTATATTGACACCATGTCGCCATTGGAATACACGAACAATTCTCTTTCATTAATACCTTCCACTCCGAGAGCCTCTTTGAAGTTGATTCTGAAACGTTGTGCAACGTCATTTGGAGCGCCGGCGAAGTTGTAGTGATTTTGTGAAAGCAGGTCAACTTTTTCGCCTGTGAGCAAATCTTCGAGTTCCAGGAAATCACCTTCAAAATTTTGTATGTCAAAAGTCATGATAAAATCGTCGTTTTGTCCTGCTTTGAATTTAAACGGCAGTGAATCTTTGGAAAGTTCTTCACCAAGACAAATCATCACATAATCTTCGTTTTCATATTCATAGCTGAGATAAGGAGCATTTTCCGACATGCTTGTCATTTTCAAGGCGCCTGCTGTTTCGGGACAATTCAATTTCATGATAAGCTCGTCAATTCCCGATACAGCGCCCTCCACGTTGATTTTCATTATGATGTTTTCTCCTCTGAAAGGCACTTCGGTACTTGATTTATGACAACGAGCGTTATCGTCAAACACCACATTGCCACCTGAAGCATTGTTGCATTTCACAAAAAATCCTTGTCCGGGAGCAAGATATTGAGTCTTGTCGAATGTACCCATCTGTAGATTGGCGTCGTAGGTGGCATATTGTGACTTGTCTTCATCCCATACATATATCGTAGGAGAAACGTTTGTTGAAGCATGATATACCGATTCCCAATCCAAGTAACTCGGGTAAGGATTACCGAGCAGATTGAAGCCTGCGAGGCTGCCTGTGTTCTCACGTGTTATTGGTATCGACACATTGCCATGTTGCATCATGCCGTTGAATGTCATGTCACGTTCTGTATCGAAAGCCACTAAATAACCGCGACCTGGTTCCATGGTGGCAAATGGTCCTGATTCTCCTGCATGATATTGCCACACTGCTGACGGTTCATCGTAACGATAGAAATCGTAATTGCCTGTAGTGAAGTCTTCTATTGGATGGTTTGCAACGGGAGATGAGATATCGTGCCAATCTGCATCCCATCTTTCACCTTTGGCGTCGGTAAAATGCGAATTGTCTATATGCAGGATGTAACTTGCCGTCATGTCGTTGTAATTGATAAGCGAGACGCCATGATTTATGGTAATGGAATATAGCTCATTGGCATTGCCGTAGTCTATGTTTACGTCGCTGTCTATTGTGATATTTCCGCTTATGACGATGTTATCGTTAAGGAAGACATTACCGCCTCTGACAACGTGATTTATTGCATCAATACATTCTGTGAAAGTGCCGGGTTCCCCGTATTCTCCTGAAGGAATGGTCCAATGGGATTCGCAGGTGTGCGTCGTAAAGGTGGCGGTTGCAGTGCTTTGGTTAATCGTTATTTGACCAAATGTAGCTGAATTAATGTTTAATTCAAGACTTTGAGATTTTGAATTGCCGTTTGGATGCATGTTAATATTCAAAACAGCACCTTCATTTCCGGAAATAGTTCCGAGAAATATAATTGTGCATGAGTTATCATTCAAAGTCGGTTGTGTAAATTGTGATGTGATTCTATTCCCTAATATGATGTCATCATTGCTTATGGTATATGAACTTGGATATGTAAATGTTATAGAAGACATTACGATTCCTTCAACGGGATCCACATTATTGAGATTTATACTCCAGACCACATCTTCCGTGCCGTAATTCAGCGATGGAACATCTATTTCCACACCATTTTCATATATGTTTCCTCTGATGGAAACTTCTTTGACTCCGTTAGGGTCGTTGCTCGATATTGTCATTGTGCCGTTGTATTCTCCGGCAGCATTACCATTGTAAATAACCTTGATATAAGCTGTTTCCCCGGCAGGAATCGTTGATGGGACATCAGATGCAGAAAACCCCGCATCGGAGAATGTGATGCCGTTTATTGTCAAGTCGGCAGCTCCAACGTTTTTTATGGGGAATATCTCTGTGGCATTTGCATTTATCCAACTCGGCTTCATTGTTATGGCATCCCCGCAATTGATCTGCGGCGTGTTGGATATGGTGACACTTCCGGGGATGAATGTATGATCCAACTCTATGGCATTGTTATTTTCATCGAGTCCTCCCAATATTGAAGTTCTACGCTCTAAGGGATATCTTCCCAACTCGGTTCCTGTAAGTTGAAAGGTGATGACGGTACCACTCGTTCCTGTGATGTAGGATAATGACTGTGAATATACAATAATTCTTAATTCTCGTATATTCTCATCCTCATAGACATTAGTAGATAATATATGGTCGGTATGTCTTGACAAATAACAAGAGCCTTCGACAAATTCCAGTTCACGCGGCAGTGTTATGTTGAATTGCAATGCAGTAATCATGTCGTTTGGATTGTCTATGTCTATTGTGACATTGACAGCTCTGCCCGGCGATGTTGTTACATTTGAGACTCTTACTATATTTTGTGCCGATATTATGGTTGCCATACCGAATAGTATGGCAACCATGAGAAATCTTTTTATCATATCTTGAAACTTATCAATATTTTACAATCTTGACTGTCTTAATATTGTATCCGTCAACTTTTAATGTAAGTTGATAGATCCCGGCTTCCATATCCGAAGATGCAGTGTAAACATAGTTTCCGTCGATGTTATCGATATCGATGACATCAACAGTTTGTCCCATGATATTGGTGACAACGAGTCTTGCCTCTTTTGCATTATTGTCAATATTCAAAGGTATTGTGATTGTGTTATGGAATGGATTAGGATAAGGAGTGCCTATGTTGTCACATATAATGTCTTCTACAGAGAGCATTTCTTCTACTGCATTCACTCTGCAACCGTTGGCATTGCCAATTATCATGTCGGACAAGGTGTTGTCACCGACTCTCAACAGGGCGTGTTTGCCTGCTTTTATAGTGTTGCCGTTAGTGCTGTAGATTATGA
The DNA here is from genome assembly GCF_056978975.1 of Candidatus Limimorpha avicola. Classification (NCBI taxonomy): domain Bacteria; kingdom Pseudomonadati; phylum Bacteroidota; class Bacteroidia; order Bacteroidales; genus Candidatus Limimorpha; species Candidatus Limimorpha avicola. The sequence goes on from NZ_DBMCYK010000026.1 coordinate 5,909, forward strand.
ATCTGCCATTATCGTAGGCATATTCGAATCCCGGGAGATTTCCGATAATGCTGATATCGGCGTACATGTTGCTGTAGTCGAACTGTAATCCTGCAATATCGACCGGAGTTTCAATATATAAGATTCCATTTGCTACATAATAGTAAGCATATTGTTCGGGACAATCGTAATTGTTTCTGTTGGTACCCAGGATTATTGATGTTATTCCTATAACATCCAAAACATCTATCATTCTGTCTGTGTTGACATCGGCAGCTGCAAAATAGAATGGGGCCGGATTTAAGCCGAGAATATAACTGCTGGTCTGTGTCACGTCTGAGATATTTACCACACCGCTACCGTTGGCATCTCCAAGTGTATAACCGTAAAGAGTGATGGTGAGTGTCGGAAGAGGACCGGTATGACGGTTGACGCTGTGAATGTCGCCTAACACTACATTTTCTATAGAAACCATGTATGTCCCTGTCGCCATATATCCTCTCGGTATCGTCAGGGTCATGATGGTTCCGGTATTGTCTTCTATGATGTCGTTCTGTGTTGAATAAATAATCACTCTCCATCTGTCCTGTTCGATCTTGCTGATATAGCCTACATGACTTGCCGCAAATCTGTTGCTTAGATACAAGTCATCCAAGCCCAACTGCCATTCCGGACCGGCATTTGGTATTATAATGTCGAACTGTACGGCTGTTAAATCCGTGGCTTCGTTTTCCATGCCGATTTCTACGGGCACGGGTTGTGAAATGAGTACTTCGGGCGCATATAATGTGAGATGATTGTCTTCATCGTAAAACACTTCAAAGGTGGCTGTCACAGTGACATCATAGTCGGGTAAAATGAATCTGTTGTCCATCACAGTGACAGTAGTTGCGGGGTCTCCTGTTTTATAAACACTGAGGCCGGCAAGTTGATAACCTTCGTCGGGTATGGCTGTTATCACAACTTCTGTCCCATAGTTTGTCGGACCGGAATGCGATGTGGATATGGTTCCGTAGTCTATATCATTGTTGACAGTGATAACATATTGGTTTATAGGGAATTTAGCGACCAGGTTTCTGTTTTCCACTGCTGTGAAAGTATATATTCCGGATTCTGTTACCAACACATCGTTTTCATACCAGCCGGCGAAAGAATAACCGGTGTTGCATATTGTTGACAGCATCACGTTGTCGCCGTGGTGGAACACGCCGGCGCCTGCTACCGAGCCTCCTTCCACAGGACTCGCCGATGCCGAGATGTTATACTCGTTGAGAGTGATATTTGCGACGAGGTCTCTGTCGGAATTTACCGTGAAGTTGTATTCAGCGTCTGTCGATACCACTTCACCGTTTTCTGTCCAGTTTCGGAAGGTATAGCCTTCAAATGCGGCAGCGCTTACCGTTAGGTTGGTGCCTTCAGCATAGATGCCGCCACCCGTCACGGTGCCGCCCTCCGGACATGTCAGATCTATGGTGTATCCCACCACGAAGTTGGCAACCAAATTGCGCGGATTATAGGCTCTGAATGAATATGTCTCGTCTGTCGATACCACATCACCGTTTTCAGTCCAGTTGGTGAAGGAGTAGCCTTCGTTGGCATCTGCTGTCAATGATACCAATGCTCCGTAATCGTATGTCCCTGAACCTGTCACAATGCCGTATTCTGCCGGCGAGGCAGCGACATTGATGTCATATCTGTAAATGTCGAAATTGGCTACCAAGCTGCGTGGCTCTGTTGCGGTGAACTCATAACGTGCCGAATTGGATACTTCAGTGCCGTTTTCCGTGAAGTTGACAAAGAAATAACCTTCGTTGGGATTTGCTGTCAATATAACCGTATTGCCATGAATATATGCACCTTGCCCGCTTACGACACCTGCATCCTCAGGAGCGACTTCTGCAGTGATTTGATACTCGTGTTCGAAGTTGGCTACCAACTGACGGTTTGCTGTGACTATAAAACCGTATTCTGCCGAGGTGGATACCACTTCACCGTTTTCCGTCCAATTGACAAAGGCATAGCCTGTGTTGGGCGTGGCTGTTGCGGTTGCTGTCTCGCCTGAGGCAAAGTTGCCGTCTCCGCTGATGGCTGCAACACCATAATCCGTGTTGTTGGATGCTACCTGAATGGTGTATATCACATCTTCTATTGCTGATATGTTGAAGTCTTTCCATATATCTGCTGCCTGATATGCACTTGTTGCCAAAGCCGGAACCCTGAGATTTACATCGGATGTTGTTACATTGGTAAAAGAATTGCTATATAAACCTGGCGGTGTTGTTGCATAACAGTACATTACTGAAAGATCGGTGCAATTATAAAAAGCATCATAATCTATACTTGTAACCGAATTACCCATGGTGACATGAATGAGATTGGTGCAACCGCTAAATGCGGATGAACCTATACTTGTAACCGAATTACCCATGGTGACATGAGTGAGATTGGTGCATTGATCAAATGCACAAGCACCTATACTTGTAACAGACTCCGGTATTATTATGGATGTCAAACCGGATTCTTGAAAAGTATAATTCTCAATAGTTTCTATTGAATTGGGCAAGGTTATTGAAATGAGATTGGTGCATTGATTAAATGCCCATGAACCAATACTTGTAACCGAATTGGGTATTATAACAGATGTTAGTTCTTTGCATTGATTAAATGCCCATGAACCAATACTTGTAACCGAGTTGGGTATATTAATGGATGTTATTTTAGTATAAGCACAAATATTACCAGGTAATGTTTGTACGTTGTTCCCGATGTTGAAAGTTGTTAATTTATTACATCCATTAAAAGCTGAATAACCACAATACAAAACATTTGTGGCATTGTAGTTTACTTCTGTCAGTAAAATACAACTTTGAAATGCATTATTTCCAATATAAGTAACAGATTCCGGTATGGTTATTGTTTCTATCTTATTAGTAGATCTAAATGCTGAGGCAGGTATTTTCTCTACCTCATTGCCTATTATTAAGGTATTTACAGATGAATAGCCAAAAATGCCCGAAGATGATCCGTAATTTTCTGCACTGATGGCATTATATAACACTTTGCTCAGTTTTGTGCAAGAGCCAAAAGCCTCCTTACCTATTTCTGTTACTGTTGTCGGAATGGTAAGTGTTGCAGACAGTTGACTGGCATAAAATGCTCTCTCTCCTATGTGGGTTACTGAGTTGGGAAGATGTACTGATGTTATTCCGGAAGATCCAAAAGCATTGTCGCCTATGCTTGTCACGCTGTTGGGTATTGAAACGGATTTCAGACTGGTTGTATATTTAAACGCACCGTTTCCTATTTTGGTAATGCCTTCCGGTATATCCAGGCTTGTGACATTATAGGGAGCAAAGGCTGTCAGTTCTTTTGTACCCCCCCGCATTGATAATCAAAAGATTACCATCTTGGGAGACTTCCAAATAATCGTTCGCTCCGGTCAAGACGAAATTATCCAAACTGTCGCAGCCGACAAAAGCTTCATTGCCTGTTGCACATATATTGCTTCCAATGGAGATAGTGGTTAAGGCGGAACAATCTTGCAGAACACCCTCGCTGATATTTGTCACCAAGGGCGGAAACTCGAAAGTGGTAAAATTTTTACATGCTACAAAAGCGTAATTGCCTATGCTTTCGATACTTTCGGGTAAGGTGATGGAGGTAAGATTTCTACAATTAAAAAACGCATTTCTCTCGATGGTCCTAACGGTATTGGGAATGCTAACCGAGGTTAATTGAAAATCATCGGAAAACGATTCAACTCCAATTCCGATAACGGTAAATATCTGTCCGTTTACGTTTACGGTAGCGGGTATTTCAACATGTCCGCTATAGGCATCATCACCGAAGGTGACTTTAAGTTCAGCCACATAATAATCGGGCTGTTCGTAATAGATTTTGACTCCGTCGCTGTTATAGGCGAAGAAATCGTAGGCTCTTGCATTTATGACAATTGCAAAAAGCACTACAAGTAAAGTACATAACTTTCTCATGATTTTTGAATTTTAATTACTGAAAAGTTTTATTCTCTATATAAAGTTTATATGCGCCACAAATATATGAAACATTTTCAAAAAACAATAATATTTTTTAATTTTTTTCATGTTTTTTGTTAAAAATAAAAAACAAGGACGGAGTTACATGTCTTATCTTATATTTTTCAATGTTGGCATCGATAATCTTTATTTTTTTGTCGTTCAGAATATTAATGGAGATTACATCCTTATTACAAGCTTTAATACACAATTCTCGCAAATTCATTCATGTTTATCATAGTTGCATCAATTTTGTTGTGATAACTCCCACTAAAATAGCAATAGTAAAACTAGAAAAAGTACCTATAAGTACATATTCAGTTGTATTAATGTCTTTTGCTTTATTTAATTCTCCAAATCTGAATATTGATTTGGCAGCTAATAAAAAACCGACACCCTCAATATTTTTCGTAAGTATGAAAGTCAGAATAAGGATACGTTCCAAATATCCGATGAGAGGGTTAGACTGCAATATTAAATCAGAAAAAAGATGTGCAAACAGTATTTTATTGTCATGCTTTTTATTTTGCCCTTATTATAATAACAATTTTTAGAGTTTCTTCCGCTTATATCCAATTAATTGAAAATTATCTCTTCTAAAAAGTTTTATAGCAAAAAATACATCTTATTGAATATATATCAACTTAAAACGGTTGTTTTTTGTGATATCTTTTCCTCCAATTTCTAAAAATGAATGAAATTCTGTTCATGATATTATTGAGAATTTTTCCTGTTCTATTATTTTGTAGAAAAAAACTCGACTGCTGATATTCAGTAATCGAGTAATAATGTTTTTTATATTGATTTATTTACCGTACGGTATTTTTCCGTTTAAACAAAACGACAGGTAAAATCAAAATTATAATGGTGACGGCAAAAGCCCAATAGTTAATGGTTTTGGACTTCACTGTTATTACGATGTCATTGTTCATCAGTCTGTAAGCATCGACATCCCATTCGACGTTATCGTTGCCATATTGCTCCATATTGCATTTGTATATCTTTCCCGGCATTGTCAGAATATATTTTTGATGGTAAGTGGCGACATCAAATATGCGTGATTTTTCGTTTTCTGCAACGTTTGCATAATCCATGTTTTCAGAATAAAGTATTGAAAAATATGTTGTGTCGAAATATTTGTCAAGACTCTCGCACACTGCATTTACAGAATAGTCGTTTTTGTCTTCCGACAGGTTGCATGTTTCATTGAAAAGCAAATCGTCTTTACCGGCAAGTGACTGTTGAAAACTTCCACCATATTTTATCGAGTCTAAATGCTTGATTATGTTGAGGCTTATTGAGAACTGACAATGGTTTATCCATTTGTCGAATTTGTTTTGTATTTCCGAGAGCATCATATATGTTTCAATGCCGTTTGTACCATTGCAGATATCACGGGTTTCATCGAACCATAAATGTTGTTCTTCAGGCGTCAGGTATTTGTTTATATCGACAGGCAGTTCGATGTCCATTTTATTGAATATGGCACTGTAGTAATAACAGGTGTAAAACCAACAGAACTTTCTTTTAACCTTTTCTTCGGGAGCAAAGATGTTTCTTATTCCTTGTACAGAATCGCCGACCTTGAACAGCACACCGTCGATATTGTCGAAAGTTCGCGATGCCACAACGTTGAACAAATAATCTTCTTCTATGTCGCTGCGGTACTTTATTACAGAGTCTGTTTTGCCAATATTCCATTCTTCGGTATCAAAAACGAAGATTTTGTTCCATTGTTTTTGTGATATCTTTGAGGAATCAGCATTGGCAAATGTTTCGCGATACATGCTGCCGTCTTTGTTTATCACACTGTTTACCTGATAATATGTGTCGCACGATGCAAACAACAGCATGGATACTGCTGCAAATACTATTATTTTATTTTTCATGGCTTTATTTTTTGTATTTTTCTTTGAATTTTACAATATTATCCGGAATGCCTATATTGTTTTCATTTAAAAAGCATCTGTACATCTCAAATATATTGTCGTTTTTACATTTCAGTTTGATAGAAGTTTTTTCAGACTGTCCCGTTATGGCATAATCGTCTTTAATGTTTTGTCTGTTCATCTCTGTTATCATCATGAGGGACACAAGGCAAGCAGCAATGCCGGACACAAGTTTGACATAAAAACCGTATTCTTTCCTATGGCAATATTGAACTTTGTTTTCTATGGATTTCATTATGGTGTCTGTCATGGCTTTTTCATCTTTAAACTCAGGTTTTGCCATTTTTACCTTACTGAGCCATTTGTCATATCCGCTGTTGTTCATAATGGTTTTTCCTTTTGAAATTTATTACGTATGAATTTGCGTGCAAAATAGAGGTTGCTTTTCAGTTGCAATGATGTTATTCCCGTTATTTTGCATATCTCGTCTGACGGCAGGTCCTCCATGTCTTTCAAGGTTAACACGAGTTTCTGCATTGGAGGCATATCTTTGGTATATAAGGATATAAGTCTGCATAATTCTTTGTTTGAGATATCATTTTCCATGTCGTTGTCATATTGAATATTTTCCATGTTTTCTATGGAGTCAGTCATTGTCTCCTTGTTTTTCATCTGTCTCAATCTGTCATAGCATTTGTTGCAAGTTATGCGGTAGAGCCATGTTTTCAAAGAACTCTTGTTGTTGAAAGATTTAATAGAAAGCCAGGCATTGATGAAAGTCTCCTGTACAATGTCCTCTGCTTCAGCCTCGTCGCATATAATTTTTATTGCAAGACGGAATATCATCTGCTGAAAATCCATGACAATTGTCCTGAAAGCATCTTTGTCGCCCTTTTTACATCTTTCTATGGTTGAGTTATAGTCTTTCATCTACTGTCTTTTGCCTTTTGACGAATGATATTTTCAAAAGTAAAATAAAAAAACGAAATAATTTGTCAAAAAATAATGTAATCATTCAACTTGTTTGTTTTTATTTAAAATGATGAAGGAATCTTATGTGTCAAAAATTGTTGTTTCTCATGCAAACGTTCTTTAATATGCTGCTGTATGTTTATTCTGATGAATTTTCATGAAAAATAAATGGCAGCATAATGAGTAATGCGAACATTTTTAAGAAAAAATTATAATTTTTATATGATTTTAACGTTTACTTAAAAGGTGAGATGAATTTTTTGAAATAAAATATATTAAGACATTAAAAAGTTATGAAGATGAAAAAAATGACATTGTTTGCAGCCATTCTGGCATTGGTAGGTTGCGGTTCGCCAAATAAAAGCGAGGCCGATGGTGACGCAAAATCAATGAAATGTTTAGTGATTTATTATTCACAGACCGGAGTTACACAAAAGGTGGCTCAAGAGATAGCGAAATTGCTTGATGCCGATATTTTCAGAATTGAAGTAGAACAGCCATACAGCGGTACGTATGAAGAGACTATAGAACGTAGCAGGAAGGAGATGGAAGAAGGGTTGTTGCCAAAACTCAAAGAGATGAAGGTGGATTTCACAAAATACGATGTGATATTTCTCGGTTATCCTATCTGGTTCGGCACATACGCCATGCCTATAGCCACTTTGGTCGATGAAGTGGATTTCGCCGGCAAGAAGATTGTACCGTTCTGTACTTTTGGCAGCGGAGGACTTGTTTCCAGCATGAATAACCTGAAAACGGCACTTCCTGAAGCAGAGATATGCCGGGGTTATGGCGTGCGTACTGCACGTATCGACAAGGCCCCTGTCGAAGTGCAACGTTTCTTGAAGGAATATGGCTATTTGGATGGAGAAGTGGAGAAATTACCGGAATATTCACCTCAACAGCCTGTCAATCAAGAAGAAATAGAGATATTCAATGCAGCCTGCAGCGGATATAAATATCCTTTGGGCACACCGGTGTCGGTGGGCAAACGTACTACTCCGGAAGGAACAGACTACCGTTTCACGGCGAAGAGCAAGAATAGCGAGGGTAACGATGTAGAAGCTGTTATCTTTGTCACAGTAGGCAAGGAACAGGGTGCTGTGCCGGAGTTTACGGAAGTGGTCAGATAACACGGCATTTGCCGGCATCATAATTGTTTGCCTTTTCGGCAAGATTATCGGGTGGGTCAGATTGTGCGATTTGACTCACCTTTTTTAATATGGCTGATGTCTCATAACAGATGTATGATGTTCGGTATTAATGAATTTCATTGTCATCCGATAATAAATCGTTATATGGAATATCGGTATGTGAGATTATTATTTAAGGACAAGTGTTATTTTTTCAACGCATTGTAATGACGGCATATTATGGCATCTTTGCGTGTAAATTTTTTTTGGAATCCATCGGATAATATAAATCGATTGTCGAAATTAAGCCATATATTGTTTTTTTAGATGAATTACAGTCGTATGATTTCGATTTTCAAGATATTATAAATAAATTTTATTTTTTTCGGACAATAAAAAATATAATTATAATAATTTCGACATTGTTGCATTTTATAAATATATGAAGATAATGAAGGTGGTATGATGGAATGTCGTTTCGAACAAAATAAAAAATTATGACTGAACTTAGAAAGATTCCGAATGTAGGAAAGCAGACAGAACAAGCGCTTGTGGCAATGGGCTATACCACAATGGCGTCGTTGAGAGGGAAAAAAGCAGAAGAATTATATGAAGAGGAATGTCGTCTGCGCGGTTGTGTTATCGACCGGTGTCAGCTGTATCTGTACCGCGCAGTGGAGTATTTCGTGAATACAGAAAATCCTGAACCGGAGAAATGTAAATGGTGGTATTGGAAAGATGACTTTGTCGAGCCTTCTCCTTGCGGGACGATATGCGTGGAGTGCAACAGATTTCCGATACTGTGTCGCGGCTGTCGCTCAATACATGGTAAGGTGTTTTGGCTTAGTTATACAGGCAACGATGTCTGTCCGATTTACAAGTGTTGTGAGAACAAAATGAAAAGGAACTGTAAAGGATGCCCGGAACTGCCATGCGGGCGTTTCATGAAAGACCCTTCGATTTCTGATAAAGAAAACGAAAACAATATGAAGAAAATGATGGATAATCTAAATAAAAAATAGAAGTATGGCAAATGAGGATATGAAAGATTTCAATGCAATGCTGAACAACAACAAGGATATGCCTAAAATGCAGATTGTCACAGATTTGGAAGTTATAAGAAAATATGGAGGCGATAAGATGTATTTTGCTCCGCCTATAGTATATGATGAGATAATGAGAACTGTACCTTATGGAAAGATAATCACGACGGACAAAATTCGGGAATATATTGCAAGAAAAAATAATGCTGATTTTACGGAGCCTACTACAGCAGGCATTTTTATCATCATTGCTGCATGGGCGAGTTCTCAACGTGAGACGAATAAAATTCCTTATTGGCGTACCTTGAAAACTGCCGGGGAATTGAATCCGAAATATCCGGGAGGAGTGGAATGCCAAAAAGAGAAATTGGAGGCTGAAGGACATGTGATAATTCAAAAAGGTAAAAAGAATGTCAGATATTTTGTGAAAGATTATGAAAAAGTGATTCTTTCTTTATAATTTTGTAAAATATAATGATTTGTTGATGATAATGATATGAAGGTAAATGATGAGGAAGGTTGTATAATACGCCATTTGTATGAAGAAGAAACTCCTTTGTTGAGAGACTTTCTTTATGAGGCTGTTTTTATTCCGGAAGGTGAGACGGCTCCTCCGGAAAACGTGCTCGACTTGCCTGAATTGAAGGTCTATATTGAAGATTTCGGCAAGAAAAAAGATGACTTGTGTATTGTTACGGAATGTGACGGTAAAATAGTCGGTGCGGTATGGACAAGGATAATGAAAGATTATGGCAATATTGACGATGTGACGCCTTCACTTGCCATATCATTGTATAAGGAATACAGAAACAGAGGTATTGGAACACGTTTGATGACAAAGATACTTGAACTTCTTGGTGAAAAAGGTTATGGGAGGGTCTCTCTCTCGGTTCAGAAAGCCAATTATGCGGTCCTGATGTATCTTAAAATGGGATTCGAGATTGTAAAAGAAACAGAGGAGGAATATGTAATGGTGAAAGAACTTGAAATAAAAGACGTTTTTTTAGAAACAGCGAGATTGATACTTCGTCCGTGGCATGATGACGATGCTGAAATTCTTTTTAAATATGCCAAAGATCCGGCAGTGGGACCTGTAGCGGGTTGGCATCCGCATCTCTCGGTAGAGGATAGCAGAAATGTCATTCGCGACATTTTGTCCGCACCTGAAACGTATGCAGTGGTGTTGAAAGAGAATAGTGAACCTGTCGGAAGTGTTGGCGTTATGTTCGGTAATGGCATACATAGTGCGGAAATGATAGAGGGAGATGCGGAGATAGGTTATTGGATAGGAGTCCCTTACTGGGGTAAAGGTCTCATCCCTGAAGCTGTGAACTGTCTGCTGAGACATTGTTTCGAAAAACTGAAGATAAATAGAGTGTGGTGCGGATATTATGACGGTAATTCGAGGTCTCGGCGCGTCATGGAGAAATGCGGATTCAGATTTCATCATACAGAGGAGAATAAAACATCTCCGATGGGTGACGTGAGAACAGAACATTTTATGTTGCTTACGAAAGATGAGTTCGAAAAAAACGATAAATGATGTATAAATTTGTTTGACAGTGATTTAATTTGGAGAATTGTATGATGTTAGATGATGTTGAGGGTAAAAAACTTCCGGATATGGAAAAGTGGCTCGAAGAGTTTAAGGGAAAACTTATCGCGCTTTTTGGAAAACGACTGGTGCTTTTCGGCATACAGGGCAGCTACGGTAGAGAAGAACAGACCGCTAACAGCGACATTGATGTAGTAGTAATCATCGACGACCTTACATTCAAGGATATTCAGTCGTATCGTGATATGTTGGATACTATGGAATACCGGGAACTTATTTGCGGTTTTGTTGCCGGAAAAAAAGAACTGTTGCGATGGGAGAAGTCAGATTTGCTGCAGCTTTATCTTGATACCAAGACGATATTGGGCTCTATGGAATGTCTGAAGAATATGTTTACAAATCATGATGTACGTCATGCTGTATTGACAGGAGCATCTGCTCTTTATCATGCTTGTTTGCATAATTTTCTTCATTCCCGCGACAGGTATATCCTCAGAAATCTTTACAAGACTGCCCGTTTCACAGTTCGTATGAAACATTATTTGGATAGTGGAAGTTATGTGTCGTCGATGAGGTGTCTTGAGAGAATCCTGACATCAGTGGAATTGGAGATATTGAAAACTGCTGAGATAATGGATGGCAATGAAGATGATGAGACATTCGAAGCATATAGTAAGATGTTGATGGAATGGACAGGTGAAGTGATAAGACAAGACGGGGACAGGATTTATAAAATACGAACTCTTTCGGAAAATGACATACCGGAGATACGTGAGCTGTTCCGTTCCACGGTTCTTAACGTCAATAACAGACATTACACACAAGAAGAAGTTGAGGACTGGGCGTCATGCGGTGACAGCGAGTGGCATTTGAGAGAGCTGTTGGCGACGAATCATTATATTGCTGCCCTTGACGGAGTTGGCAATATCATTGGATTTTCTTCCATGAATGAGGACGGATATCTGCATTCTTTGTTTGTCCATAAAGACCGGCAGGGTAGAGGAGTGGCGTCATTGTTGCTTTCAGAAGTGGAAAAGATGGCTGCAGAATATGGTGTTTCAGAGATAAGGTCGGAGGTAAGTATCACGGCACGTCCTTTCTTTGAACATAAAGGATATGAAGTGCTGAAAGCACAAAAACAAAGAGCGAACAGGTTGTTGCTTACCAACTTCCTGATGCGTAAACGTCTGTGAATGGCAAACTCGACATCTGTATTTTACGGGGTTTTGTCGTTCAATTCTATGGTTTTATTTTATCGTTTTGTTGTCAAAATAAAGCAAAGACAAGACATTCTTATTCTATAAACGTCATTGTTAAGTTTATCATCCTAATGCCACATCGAGAATCATCATGAGGACGAATCCCGCCATGACGCCCCATGTACCGGAATGTGGGTTGTCTTTGAGGTTGGCATCGGGAATGAGGTCTTCGGCGACGACAAATATCATGGCACCGGCAGAAAAAGCAAGAAACCATGGCTGTAATGAGGCTAAATGGGAAGATAGAAAAAATCCCAATATGGCGGATATCGGTTCTACGGCACCGCTGCTCATGCCGTAAAGAAAAGACTTGCGTCGGCTGTTGGTGACTTTAAACATAGGCAAGGCTATGGCGGCTCCTTCAGGGAAGTTTTGTATCCCTATACCTATGGATAATCCTAATGCTGCAACAAATGCTGATGTCTCACCCATGACAGCGGCGCCTCCAAAGGCGAATCCTACAGCAAGACCTTCCGGTATGTTGTGCAAGGTCACTGCAAGAAATAATTTGATGGATTTTGCTATATTGACATGTGGTCCTTCTTCTTGATTTATGCCACTGTGAAAATGTGGTATCACCTTGTCCAGCAAAGATAGAAAAATGCCGCCTGCGACAAATCCTATTGAAGCAGGAATCCATGACCACTTGCCGTAAACAGTTTCCGACATGCTGATTGAAGGTATCAGCAAAGACCACACTGATGCTGCTATCATGATGCCTCCGGCAAAACCTAACAAAAGAGAATGTGCCTTTTGTGAAACATCATTCTTAAAAAGATAGACTACTGCAGAACCTGCTGTCGTCATGACAAAAATAAAAGTGAATCCTATAGCGACGAGTAATGTATTGCTCATATTTCGTTTTTTTGCAAAAATAACAATTATTGTATATATGTGAATATTTTCGTTATGGGGTTGACAAAAAAGATTTCATTTGCCGGTCTTGCTTTTTGGATTGAAAAACATGTATGATTGCGGTAATTCCAGGGTGTGACATTCATTTGCAACATCTTGTTGAGGGATATTGCATTTAAAATAATATGTGTTGATATTATTTTTCTATTATTACTTCTTTTAGTTTGGCACTGCCATCACCCCAGTTACCTACTAAGGAAGGATATTTTACCAGACGTTTCAAAGTCTTGATAAAATCCTTGCGAGGTATGGTATATGCTCCAAGACGGCGAAGATGATTTGTGTCTTGTTGAGCATCAATAAGTTCAAAATCATGTCTCTTTAAAAACTGAGTCAGGTTGAAGAATGCGACCTTGGAGGCGTCTGTCTTGGTGTGGAACATGGATTCTCCGCAAAAAATACGACCTATGGCTACTCCATAAAGACCGCCGACAAGCTCGTTGTCCAAATAAGTCTCTACCGAATGGGCAAATCCGAGGTCGTGGAGGTCGCAATAGGCTGCTATCATGTCTTCGTTGATCCAGGTGCCTTCTTGTTCAGGGCGTTCTACTTCTGCACAAAGGCGTATCACTTTCTCGAAATTGGTGTCGAATGAGCAGGAAAACTTGTTTGATTCTATGGTTTTCCATAACGATTTGGTGATTTTCATCTCTGTTGGTTTCATGACCATGCGTGGGTCGATTGACCACCATAGTATAGGTTCTCCTTCATTATACCAGGGGAAGATGCCGGAAGAGTATGCTATGATAAGTCGTTCCGGCGACAAATCACCGCCAATTGCTATGATGCCGTCTTGTGTGGCTTGATTTACGTTCGGAAAGTCGTAAATGTCGTCTGATAACATATATATTGGCATGGCTTTGTAATTTATTGTTAGTTAGTATTTATTTAGTCATGGAGTCGAGTGTTTTAATAACTCTCGTTATTGCTATATCTATTTCATTGTCTGTTATTGTCAAAGGCGGAGCTATTCTGAAAGCATGTTCTCTGAACAGGAACAAGTCACCGAGCAAGCCATTGGCTCTGAATTGCGACAGCAGTTTGCCGGTATCTATATTTTCGTCTATGTCGATACCGAGGAACAATCCTATACGTCTTATGTCTCGTACTGTTTTATGGTCTTCTATGGCTTTTTGAAATTTAAGGCCTTTGGCTTCTGCTTTAGCGGCGAGGTCATCGTCTATGATGACGTGTAATGCTGCCAATCCGGCAGCACAACAGACAGGATGCCCGCCGAATGTAGTGATATGCCCTAATACAGGATTGAATGTCAAGAGATTCATCAAGTTGCGTGATGCAATGAAAGCGCCTAACGGCATGCCGCCTCCCAATGCTTTTGCAAGACAGAGTATGTCGGGAGTGACACCTAACTTGCGGAAAGCAAAGATGCTTCCTGTACGACCCATGCCCATCTGTATCTCATCAAAAATGAGTAAAGCTCCTACTTCGTCACAACGGCGACGTACTGCCTCGAGAAAACCTTTTTTTGGTATTATGACTCCCGCCTCGCTCTGAACAGGTTCCATCACAACAGCAAAGGTGTCTTCCTTAATCTCCTCTAATTGTTCTGTGTTGTTGAATTGTAGTTCTTTTGTACATGGTAACAACGGTCTGAATGCACTTCTGTAATACTCTCTTCCCATCATACTCAATGCTCCTGCCGTGCCCCCATGATAGGCGTTGTCGAAATGTACCAATGTGGTCCTTCCTGTTGCTCTCTTGGCAAGTTTTAAAGCTCCTTCTATGGCTTCTGACCCTGAATTTACAAAATATACTGAGTTTAACGTCTCCGGCAGATTGTCAACAAGCAATTTGGATAGTCTGACTTGCGGACTTTGTACTATGTCTCCATAAACCATCAAATGCATGTAATTATCCACCTGTGCCTTTATCGCTTCCACAACTTTGGGATGACAGTGTCCTACATTGCTGACAGAAACCCCTGAAACTAAATCCAAATAATCTTTGCCGTCTCTGTCATACATATACACTCCCTCTGCTTTCACTATCTCCATGGGATCTTCAACTATGGCCGGCAATCCCAAAAAAGTCTGAAAAATCTGTCTGTCCGTTATCATATATGATAAATAATTGCAACAAAGATAAAATTATTTTTTCTAAAAAACAAATTTTTTATATTTGCACATAAAAAATATAATGAGACGGTATTTCCTACATTTGTCGTATAACGGCAAACAATATCATGGCTGGCAGATTCAGCCGCGAGAGACATCGGTACAGGAGGTCATGGAACGTTGTACAGGACTTAAATTGAAATCAAAAATTTGCATAACAGGTTGTGGCAGAACTGATACTGGGGTCCATGCTCGCAATTATTATGCTCATTTCGACTATGATGACGTGTTGGATACAGTTCGTTTTGTATCGGAACTCAATATGTTTCTTCCGGATGATATCGTTGTTCATGACTGCTGGCAGGTGCCAAGTGATATACATGCCCGTTTCGATGCCTTGTCTCGTACATACCATTATTATATCACTACTGTGAAAGACCCATTCCATACAGAAGATGCATATTATTACTATGGCGACTTAGATATGGATATGATGCAAAAAGCTGCGGACATTTTGTTTGAATATCGTGATTTTACAAGTTTTTCCAAGTTGCATACCCAGGTGAAGACAAACAACTGTACCATCATGGAGGCTCAATGGTTAAGAAAAGACAACATGATGGTGTTCCACATTAAGGCTGACAGATTTTTGCGTAATATGGTCCGTGCCATAGTTGGCACATTGCTCGATGTTGGCAGGAAACGTATGGACCTTGACGGTTTCCGTGCTGTCATTGAGAACAAAAACCGTTGTTCGGCAGGTTCTTCCATGCCGGCTCATGCTTTGTTTCTTGAAGATGTGGAATATCCTGAAAGAGTTTTTAAAGGCTCTGAAGTTTAAAACATCATTGATTGCCCTCTTTCGGCATGCTGTCTGTAAAATATTTGGTCTCTTTCTTTTGAATGTTTCTTATGTTTCTAAAATGACGTTTAAGCATTACAGCTGCTATTATCGTTGCCACAACGTCTGATATCGGCATACAGAACCAAACACCTTTTATTCCGAAAAAACGTGGCAAAATCAATAATAGCGGGATGAGAAATATCACCTGACGCGACAAGGACAAAAAAATGGCTTTTTTCGCATTGCCAATACTCTGGAAGAAGTTGCCGGACACAATTTGTAATCCGATGATGGGAAATGTTATCATGACAACACGCATGCCTATTATTGAGATCTCGATGAGTTGTTCGTCATCAGTGAAAAATCTGCATACTACTCCGGGTATAGTCTCTCCGATAACAAAACCGGTTGTCAGCGTTATAATGGCAAGATATATCGTTTTTTTCAATGCTTCGTTGACTCTGTCGAACTGTCTCGCACCAAAATTATAACTTACAATAGGTTGCATGCCTTGTGTCAATCCTAAAACTATCATGACAAAGATGAAAGAAATACGGTTTACGATACCGTATGCACCAACCGACAGGTCTCCTCCGTATTTTTTAAGACTGTTGTTGATGAGAATGACAATGACGCAAAGGGCTGAGTTCAGTAAAAACGGCGACATTCCTACGGATATGATGTCTTTGATTATTTTAAAATCAATGACAAAATCTTTCCTTTTGAAACGTATCAATTCATCTTTTCTGGAAAAAATTCTCAACAGATATACGAGAGGAATGGTTTGTGCCATTATAGTAGCAATGGCTGCACCTTTGATACCAAGCCCCAAAGGATAAATGAATAACCAGTCGAGGAAAATATTGGTGACTACTGTCATAATGGTGGCTATCATTGCTTCATTGGGGTGTCCTGATGCCCTTAATACAGAATTGAGACCCAAATATAAATGAGTGATGATATTGCCAAGGAGAATGACAAACATGTAATCGTATGCGTATGGCATTGTCTCTTCACTTGCTCCAAAAAAATAGAGTATCGGTTTCAGGAAGATGAGACATATTATCGAAAAGATAATGCCGATGAAAATATTTAAAATCAGTGTGTTCGCTAATGCTTTGCAGCCTTTGTCGTAGTTCTTCTTGCCTAATTCTATTGCTGTTACTGTCGATGCTCCAACACCCACCAAAGAACCTAATGCAGCAGCAAGATTCATAAAAGGAAATGTTATAGCCAATCCGGAAATTGCCATGGCTCCTACACCATGTCCTATGAAAATACTGTCAACCATATTGTACAACGAAGATGCCGTCATGGCAATAATGGCAGGCATGGCATATTTCTTCAATAATTTTCCGATATTTTCAGTGCCTAACAGCAAGGCACCTTTTTTTTCTTCCATTTTGCGCATTATTTTGAAACTGCAAAATTGCAAAAAAAAACGGTACTAGAATTCAAAAATGAAAAAAACTTCTTAATTAATAATGTTGTTGATAGCCATTATTTTGTTTTACAATATTAGGACGAATCCGCCTCCCGAAGCCATGTAGAGTCTTATAGTGTTCTCTTTTACAATGATGTTTTCTTTAACATAATCCGTAGCATTGCGGGAGGCATTGATGCCATCGCGGAAGATGACGCCTTTGTCGTTGTCAAGATTTAGTGGTGTCAAATCAAGGGTTAATGTCCTTTCATTCCAGTCTGTGATGCCTCCAATATACCATCGGTTGCCTTTACGTCGTGCAATTACTGTATATTCTCCCACTTTCCCATCCAAAACCACAGTCTCGTCCCAGGTAGTAGGTATGGTAGCAATGAGTCTTGCGCATTCTTCATTGTCTCTGTAATTGTCCGGTGTGTCGCACAACATGTTAAAAGGCGACTCGAATATGACATATTCTGCAAGTTGGCGACAGCGAGTGCCTTGACTCATGGGTTCGTTATATATTGCCCTGTAATTGCTTTTCGTGGCATTTCGCATGGCTCCTTGTGTGAAATCCATGGCGCCGGCAACCATTCTTATGTATGGTATGGTGGTTTCGTATGTCACCATGTCGATATCCTCTCCCCATTTCGTCTGCTCAAGACCGAACACGCCTTCGTAGTTGAGTACATTGGGGTAGGTGCGGCTCAATCCGGTCGGTTTGTAGGCTCCGTGAAAATCTACAAAGAGATGGTATCGCGCTGCAGTCTCTGCCATCCTGTAATAAAAATCAACGACTTTTTGGTCATCTCTGTCCATGAAATCGACTTTGAAACCTTTTATACCCATATTCGAATAATGTCGGCATACCTCTTCCATATCACGGTCAATAGCAGCATAACCTGCCCATAACACAATGCCTACATTGCGTTCTTTCCCGTATCGTATGAGTTCTTCAAGGTCTATTTCAGGTACTACTTGAAATAAGTCGGCTTGCTTGTTGACAGCCCAACCTTCATCGAGAATGACATATTCAATACCATATTCAGATGCAAAGTCTATATATATTTTATAGGTGTCGTTGTTGATTCCCGCCTCGAAAGGCACTCCCTTGATATTCCAAGCGTTCCACCATTCCCATGCCACTTTCCCCGGTTTTATCCAACTGATATCTTCAAGACGTGAGGGAGAAGCCAACTTGTAAACCATGTCGCTGTCGGCAAGTTCTTTGTCTTCTGTAGATATTATCATACAACGCCAGGGAAAGTCGCGCTTTCCTTCGACACCGGCAATATAGTCTTCTCCTTCTTCCACTATATATTGCAACATGTTGTGTCCTCCTTGTCGCTCTTTCTTCGGATATGGAGCTTGTATTCCTGTCAAACTGCAGCCTTCTCCTTTACGTAGATATGTGCCGGGATAACTTTCTAAATCGGCTTCTGTAATGACAACCTTTTTGCCGTCTTCCAAACATACCATGACAGGCATGAAAGCCAACTTGTTGCTGTCTAATTCCTTGATTTTTGCAACGGTGTATTCGTTCTCGAAAGAATTGAAAAATTGCCTCGTTATCATGTCCTCGTCACTTTCTCTTGCATTGACAAATGGCATATATACGGTGTGATTATCACTGAAATTGAATGTTACGTCTTCCTTTTTTATTTTGAAAGGTTTTCTGAAATCAGTAGAGAAACGGTATGCAACACCGTCGTCATACGCTCTGAATATTATTTTGTAGTTGTCTTTTGTATTTATTGTCAATTCATTGTAACAATCTCTCACTTCTGCTTTTTTGTAAAAGTCAGCCTTTATGATATTATCTTCTTTATGAGTCTTGACATTTTTAATTTTGACATCGTGTCCTAAAATCATGCCATCTGACAATTCCATATATATAGGTGTATCGGTAATGACTTGTGTATTACCGTGTCTGACATTATAAGTAATGTCATTGTCGATGTTGATGCAAACAGTAATATTTCCCTCGGGAGACTGTAACGTGTAATTGCTTTGTGCCGCACAAAATAATGATACGACAGATAAAATGCTGAGAAATAATGATTTTGTATCCATGCTTATGAAATATTTTTGAGAAATTGATGAATATGTCTTCAAAATTAGATAAAAATATTCAAAAATTCGAAAAAAATGTTTAATTTTGGCAAAAATAAAACTAACGGATATGAATTTATTGTTGATTAGTAATTCTACCAATTTTGGAGAGACCTATTTGGCATGGGCAATGACACAGCTGGAACAGTTTCGTGACAAATTCAACCTTGACAGTAAGAGCAAGATTGTTTTTGTTCCTTTTGCCGGTGTTTTTATCAATAGAAAACCTTACCCCGCAAGTTATGACGAATATGAGGCAAGGGTAAAGAAGGTTTTTGACGAGAAGCTCGGACTTGAAAATTTTGTTTCGGTCCATACTGTTGAAGATAAAATCAATTTGGTGAAAGAAGCTGACTGTATAGTGGTGGGAGGTGGCAATACTTTCCATTTGGTTGCAGAAATGCATAAATATGGTTTGATGGAGGCTGTTAGTGAGGTGGTGAAAAAAGGTACGCCATATATAGGTTGGAGTGCCGGTTCCAATGTGGCATGTCCCACCTTGTGTACGACTAATGATATGCCTATTGTCCAACCGGTGAGTTTCAAAACTTTGAATCTTGTCTCTTTTCAGATAAATCCTCATTACCTCGATCCTCAACCTGAAATAGACAAGATGGTGAAACATGGAGGTGAAACACGTCAGGATAGACTGAATGAATATCTCGCTGTCAATCAATCGATGAAGGTTGTCGGCTTGCGTGAGGCTTCAGCTTTGTGGGTTGACGATGATAAGATAATGCTGAAAGGCGGAAAGAAAATGATGGTGTTTAAATATGGAGAAGAACCTGTAGAGGTAGAACCGAATTCAGATGTTACCTCATTTTTGAGATAATTGATTGTCAACTGTGTTTTTATTTGAATGAATCATTGTCGGTAACGATAAGTCTATAATGAAACTTACTGAACCACAATGATTTCTTTTTTATTTTGTCGAAAACATCCTTATTGTGTGATATAATTGCATAGATAATTTCTTCGTGTCGTGACTTAGATTGATAATCAAACTGTTATATGAGTTTTTTGTTTTTTTATTTTTAATTTTAGTTTTCATTAAACAAAAAGACATAAAATGAGTTTAAATAAAAAACAAAAGATTATGATAAAAAAAGCATTTTTATTATTTTTTATCAGCATTGCCATGATGACAGGATATTCTCAGAGCGATCTTCGTCAGCAGGAGCGTGCTGAACGCAGGGCAGCACGACAAGCACAGCAAGCTGCTGAGTTGGCACAGTCGCGCGCCGAGATGATAAAACTCGTCAACGACACCACTTTCGTTTTGGAAGCAAACACTTTCATAGGACCTTTCGGACAGGAAGCACCATTGTCGTCTTTTCAGAATTATTTTGCCATAGATGGTAAATATGTAGCTATCAATATAGCATTTAACAATGCCGGCAGTTTCGGCCCTCCGGGTCCTACTCCTATACCGAGCGGTTGGGGAGGACCGTGGACAGCTCCCGGTTTCCCGGGATGGAATTGGCAATCGTGGGATACTCCTGATACTCCTGCACGTCTGGTGCAATATGAGCCGGATATGTCTCAATCTGATGGACCTTATATAATAAACGGCAGTTTCAGAACATGGACAGGTGTAATACCGGTGCAGTTTACGGTTTATGTCCAACAAAATGGTCTCGGTAGAATAGTCCTTACCACAAATAGCGGCTATCAGGTTACTTTCTCCGGTAATATAGTATCACCTCAAAATGCTTCTACAATATATCCGATACCTTGATATATTATTATGTTATTTTATATTAATGTAATTAATTGATATTTAAATTTAAAAGGCTGACGTTAAGTCGGCTTTTTTTTTATTGTTTTACTATGATCAATACTTCGGTAAAAAATTACCGAGAAATTAAAATTAAACAATAGAATCGGTGTTAGCCGGTTCAGAATTATATTAAAGAGATCATTGAAATACTGTC
>NZ_DBMCYK010000027.1:0-16899 GCF_056978975.1 Candidatus Limimorpha avicola
AATGACCCTTCTGAGTTGCTTGCCATCCTCCTCCTCCCTTTCCGCTACGCTCCAAGGACGGAGGAGGATGGTTGCACTTCTATCTTGAATCTATATTTTTTTTAAAAAATTATAAAGTACGATAATCAATGATATATCAAAATGACTCGTTTTTTATTATTATCATTTAAAATAAAAGATATTGCTGATAAATATTTCATGTAAAAATTCTCATAATCTAAACTCGAGTAAATCTTTATTTGACTTTTTGAAAATTATCGTATCTTTGAAGTCTGAAAATGAAAATTGTGTAAAATGAAGAAAGTGGTTTTCGTGGGAAGCGGTGCTATCGCCACTGCATTGGGTGATATTATTGCAGAGAAGAAAAAAAATGAGACAATATTGCTGTCCATAGAAGATGAAGTCGTTAAAATGATTAATGAGCAACGTCTCAATACATTATACTTTCCCAAATATTTGTTGAGCGAAAATCTTAAGGCAACAAACGACAAAAGAGTGTTGGAGGATGCCGATGTGGTGATGATGGCAATACCTTCTACGGCAGTGGTGGATTATCTTAAGGAGAATCAGTCGTTTCTTAATCCTTCAGCCTTGATAGTCAACCTTGCAAAAGGTTTCGGCAATGGTGGTCAGATAATACCCGACAGCCTGACGAGTTTTTTGCCCAATCCTATCATTTCTTTGAAAGGTCCTTCTTTTGCACGTGAGATTATCAACAGACAGGAAACAGGTCTTACGGCTGCTTCTTATGACAAATATCTGTATCCTATCATCACCGACTTGTTTGAAGGTACTAATATACGTACTGATTTTACTACTGATGTTTCAGGCGTGGAACATGCAAGCATTCTGAAAAATATCTACGCTATTATAATAGGTATGGTAGATGCAGGTTTCGACTCTGCCAATATGAGAGCAATCGTTATAACAAAAGCTCTTAACGAAATGAGAAATCTGGTTATGGTTTTCGGAGGCAGAGAGCAGACGCTGTTTAACTATTGCGGATTCGGAGACTTCTCGTTGACTGCCCTTAACGACATGAGTCGTAACAGAACTCTTGGTTTGCTTATGGGTAAAGGCTTCTTTACCAGCAGTATTTCCGACAAGGTGGTCCTCGAAGGTCGTATCGCCGTGGATGTCTTTTATAATAAATTAAAGAAGAATGATTTGGATACAGAAATGTATCCATTGATGTCCGAATTATATAAGGTGTTCAATGACCCTGACTATAAGACAATGCGTTTTGTAAGGAATATTCTCGCTAAATGACAATCTGAGATGGGTATAGTGGCAAGACAGAGTATCAAAGGCACTATCATCAATTATATTGGTGTTGCGGTGGGGTTTGTCACTACATTTTTTGTGATGACGAAATATCTTACTGCTGAAGAGGTGGGATTGACACGCGTGCTCACCGACGCAGCCATATTGATGTCGAGCCTCGCCCAGTTGGGGACCAATACCTCTGCAATGCGCTATTATCCTTATTTTAAAGATGACGCTAATCGCGATAATGGTTTCTTCGGTTGGACCATTCTTATTCCTGCTATAGGATTTGTAATGTTTTTGATATTGTTTTTCATCTTTAAAGATTCTATAGTATATTATTTCTCGGAGTCATCTTCTTTGTTTGTAGATTATCTGTATTTTGTCATTCCAATGTCATTTTTCATGTTGTATTTGACGGTCTTCGAGACGAATTCCAACGTGTTGATGCGCATTGCGGTGCCAAAGTTTATCAGAGAGGTCGGCATACGTGTCTTTACTCTTGCAGATTATCTTTTTTATGCTTTCGATATCATTACTCTCGACGGCATGGTGATAGGCTTATGTCTTGCTTATGTCATAGCCACTCTGTTGAATGTTGTCTATTTATTGTCTTTGAAACGGGTGTCATTCAAAATCAAACCGTCATTTGTCTCAAAATCGTTGCGCAGGGACTTTTTATTATATACTTTCTTCTTATTAGTATCGTCGATAGTTACTAATGTGCCGGTAATCAATACATTTTTCATATCCGGAAGTTTAGGCTTGGCATTTACCGGTGTTTATACCATTGCTGTGTATATTTCGAATCTTGTGGAAATGCCATATCGTTCTTTAGGTGCCATATCAAAACCTCGTCTTGCACAGGCAATCAAGGATAACGATATTTATGAGACTCGTGAATTGTGTAAAAGCGTATCCTTTCACCAGTTGATAGTAGGATTGTTGGTCTTCTTTGTTATTACTATCAATATAGACTTGTTTTATACCATACTTCCCAATGGAGAGGTTTATGCTGACGGCAAATGGGTGTTTATCCTTCTCGGCATTGTAAAACTTTTTAATTCGACCCTTAATATAGGCGTTACGGTGTTGAGTTATTCTAAATATTATTACTTTTCTCTGTTTTCTACCATTATATTGATGGTGTTGAATATAATATTCAATATCAACTTCATTCCGGTACTTGGCATGGAAGGTGCCGCTCTCGCATCTTTACTGTCGTATGCTATATATTATGTGTTGATTTTGTCTTTGATATGGTTTAAATTGAAAGTATCTCCGTTCTCCGTTAAGCAGATTACTGTTATTTTCTTGATTATTATACTTTTTGCTTTAAATATTCTGATGACCGATACGATATCGGTATGGTTCGTAGAGTTGTTCAATGCCTCTGTTTTCGGAATCATATTCGAGGCATTGCTTCGTACTGTAATACTCGTATTCATCGCTGTGTTTGTGATATATCATCTGAAATTGTCGGAACAGATTAATTATATTATTGAAAAGGCTTTGCCTTTTATAAAAAAATGATATTTCCTGTTTTTTCTGAAGATTTACAAGTTGAAGTCAGAGTATTTTGTTAATTTTCACAAACAATTATTTTGTCGTAAAAGCAATTTTGTGATATAAATTACTATCTTTGTAGCATAAAAAATGAGTTTATGATAGTTCGCAGCAAAGCACCTCTTCGTCTTGGTCTTGCCGGTGGTGGCAGTGACTTATCGCCTTATTGCGACATTTATGGAGGTTATGTTCTTAATGCTACAATAAATTTATATGCTTATTGTACCATAGAAGAGACAGATAATGGCAAGATTGAAATCGAAGCGACAGACTTGCATCAGCGGCAGGTTTTTGACTGTATAGGAGAATTGCCTGTCGATGGACAACTCGATTTGCATAAAGGTGTTTACAATTATATAGTAAAGAATTTCGACTTTAAGCCTTGTTCATTTAAAATCACTACTTATTCCGATGCTCCGGCAGGTTCCGGTCTCGGGTCGTCATCTACTATGGTGGTTTGTATCATCAAGGCTTTTGCTGAATGGCTTAATCTGCCTGTTGGTGAATATGAGCTCGCTCTTATGGCATATATTATTGAACGTAAAGATTTGGGACTTAGCGGTGGAAAACAGGACCAATATGCTGCTGCTTTCGGTGGATTTAATTTTATGGAGTTTTTGAAAAACGGGCAGGTCATTGTAAATCCCTTGAGGGTGAAACGCTGGATTATCGATGAGCTGGAGTCTTCCTTGGTGTTGTATTATACCGGTGCTTCAAGGTCTTCTGCCGCCATCATAGAAGAACAGAAGAAAAACACCTCCTCGGGCAATGTGTCTGCCATCGATGCCATGCACAAGATTAAACAGAGTGCTGTCGATATGAAAACGGCATTGCTTAAAGGTGATATCAAGACGTTTTCTTCAATAATGGGTGAGGCTTGGGAGAACAAAAAGAAGATGGCCTCCGCCATAACCAATGATGAGATACAACATGTTTTCGATATTGCGATGGCTGCAGGTGCTGTCTCGGGCAAGGTGAGTGGCGCCGGCGGTGGCGGTTTTATTTTCTTTGCCGTGGAACCTACACGCAAACGTAATGTGATTGAGGCTCTCAATGTTTGCAGAGGACAGGTCTTTCCTCTGTCTTTTAGTGACGGTGGCTCTCATGGGTGGAAAATTTATCATGAATAAGATGGATGTCATAATATTGGCAGGCGGTCTCGGCACACGTCTGCGCTCTGTGGTGTCGGACTTGCCCAAATGTCTCGCTCCCGTAAACGACAGACCTTTCCTTTATTATCTGTTTCAATATCTTAAAGGATACAATATCGACAGAGTGATACTTTCAGTGGGATACCTCCATGAACAGGTTCAGGAATGGGTTTCTTCGGCAAGGTCGTTGTTTCCTTTCGAGGTGCTTTATGCCGTGGAAAAAACTCCTTTGGGAACAGGCGGTGGTGTCAGGTTGGCAATGTCGTATGCTGACACAGATAATGTCTTGATATTGAATGGCGATACCTTTTTTTATGTTGATTTGTTGAAAATGTCACGCTCTCATCTGTCTTCCGGCAAACCCGTCACCGTCGCATTGAAATATCTTGAAAACTTCGACCGTTATGGTTCTGTGGAACTTGATGGTAATGGCATGGTGGCGGCATTCCATGAGAAACATTATTGCGATAAGGGTTTTATCAATGGCGGCGTTTGCATGATAAAGAGAGAGCCCGAGATGTTCGATGGTATGCCGGATAAGTTTTCTTTTGAAACAATGCTGCTGGAACCATACGCTGCTTCTCTGAGAGTTAATGGTTTTGTCGATGACGGCTATTTTATTGACATCGGTATTCCGGAAGATTATGAAAAGGCATGTATGGATTTGAAAGATTATAAATTCTGAATCATGAAGATTGTATTGTTGGGAACATCATATCCTTATCGCGGAGGTCTCGCAAGTTTTAATGAACGTCTTGTCCGTCAGTTTCAGGATGAGGGCTTCGATGCTGAGATATTTACTTTTACTGTACAATATCCATCGCTGTTGTTCCCTGGTAAAACACAATATTCTAATGAACCTGCTCCTGACAATTTGAGAATAACACGTTGCGTTAATTCTGTGAATCCATTTAACTGGATTAAGGTGGGAAGAGAATTGATGAAATCGGCTCCTGATATTGTGATAATTAAGTTCTGGATTCCGTTGATGGCTCCTTGTTTCGGCACAATAGCACGCATTGCAAAACGTAATAAAAAGACCAAGATTGTCTCTATCCTTGACAATATTGTACCTCATGAGAAACGTTGGGGCGATAAGTTACTTGCAAAATATTTTGTGAAATCTGTTGACGCTTTTGTCGCCATGTCAAAATCTGTCATGGACGACCTTGCTGCTTTCGATACTGTAAAACCTCGACTGCTGATGCCTCATCCGGTTTTTGATAATTTTGGTAGCAAAATCGATAGAAAAACAGCTTTGTCATTTTTGAAACTTGATGAAAATCAAAAATATATGCTGTTTTTTGGAATAATACGAGATTATAAGGGGCTTGATTTACTGTTGCAGGCGTTCTCTGATGAACGTTTTAAATGTTTGAATGTAAAATTGATAGTCGCAGGAGAGTTTTATAATGATGAGGAACGTTACAGAAAAATGGAACAGGACCTTAATTTGAAAGACAGAATTATTTGGTTCGACAAGTTCATACCGGACAGCGAGGTGAGGTATTTCTTTAATGCGGCTGACATTATTGTACAACCTTATAAGTCGGCAACACAAAGCGGTGTTACCCAGATTGGTTATCATTTTGAACGACCTATGCTTGTAACCGATGTGGGTGGGTTGAAGGAAATTATTCCTGATGGTAAAGTGGGTTATGTCGTCAAACCGCAAGCAGACAGTATTGCTGAAGCATTGCTGGATTTCTTTACTCATGACCGTATGAAAGAGTTTGAAGATAATCTTAAAGAAGAAAAAAAGAAATATTCATGGGCTAACATGACGCATGGCATTATAGAAGTTGCTCGTAAATAATTATTGATAATGAAAAAGTTGATTTCATTGATAACAAGGATTTTCCCTCGTCAGATGTTGATAAGGTTCAGTTATCTTTTCAGTTTGCTGATACGACCGTTTTATTGGGGCAATAAGGTGGAATGCCCGATTTGTGGAGGACATTTTCGTAAGTTCTTGCCGTACGGATATGGCGAAGCTATGGATAACAGATTGTGCCCCAAATGTTTGTCCCTTGAACGTCATAGGTTGTTATGGCTTTATCTCAAAGAGAAAACAGGCTTTTTTACCGATAACTTGAAAGTGTTGCATTTTGCTCCTGAACAGCCGTTTTTGAAACGTTTCAGGGCATTGAAAAATCTCGATTATACTACTGCTGATATAGATTCTCCCATAGCAGATCTTAATCTTGACGTTACAGAGATGAATATACCTGATAATCAGTATGATGTGTTGATTTGTAATCATGTGCTTGAACATGTTGACAATGTGGACAAGGCTTTTTCCGAGATAAAAAGGGTTCTGAAGCCGGGCGGCTGGGCTATTCTGATGGTGCCTATAAATCCTGATGTCGATACTTTTGAAGATCCTTCTGTCACTGACCCTGAAGAACGGAAACGTCTTTTCGGGCAATATGACCATGTGCGACAGTTTGGACGTGACTATGCTGATGTGCTTTCAAAAGCCGGATTCAAAGTCACTGCTGATAGACTTTATTATGAGCTGCCTGATGAAAAAAGAGAAAAAATGCATCTCGCAAGAAAGGGAGAGGAACTGGTTTATGTTGCCAAAGTGTGATGTTGTTTACTGCCATTATTTGATTATTATATTTTTTATTGAAACAATAATAAAAGGAATTACATTGTTTTAGTATCTTTATTATTTAAGATGATAATTTGATTTATTACTTTCTTAAAAAAGCAATGATTTTTTTGTCTGACAAATGAGGTGTCTTTTGTTTTCATTACTGTCCGGCGGGAATTGTGCTATTGAGATAATTATATAGTATATGATTATTTTGAATAGATTTTGCATTTTATCAACATATTGTAGAGCGTTATATGTGATGTATCTGTTATTGTTTGTTTATAGATTTAAGATATAATATTTTGTTATAAAAATATTAATTTATTGATATTTAAAAGTTATATCAGCCTTTAATAATTTTTTGTTAAAAACAATGTTT
Source organism: Candidatus Limimorpha avicola (assembly GCF_056978975.1). NCBI lineage: Bacteria > Pseudomonadati > Bacteroidota > Bacteroidia > Bacteroidales > Candidatus Limimorpha > Candidatus Limimorpha avicola. The sequence continues at coordinate 6,965 of NZ_DBMCYK010000027.1, forward strand.
TATAAGAAAAAATATTTTAGATTTGTCCTGTTTTAAATGATATTGTAGATATTCAGATAGATGATAAAGGAAATAAGAGTAATGAATTTTAAAGGAACAATAGAAATATATTATATAAAGAATAGGAAAAAACGATCATAAAAACAAAAAATGAAAGGAATAATGACTATAGACGGACAAATTTTTGTGACGTGGCGTCGCATTACGGTCCAGGTTAGCAGGGTTCTATTGGAGTCATGCGTCGCACGAGAACTCTACTCAGAACGTGAACAACTTCTGCTTTAGCAGTGAATGTTTTCTGTTTTTTATATCATGTTAAATGATCTGACAAAAGAAAATATATGTTATTAAAATTACTTGTAAATACAACATTAAGGAATATTTTTTGTTACAATAAAAAAATAATAAAATGAAGAGAGTACATTTATTTACGATTATTGCAGTTTTGTTATTGTACGGCAAAACTTCGGAAGCTTGTACCGGCATCTCTATGACTGCCGGGGATAAGAGTTACATTCAGGCAAGAACAATAGAGTGGGGAGGATCCAACCTTGAGAGTCAATATGTTATAGTGCCACGTAATATGACACAAACCTCCTATACTCCAACTGGTGTCAATGGTCTTACTTTTAAGTCTAAGTACGGTTATGTCGGACTTGCTGTGGTGCAAAAGGAATTCGTTGCAGAAGGTATCAATGAAGCCGGATTGTCGGCGGGGCTTTTCTATTTCCCGAATTATGGCAGCTATAAGGATTATGATTCCAAATACAACTCAACTACTATTGCCGACCTTCAACTCGTTTCATGGATGTTGTCGCAATTTGCCACTGTAGATGAAGTTGTCAACTCAATTAATAATGTCAGAGTGGTATCTATACAGAATGATGAGAATTCGTCTTCATCGGCAATACACTGGCGTGTCGGTGACCCTTCCGGAAAACAGATAGTGATAGAAATTGTTGATGGTGTTACCAATATTTATAATAATACTGTAGGTGTACTTACCAATTCTCCCGGTTTTCCATGGCAACTTACTAATCTTAATAATTATGTGAATCTTCATGCCGGTTCTGCTGCTCCTAATCTTATAGATGGCATGAAACTATCTCCTACAGGTGCTGGTTCCGGTTTACTCGGTCTTCCGGGTGATTATACTCCTCCGTCCCGATTTGTGAGAGTGGCTTTCTTTAAAGCTACGGCACCTGTCCTTAATACTGCTTTGGAGACAGTAAATCAGTGTTTTAATATATTGAATAATTTCGATATACCTATAGGTACAGAGTTTACAAAAAATGAAATTACTGATTTGCCGAGTGCTACACAATGGACTTCTGTTATCGACCTTACACATAAAGAGGTGTATTTCAAGACCATGTACAATAATACTATCAGAAAGATTTCTCTTGATGATATAGATTTTGCCAAGGTGAAATATCAGTCACATCCTCTTGATAAAGAAAAAGTTCAGCCTATAGTGGATATTAAGGTAAGATGATGATTTATCATCAAGGCATTTCGGATGGCATCGTAATGTTAATGTTACAATTTGTCGATTCGTTAATATATAAATATAAAAGAGTGCGTTGTTGGCGCACTCTTTTCATTTGAATAGTTCAAGAAAAACAAAATTATTGTTTATTTTCTTTCTCAGCTTTCTCAAAGTTTTCTTTCAGTTCATTCAAAACTTCAAGGTCGCCCAATGTGGCACGTTCTACACTGTCGTTGATCTGTTTAACGACACGTTTTGCGCTTCTTTGAGCTTTCTCTTTGCTCTCGTTCTCTGCTTCAGCCTCAGCAGCGGCTTTGTCTTCCCAGATACGTGAGTGTGAGAGTATGATCTTCTTGTTTTCTTTTGAGAACTCAATGACTTTGAAAGGCAATTTTTCATCGACTTTAGCCATGGTGCCGTCTTCTTTCTTCAGATGACGAGTTGGGCAGAAGCCTTCTACACCGTAGAGCAATGAAACTACTACGCCTTTGTCGCTCGAGTTGATGATGGTCCCTTGTTGGATAGAACCTACTGTAAATACGCTTTCAAATACATCCCAGGGATTCTCGTCCAATTGTTTGTGTCCTAAACTGAGACGGCGGTTTTCTTCATCCACGTCAAGAACAACAACATCAATCTTATCACCGATTTTAGTAAATTCTGCCGGATGTTTGATTTTCTTCGACCAGCTGAGGTCAGAGATGTGTATCAAACCGTCAACACCTTCTTCTAATTCTACAAAAATACCGAAGTTGGTGAAATTACGTACTGTAGCAGTGTGTTTGGAACCTTTGGGATAACGTTCTGTGATGTTTGTCCATGGGTCAGGGATGAGTTGTTTCATGCCGAGTGACATCTTACGTTCTTCACGGTCCAAAGTCAAAATCTTGGCTTCCACTTCATCTCCGATCTTCAGGAAGTCCTGTGCTGTACGTAGATGCTGTGACCAGGACATTTCTGACACGTGAATCAAACCTTCCACTCCAGGAGCTATTTCTATGAATGCACCATAGTCGGCTATGACAACGACTTTGCCCTTAACGACGTCTCCGACTTTCAAATTAGGATCCAAAGCATCCCACGGATGTGGCGTGAGTTGTTTCAAACCGAGAGCAATACGTTTCTTGTTGTCATCGAAGTCGAGAATGACAACTTTGATTTGTTGGTCTAATTTGACTATTTCTTCCGGATGATTGATACGACCCCATGACAAGTCTGTGATGTGGATAAGACCGTCAACACCGCCGAGATCGATGAATACACCGTATGATGTGATATTCTTGACAACGCCTTCAAGAACCTGACCTTTCTCCAACTTGCTGATGATTTCCATCTTCTGTTGTTCAAGCTCGTCTTCTATCAATGCTTTGTGTGATACAACGACATTCTTGTATTCCTGGTTGATCTTGACAACCTTGAATTCCATGATGCTGTCAACGTAAACATCATAATCTCTGATGGGTTTGACGTCGATTTGTGAACCCGGCAAGAATGCTTCAATGCCGAATACGTCAACGATGAGACCTCCCTTGGTACGGCTTTTGACATAACCTTGAATGATTTCTTGTTTGTCGTATGCCTCGTTAACACGATCCCATGACTTCAGGATACGTGCTTTCTTGTGTGAAAGTATCAATTGACCGTTTGAGCCTTCTTGATTCTCAACATAAACTTCAATCTTGTCTCCAACCTTTAAATTGGGGTTGTGACGGAACTCCGAAATCGGAATAACACCATCTGACTTGAATCCGATGTTGACTACTACTTCACGTGCGGTCTTGGCTACTACTGTGCCTTCAATGACTTCATGATCGCCGATTTGACTCATGGTCTTTTCGTACATTGCCTCTAATCTGGCACGCTCTTCACTCTTGTAATTGTCGTGTTTTTTCGGATCACTGTCCCAATCGAAATCTTCTGCAGGAACAGGACGTACTTTAACTTTTTCTTCTTTTTTTACATCTTCTTTTAAAACGTCAACTTTCGGTTGTTCTTCGTTGATGATGTTTTCGTTTTCGCTCATTTTGATTTTTTTGTTTTTGTACCCTATCACCGTCCCGAATTCCGTAACAGGGGATTGTTAAACTGTTGTTTCTGCCTTAAGTCATTGATTATTACTATGTAAGTATCAATTCCGAGAATAGACTTAAAACGCCTGCAAAATTACTAATTCTTTTATTTATTTCAAAGATTTTTTCTGCTTTTTTTGAGTTTTATTTCTTGTTTTCAATATTTTGTATCTTGTAAATGTTTTTCTGATAGTAAAAGATTTTGCTATTACAAGTCAATTGTTCATGTTCTTTGGAAGATTTACCGTGTTTTTTGTCTGGTTATTTGTAGATTTATTGATTGTCAATTACATAATTAAAACATGCACTGTTCTGCAAGTTGTGTTTTTAATTTTCATTATAATATAAAATAAAAACTTATATGCCTTGTTTTTAAAATATATTTCAAAAATAACTTAACTTGTATAAGTAATGATTTATGAATATGTGAGCTTTTATATCCTTTGGTGCAGTCTTTTGAAATGAAGTTGATGAATTTTTCTTTTCGTTGTTTGGTTGATGTAAAATGATTGGCAATTTACATACTGCATCTGTCAATTTATAAATATGTTATATAATTCTTTGATTAGTAGTTGGATAATCTTGTATTTTCGTTTTTATGCAGATAAATGTCACTATTTGTGAGATTGTGTTCTTTATAGAGTTTTTTCTTTATAAAGATTCGTCAAAACAAAAGTTTGTTTATTTAAAGTGTGATTTGTTTCTAATATAATGATATTCATAATCATAAGTGCTTTGTTTATTAAAATTTTTTAGAAAATGTTAAATTGATAAAAAAAGATTAAAATCGAGTTATATATCATTAAAATATTGTATTTTTGCCGCGCAAAAAAAATGTCTTATATAAATTTAAAAAATGAAAAAAATGATTACGATGAAAAGATTTGCAATTATGACATTGTTGTCATTGTTTTTTGGCGTTTCAATAATTTCAAATGCCCAAATTAATGTTTTACGTAATGTAAATATTGATGCAGGCTCATATCAAAAAGCAAAGATTGTCAAGAGTGAAAGAGTTTACAACTACAAGGGTGTTTCTGTCACTATAATGACAGAAAGTCTTGCATGGCCAAATTCTGTTTCCAATGACAAGCGTTTTGCTGCATTACAGTCATTTGATGGAGAGATGAGTTATGTTTGGAGTTTGTCAGGAGAATTGTATAATGTGACGGGTTTATGTTCAGGTGCTTCTGATGCCGGTATTATTGCAGGCACGTTTCGTAATGAGAATGAAGACGCTGTAGCCGGAGTTTGGTACTCTGATATGCAATCATGGGATTTTTTGGGCTATAATCCGGATTTTCCGTATGTATCCGGTTGTGGTGATTATAATGGAGCGTGGAATATGACTAATGAAGGAGATGTTATTGTCGGTCTTCAATATACGACTGAGTATAATGCTGTAGCCATTAAATATTCCAATGGACAATATTCTTGCCTTGAGGCTCCTGCAGGTAGCAATTCAAGAGCCAATGGTATAAGTGATGATGCAGAAGTCATCAGTGGCTGGTACACTAATGAAAATGGTTTTTGGGTTCCTGCCGTATGGGATAATGGTACTCCTGTTGCTGTGGTGGGAGAAGATGCTGATGGTGAAGTGTTGGCAGTGTCATCGAATGGAAGTTTTGCAGTTGGCTATACGGGCGCACAAGGTTTACGCTGGGACCGTAGTGCCGGAGAAACTATGGTGGTCGAGAATACTATTGACATGAATAGCCTATTATTTACTAGTGTTGCAAACGACGGTACCGCTTTTGGTTATACTGCAGGTTTCCCGGCCTTTGCTGAAAACAGACTTGCTGTTGTTTTAACTCCGGAAGGCGAGTTGATGACTTTTACCGAATATGCCGAGATGAGAGGCATGACAGATGCTTCAAACTGGTCTTTCTTTGCTATTGGAGATGTCACGCCCGATGCAGATGCTGTTGTGGGTATGGGTGTTGACCCTGATGGTAATCAGGTTACCTTTTTGTTGGATTTTGATTATGTAGAACTTTGTGGTGCTCCTTCAAACCTTTCTTATCAAATAGAGAATATTAATAACGTCGTCCTTTCTTGGACAGCTCCGGAAAATGCAGAAGGCGTTACATACGAGGTTTATACTGATGCTGCAGCATCAACGCCTTTGGTTGCCGGTATTGAAAGTACAACATGGACAGATTTGGATAAATTTACCGGAAAATATTCATATATAGTTCGAGCTAACTGGTCTGATACTTGTCTTTCCAATCCTTCCAATAAAATCGATGTTGTGGTGAATAATTGCCCGTCTTATGAGATGTGCGACATAGTGTTCGAGATGAGTGATGGATATGGCGACGGCTGGAATGGCTCTTTCATCGATGTCGTGGTTAATGGTTCTGTGATGACTGAAGTGACTCTCTTTGATGGTGCAGAAGGTACTGAAAATGTATCTCTTTGTTCCGATGAGGTGCATTTTGTCTGGCATTCAGGAGGCTTTGACGATGAGATATCTTTCATCATAAAAAATGCTGATGGTGAAGTTATTTATAACTCTGATCAAGGTATAGAAGAAGGAGAGTTCTTGATATATGACCATGTGTGTCCTAATGTGGATGTCATGGAGATGTCTGAAAACTCTGTGAGCGTTTATCCTAATCCTGCCAATACTCAGGTGTCTGTGAAAGGTGAGAATATTGACTCTGTGGAAATCTATAATATGATGGGACAATTCGTGAAAGTCGTTAACTCTAATCTTGACGGTACTGTTATTAATACAACAGACTTGTCGGAAGGCAGCTACTTGTTCAGAGCGATATCCAATGATGGACAAATAATAACTAAGATTGTCGAAATAATTAGATAAAATTATATAGTGATACATATAGAGATGGCATGAGAGAGGATGTGTTGTATTATACATCCTCTTTTTCTTATTTATATTTTTTCTTGATTGTCTTATAGAAATGATTAAATTTGCAAAAAAATTCAACTTATGGCTCTTAATTGCGGAATAATAGGATTGACAAATACAGGCAAGACAACTATATTTAATTGTATATCAAATACTAAGGCGGAAGTGGGATTTGCTGCCAAGTCCAATGTTGGTATGTGTGAGGTCGTTGATGAACGTCTTAAACTTATTGATAATATCTCACATTCACGTCGTATAGTGCCGGCTACGGTGGAAATTGTAGATTTACCCGGATTGAGTAGGGGCGGGCAGGGCGTGGGCAATAAATTGCTCGCCGAAGTGCAGACTGTCGATGCTCTTATTCATGTGCTCCGTTGTTTCGATGATGACAATATTCCTCATAGTGAGGGTAGCATTGATCCTGTCCGTGACATGGAACTCGTTGATTTGGAATTGCAGGTTCGTGACCTCGACCTTGTCACTCGTAAATTGCAAAGAATAGAAAAGTTGCTTAAAAATGGCGAGAAGGATAATAAAAGGGCTTTTGAGGTGCTTTCTGTGTATAAAGAGACTTTGGAAAATATGCAAAATGCCCGTAATGCTCCCGTGACTGACGAAGATAAGATATATATACAAGATATTCAATTGCTTACCGCAAAGCCTATCATGTATGTCTGTAATGTCGATGATGCTTCGGCTCTCACCGGTAACAAGTATTCCGATGCTGTCAAAGCTGCTCTCAATGACGAGGATATGCTGATAATAGCCGGGAAATTGGAGTCGGAGATAGCTGAACTCGATGATGACGACAGGGTTATGTTTATGGAAGATGCCGGCTTGACAGAACCTGGCGTCAATAAACTAGTGCGCCTCGCTTATAAAACTCTTAAACTTCAGTCATTCTTTACCACTGGTCCTGATGAGACTCGTGCTTGGACTATTCATCGTGGCGATACTGCTCCTGTAGCTGCCGGCGTCATACATTCTGACTTGCAACGCGGATTTATTCGTGCTGAAGTGATGTCTGTCAATGATTTCCTGCAATTCGGTTCTGAACAGGCTGTGAAAGAGGCAGGTAAGTTCCGCGTCGAAGGTAAAAATTATATCGTCCGGGATGGCGATATTCTCAATATTCGTTTTAACGTATAACTGATATGCTGATTATGGATGAGTTCGTGGTCTTGATAGATAATGAGGATAACAAAATCGGGCTGATGGAGAAAATGCAGGCTCACCTGCAAGGTGTGCTTCATCGCGCTTTCTCGGTATTTGTCTTTAATGATAATAATGAGATGCTCCTACAGCAAAGAGCATTGTCAAAGTATCATTCTCCCGGATTGTGGACTAATACATGTTGTAGTCACCCCCGTGATGGAGAGTCATATCTCGCTGCTGCTCAACGTCGTATGATGGAAGAGATGGGGTTGCAATGCGATATGGAAGATAAATTCAATTTTATTTATAAGGCTGATGTGGGACAGGGACTTGTGGAACATGAACTCGACCATGTCTTTATCGGACGTACTAATCAAATACCTGTAATTAATAAAGAGGAAGTGGAATCTTGGCGTTATGCCTCTATGGATGAAGTTCGTCATGATGTGAAATCTCACCCTGAATTATATACTGAATGGTTTAAAATAGCTTTAGATAGAGTCGAGAGTTTTTTTTCAATGATGAAATGATGTTTTGTTTTTCAGAAAATTTATATCATTATCAAGATATTGATTGATGTAAACGACTTTTTGAACAGCAGATATTTGGACGGGACGGTTTGTGAATTTATTGTCGATATCGAAATTTTGAATTCAGCCGTATAGATTTCAAAAAAATATGTGAGAATTATTTCATTTATTATGTAAACTATTGTTTGTTTTTTGAAAAATCTGAATAGGATTGGGTAAAATATTTTGTACTTATTTTCGATAAAATGTTATTGAAACTTTCTACTTTTGATAGAGTTGTACTTTTTTATAAATTATATCCATATTATTTGTTTTTTACTTTTTCGGACAGAAATATAATATTATTGTTAATATTTTAAATCTTTATGGCATAATATGATACCAGATACCTCTGAAACATAATAAGTTGTCTTGATAAAGTTTAATGATTATGTGGTTTGTTCTGCATTTTACAGTAAACAGTTTTGACAATTTGACAGGCAGAGTAGATGTCTATGCTTCCTGTATTCAACATTATGTCATATCTATGTGCTTCTCCCCATTTTTCTCCGGTATAGTATTCATAGTGACGGATACGATTATGATTGATTCGTTTTATTTCAATTTCTGCTTTCCCTTTTTCAAGTCCATACAGGGTTGTACAGCGTTCAGATGCATTATTAATGTCGCAATAACAAAATATTTTCAGTACTTTTGGATATTCTTTCAATATAAAGTCTGCACATCTACCAACAATAATGCATGATTCTTTTTCTGCAAGTTCTTGTATTATTTTACTTTCAGATAAAAATAGTACATCATCTGAAGATAAACTGGATTCCATAGATTGTTCACTGCTTCTGGAAAGGATACATTTTAACCAAAAAGATGGAATCGATTGTTCATTTTTTATTATATATTCTTTATCTATGCCGCAACGTAAAGCAGCCATCTCAATAAACTCTTTATCATAAAACTTAATACCTAATTGTTTGGATAGCATCTCGGCAAGCAAATGTCCGCCACTGCCATATTCTCTCGCTATTGTGATGATAATGTTATTGTTGTTTTTTAAAGATTTGTTTTCTCTTATTTCAGGATTTATTATCCATTTGTCAAAAATACTGTAGTAAGGACTGATGAAATGCACTATGGGTCCGACTAATATAGCTGCGGTAATAGTGCCTTCTCTTACACCATGAATGCCATCCATGAAAATAAGAGATAATACACATGCAATGACAAGTAGTGTAATGTCAAATCCAAGTTTTACATAACCAAATTCTTTGTGAAATCTGCGTGTAATTACATTTACAAAATATTCTCCTGACATCATGGCGGCATTTGCTTTGACTTCTAAAGAAATACCGGCAGCTAAAATGATACAACCTAATATTAGTACTGCAATTTGATAAAGATAGTTAGACGGATTGAGCCATGAAAGTATGTACATGGAAAAGTCTATGAACAATCCAAAACAACAGGAAATCGGAATCTGAAACAGATACATCCTTAAATCGGATTTTAGATCTTTACGTGTCATAAAAAATAATTCCAATACTACAAACAATATGTTTATTATGATGGTCCAAATGCCCATAGTGTATGGAGTGAACATGCTTAATACGTATGTTACACTTGTGATAGGTGAAGTGCCTAACATGGCTTTTGTGATAAAAGCAATACCAAAAGCATTTATAAACAAGGATATTATAAATAAAAAATAACGTCGTATAATACAATACTTCGGTAAAAAATTACCGAGAAATTAAAATTAAACAATAGAATCGGTGTTAGCCGGTTCAGAATTATATTAAAGAGATCATTGAAATACTGTC
>NZ_DBMCYK010000028.1:0-11819 GCF_056978975.1 Candidatus Limimorpha avicola
TTTGTTTAAAGTCTTGGTTTTCATATTGAAAATTTTTTGTAATTCGGCAAATATATTGAAAATATAATAAGAAAGCAAGAAAATTAATGATTATTTACATGTTTTTGTTGGTATTGAAAAAGTATATTATTAACAATTAAATCGATACAGAATTTTATATGCAATTTTTTTGTTGAAGCAAGTACTGTTTTTTCGTTTACATATTTGATATATTCAATTGAATGGCAAAACTTTTTTTGTTGAAATTTGCAGTTTTTAATAAGACATAATTAATATGATTCTTTTAGAAATAATATTCAGTAGCTTACAAAAAAGGCCGGCTGTTGTTGATGACGACCGGCCTCGTATTCGTGTTTTACGGCAACATGTTCAGAATGATATGTCGTCTCCGTTTGAATCTTGAAAATTGACTTGTAAGATATGGAATGATTTGACGGGAATTATCTTTATATGTCTTTTGTATTTCCACATCCATTTCTTTCTGATTGAAAACAACCCTTTTGTCAGGTATGCGTATATGAAAGGGTGTACCTGAATAGTCAACGATTTTTCGTTTTGGTCTAAAAACAAGTAGTTGATATTGTGTTCAATCTCGTCAATAAACAATGTTGACGGTTTTATTTTGCCTGTTCCGTCGCAGACGGGGCATTTTTCATTTACGGTAATCTCCGTTTCAGGGCGAACCCTTTGTCTTGTAATTTGAATAAGACCGAATTTTGTTGCAGGCAGGATAGTATGTTTTGCACGGTCTTTTGACATTTCCTGCTGTAGTTTCTCAAATAGGAGCTTGCGGTTTTTGGCTTCGTGCATATCGATAAAATCGACGATGATAATGCCGCCCATGTCTCTCAGTCGCAGTTGTCGTGCTATTTCAGTAGCAGCTTCAAGATTTACAGCTAATGCGTTTTCTTCCTGAGTATTTTCCTTGTTCAAACGATGTCCGCTGTTGACATCGATGACGTGCATGGCTTCGGTATGCTCGATGATTAAATAAACACCGTTTCTTATGGTGACGATTTTACCGAACAACCCTTTTATTTGTTTTGTTATGCCGAAATAGTCGAAAATTGGTTCTTTGCCTTTATATAATTTTACTATATCGGTTTTTTGCGGTGCTATGGTATTGATAAAGCTCTTGACTTCCTCGTAAATCTCATTATTGTCAACGTGTATGCCGTTGAATGACTCGTTGAGGATGTCGCGCAGCATGACAGAAGTGCGGTCCAGCTCGCTCACCAACTTGGCTGATGTTGTCAGATTGGCAAGGTTGTTCGACAACTGTTCCCATTTGCTGATGAGGAATCTCATGTCGGCGTCAAGTTCTTCTACTTTCTTACCTTCAGCCACAGTGCGAATAATAACACCGAAGTTGTTGGGTCTTATGCTCTGTATCAGGCGTTTGAGTCTGCCTCTCTCTTCACTGCTCCGTATTTTCTGAGACACGGAGACGCGATTGGAAAAAGGTACTAATACCAAATAGCGTCCGGCGAAAGATATTTCAGCCGAGATACGCGGCCCCTTGGTATTGATAGGCTCTTTCGCTATTTGAACAGGTAAATAATCACCTGCCGACAAGAAGTCTGAAATCTTGCCGCTTTTGTCGATGTCAGGCAGCAATTTGAAACTGTCCATGTCGGATTGAGCCTTGTTGCCCTTGGTGGCAAGTCTGGTGTATTCTATCAATGACCTTATCTGCGAACCCAAGTCCAAATAATGCAAAAATGCGTCTTTCTGATTTCCGATGTCAACGAATGCTGCATTCAATCCGGGAAGAATCTTCCTGATTCTGCCGTAATATACATCGCCGACAGAGAAATTCGTGTTGCTTTGCTCTTTGTGAAACTCAACAAGTTGTTTGTCTTCCAACAAAACAATACTAACCTCTGAAACATCAGAACTGATGATAAGCTCTCTGTTGATTGATTCTGTATCCATCTCTGTATTTGCAAAGGTTAAAAATTAATGAATAAATAAATAACACAACATTATCCCAATGCTGTGTTATTTCGTTTCCTGAAGAAAACAACTTTTACAAATCATTTCTTCTTGTGTCTGTCCTTTCTTAAACGTTTTTTGCGTTTATGTGTGGACATTTTGTGCCTTTTATGTTTTTTACCGTTTGGCATATAAAATAGTTTTAAATGTACTATCTGTTATTTTTTCATCTCATTAACAAAAGTCTTGGCAGGCTTGAATGCCGGAATGTCGTGTTCCGGAATAACAATCGGAGTTTCTTTCTTTATATTTCTGCCGACTTTTTGTTTTCTGGTTTTCTTGATGAAACTACCAAAACCTCTGAGATATACAGGCTCGCCACTCTTTACAGAATTTTTGACGATTTCCATAAAAGCTTCTACCACTCTTTGTGTGTTGCTTTTCTCGATACCGGTTTCTTCAGTGATCTTTGTAACGATTTCAGCTTTTGTCATATCTAAAATTAATTTAAGTTAGTTAGTAAAAAATAAATTTTGACTGCAAAGTTATACTTTTTTTTCATTCAGTTGCTAAAATTTTCATTTTTTTTCATTAAAAATGTGAGAAATAGCACTTTTTTTATCTTTTTTATTTTTTTAGAATGCAGTCCTTTTTTTTGTTTGTCTCATTTTTAAGGTTTGTGGTATGCGTTTTATAATGTAATTGATTTTCATGTTGTTATATTAAATAATTGAAAATCAGTACAATATGGTAATGCCGACTCGTCTTTTCATTGATAATGCAGCGATTTTAGAGACTTTTGTTCAGATAATTGCTGCAATAGCAGTTGTTTTTGACGAGTCGGCGGTTTTTATTCGTTTTTAAGGTATTCTATAGGATTGGTGTTCGCCGCTTTTAAGCATCTTACATATATTAATGTCAGTGTTATTGCTGAAATAAGACCAAGTGCTATGATGAAAACCCATGGATATATCGGTATATGATATGTGAAATTGTTGAACCAGCGGTTTGTGATAATCCAACTTATTGGTGAGGCTATGACAAAACTGATGATGATGATGTATATATATTTCTTCATGAATTTGAAGATGATTTCTTTTGTCGTCGCTCCGTTGACTTTTCGGATAGCTATCTCTTTCTGCTTGTATTGTGTTTCGAACAGGACCATGCCAAAAACTCCTATCAACGATATTATGATAGATATCAGAGTAAATGTAGTTATCAGATTCGAGAGATTTTGTTCGAAGGAATAGTTGACTTTCAATTCATCATCGAAAAAGGTAACATCCACTTCATCTTCTGTTGTATTCGGTGACATTTTAACAATAGAACTTTTGATATGTTTAATGGTGTTTTTGATATCTGCCCCGGTTATTATTTTGACATACAGATGATTAAGACTTTTCCATGATTGTTTTCCAAAGACATAGAAGGCGAAATTGCTTATGCCGTGTTGCAAGGGTCTGTAATTGAAGTTTTTGCAGAATCCTTTTATTGGTATCTCTTTGACATGTCCGGAAATCAGGTCTCCCAATGCCATTTCATTGTTTCTTCTTGCATAATCATTGAAAATGATTGTTCCCAATGAATCGAGTTCATCGCTTCGACTGAAATTTTCTCCATCAATGATGTCTATGTCCATAAATGTCAGGAAATTGTATGCTACAGGAAAACATTCGAAATAGATATTCTGACCTTTATATTCTCTTCCCCAAGACATGCGTGAAACATTTACTATTTCACCGGAAGAAAATGTAACATCTTTAATGTCAGTGTCTTGTTTCAACTCTTCCATGAGAGTCATTCTCTTATCATACGAATTGCCAATTTGATATGGTATATCGCAACACAATACCATTTCTTTGTTGAATCCCATGTCGTAATTCATCATGTATTCATGTTGTAGTTTGATGAAGATGGAACATATAATTAGTATTATAGATATGATAAATTGAATGATTGTCAATGTATAACGAAGTTTATTGCTTGATTTTGACATTGCAAATCCGGCTTTCAGAGTGAAAGTGGTTGGAAATGATGTGATATAATATGAAGGATAAATACTTGCCAATATTGCGGCTATGAAACCTGCCAATGCTATGATGACGAAGTTGACGATATTGTTTTCCAATGCAATGGAGACAGGCAACAATTCAGCAATATAGGAATTTTTTATCAGTAAAATAATGATTACCGACAGAATAAGTGAAATAATGGTTATGAAAACTGTTTCCATGACGAAACTGAGACGCATTTTCGCCACAGTGCAGCCGTAAATACGATAGGTGCTGACAGACCTTATCCTTTGAGGTACCATGGACATGAAAAAATTGATGAAATTTATAAATGCTATGGCAATTATCAATACAGCTATGGCTATAAGTGATATTGTGGTTGTAAGGTTTCCTTTTTTTGAGTTTGGCGAAATATTTTGACTGTCTTTTGCGAAATAACTGTCGTTGATATTCAGTATCCGTAAATTTTCAAAAACAGAAAGTTCGTTGTCCTGACTCATAGATTTCAGGTCTTCATCACTAAAAGTCGAATAAATTAGATCTTTTATTGATGTTAATCCTGTTTGTAAGCAATTGTCTATATCGGCGTTGTCATTCAGCAGCAAGTAAAACATATAACTCCACTCTGAAAAATCGTTATCGTTGCTCGATTCTTTTGTGAATACAACTTCTATTTTGCCGAAGTCACTGTTTTCAGGGAAATCAGGTATAATGGCTACGACTTGCATGTAGTCAAAAGTGGGGAGCATGTCGTTGATCTTAAGATTGAGGCGTTTTGCCGCTGATTTTGTGACGGCAATACAATCAGGATTGTCGTTCAATGTTATATCTCCTTCCAATGCTTTTATGTCGAATGTCTCATACCATTTTGGAGAAAAGGTCGCACCATTGAATGTGTTTTTTATCAAATCTTCATTTTCATTTTTAGAATAACATTCATAATGCGCTTCACCAAAATAAACGGTATGATTTTTTATTGCCGGGTTGTTTTTACAAAATGCATTGCCGATAGGAATGGGGATGGCAGCAATGTATCGGTTATAATAATCATAATATGTCTGGATTGTATAAATGTTTTTACTGTTGTTGATATTTCTGTTGTACGAAAGTTCGTATCGTACTTCAATAATTATCAGGTAAGTTACAGCAAAAGCTAAAGCCAATCCGAATATGTTCAGTAATGACGCTGTTTTAAAGCGTTTTATCAAATGGGTGAAGTTTCTTAGTATCATACTGAATAGATTAATTACAATTCACTAATAATGTCATTTACAATATGTCCATCCAGGAGATTTATTACGCGTTGGGCATAGCCGGCGTCTTTTTGTGAGTGTGTCACCATGATGATGGTGGAACCTTCTTTGTTCAATTCAGTAAGGAGATTCATCACCTCATGACCGTTTTTGGAGTCTAAATTTCCGGTCGGTTCGTCTGCCAATATGAGTTTGGGGTTTGCTATCACGGCACGGGCTATGGCTACACGCTGCTGTTGACCACCGGAGAGTTGTTGTGGAAAATGGTCGCGACGATGCCCTATCGCCATTCTTTTCATGATATTTTCCACCATTTCTTTGCGTTCCGATGCCTTGATGTTGAGATAAACAAGAGGCAATTCTATGTTTTCATAAACGTTGAGTTCATCGATGAGGTTGAAACTTTGGAATACGAAGCCAATATTGCCTTTTCTGAAGAGTGTGCGGTCTTTTTCTTTTAGCTTCGATACGTCTTTGCCGAGAAATTCATAATAGCCTTCGGTAGGATTGTCTAAAAGTCCGAGTATGTTTAGCAATGTAGATTTTCCACAGCCTGAAGGTCCCATGATGGCGACAAATTCTCCTTGTTTTACTTCGAATGAAACCTTATCCAACGCAGTGGTTATTATTTCTTCGGTACGAAATTCTTTTACTAATTCTCTTACTTTAATCATGATATGTGTTTTTATTGTGTTAATCAATTCATTATCAATACGTCTGCATCCCCATAATTATCATAACTCGATGTTATTACCTTTTCACCCGGATTAAGACCCTCCAACACCTCATAATACTGAGGATTCTGTTTTCCTATTTTTATCGGGCGTTTGTAAGCTTTGTTTTCTTTTTCGTCGATGACATATATCCAGTTGCCGGCTGTTTTCTGGTAGAAAGAGCCGCGTGGTATGAGCAGAGCCTCCTGAGGTTGTCCCAATTGAAGATTCATGTTGTAGGTTTGTCCGCTTCGTATGTTGTCTGGGCGAGCATCTACGAACTTGAATTCAGCTTTGAATTTGCCGTCGCGCACTTCAGGATAGACTTTGCGCAAGACTGTTTTATAAGTCTCTTTCCGGCGTTCGAAAGTAGCGTCTAAACCGGCGTTTACTCTGTCGATATAGTGTTCGTCTATCATCACCTCTATCTTAAAATTAGACAAGTCGTTGATTTGTCCTATTTTGGCGCCTGATGTTATAGACTGTCCGAGAGTCACGTCGAGCAGTCCCAACTCGCCGTCTATGGGAGCCTTCACCATGAGATTGTCTTTACGTTGTCGTATCATCATCATGTTGACACGCATGTTTTTAAGACTTTCCTCCATTTGTTGTATTTCCACTGTGCGGTAGAGGCTGTCTTGAATTTGTCTGTTGATGATGAGTTTCAGTTTGTCGGCTGCCAGTTCGTAATCTTCCTTGGATTGAAGATATGTCTCTTTGGCAATGAGAGAGTCGTGGAACAATGCCTCATTTTGTTCAAAAGCCCTTTTCATACGACGCAAAGTCATTTGACATTGTAGTCTTTCCTGTTCAACGCTGAGTTTCTGTTGTTCCATAGAGATGATGGTATTGCGGAGTATATTTTCCTTCTCGGCAAGTTCAGCCTCCGAATTAAGGATTTGTAAATCTAAGTTAGGGTTGCTGAGAATGACAATAACATCACCTTTTTTGACGGTGCTGCCTTCTTCTTTGATAATGCTTTCCACCATGCCGCCTTCCATCGGGCTGAGCTGTACAGTGCTGATTGGCTGGACCTGACCATTGATACGTATGTAGTCGTTAAATTCTCCTTGTGTTACAACCCCGGTAGTCAGAATACGGCTGTCAATGCGCAACGCATTGTGTTCTTTGCGCAACACAATCCAAATAATAAAGATAACGAAAGCTGCTATGAACAGGTATTTGATGTTTTTCTTTTGAAACAATGCTTTAAAACCGGTTTTCTTCTCTATTTTACGATCCATAACTATTTAGTTTTCTTGGTTGATATAAGATATTCCTTTGTAGTAATCCACTATTCTGCTTTTTAGATTGTATTGCAGCAAGGCGTTGAGATATTCAGCCTCTGCCGACATGATATTGTTACTGCTTGTCTGGTATTCTATGGCAGAGATAAGGCCTTGTTCATAACGGCGTATGTTGAGGTTATGAGCTTTTTGTTGTGCTTTGACTCTTTTGTCGGCATAGATGAGTGATTTCAAGGCATTCTGCATATCCTGTACTGCTATTTCGACATTTATTTCCATTTCTTTACGGTTTTTCTCATAGTCGTATTCGGCTATATGAAGTGCGTTTTTGTTTTTTCTGATGTTGGAATGTCTGTTAAGACCATAGAAAATAGGAATGTTGAGTTGCAGTTGTATGTATTCACCTTGTCGTTGTTCTAATTGTTCCAGGAAGGGTATAGTGGTATAGCTGTTGTCGAACACGGTGGCATAACCTGTTGAGTATCCGGCATAGGCGGAGAGCGAGGGTAAGATCTGCCATCGCGATGTTCTGAGACGGAGGCGGGCATTTTCTATGTCGCCACGTGCCTTTATGAGCGAGGGCAGCGTGAGTTCTGCACGGGCTATGATGTCGTATGTGTCGATATACTCTTCCTTTACTGCCCTTAGTGTTATCTCTTTTTCCACTATGAGAGTGTCGCTGTAGGGATAACTCATCTTTTCTTTGAGAACGGAGATGGCATTGGCATAACTGTTTTGCATTTTGGTAAGGTTATAGTCTTTTTCTGCAAAGGCAGCTTCCATGTCAGCCACCTCGGCATATCCTTTGACACCCTGCTCTTCCTGTCGTTTGGTGAGATACAGGTTTCTGTCCGCCTCTTCTTTCTGCTGTTGTGCCAATGCGCTCATCTCCCGGTAGTATAACACGTTATAGTAGGCCTGTATTACTGCAAGGCATATTTCATCTTCTATTATTTGTGCTTCCGATACTCCCATCAGTTTTGCGTTTTTTGCTATCTTGTAATTGTTGACAGTGTTGAATCCGTTGAATATGGTATAACCGGTGCTGATGGAGTAGCTGTTGTTGAAATTACTGTAATTTATATAGGTGTTGGTTTCCGGGTCTATGGAACGCCCGAAATTGACGTTGGCTCCTATCCCGCCTTCGATTTCAGGTAAGAAATCCATGATGGCATCGCGGTATTCGACAGATAAATTGTCGTTCTCAGCAATCTTCTTTTTTATGTCAGGCGTATTTTCAAGAGCATATAACATACATCTTTCCAAATCCCATGTCTCTTGTCCTGACACCATTGTCGTAATGGCTATTGCTATCATCGTTGTTATGAGTGTCTTTCGTATCATTTCTTTTTTTATTTTGAAAAGATAATTCAATATCCGTGCCAAATAATTTAAAATATTGATATACAATAAGTTGAAAAACATGGAGTTTCTAAAAGTGTCCAAAAATTGGACACTGTATATCTAATTTTTGGACACTTGTGCTCATCGGAATGATAAAAGTCAAATGGCAGCTTACAGTTAAATATGTGTAAAAAAATATTGTTTTAGTATTAAAATATTGAAAAAATTGTTAACTTTGCAAAAAATAAATCAAATCATGAGAAAATATTTGCTTTTAATTGTAGCAGCGTTGATGGCATCTTGCTGCGGACCTAAAACGACTGAACTGACAGTTGAAGATTTTAACGGTAAGGCTGCCGAATATGTCGAGAAACCTGTAACCATTACGGGTGTGGCGAAACATATTTGTGCCAATTCAGGTACAAAATTGTTCCTTGGCTCTCCTGAAGGAGGTGATGCTATGGTAACTGTGTTTACCGGTGAAGGTATGGAGCCTTTCGATAGGACTACTGTAGGAAAAACATACACTGTCAACGGCATTGTTAAGGTTACTGTAACTATCGATGATGCATATCTCGATGAATGGGAAAGAGAAGTGGTGGAGAACGGCATTAGAGAAGGTGATCATATATGTGAGACGGAACAACAGGCTGCCGGAGTGGAGATTGACGAGAATGAAGAGAATCCTCAACTTAAACAGATTGAAACTTACCGTGAAAAAATCGTTGCCAACGGCGGTAATCCGATAATTCAATATCATGTTGAATGTCAGTCGTTTGATATTAACTAATTAGTTGAATAAAAATTAAGTGTCGATGTGCCGGGTTATGTGACTTGGCACACCATTTTGTCATATTTGAATGTGTCGGTTGCATTGCAGATGGCTTCAAGACAAGTGATGTTATTCATTGCTGAGCTTGATGTAGTTGATAATGCATGTTTTTTATGTTTTACACACTTATATTTGATAGGTCATGGCTAACATTCTTGTGATAGACGATAACAGGAGCATACTTGTGGCTCTTAAACTGTTGCTTTCAGGAAAGTTTGACATCGTAACAACTCTTAGCTCACCTAAGACATTGTTGTCGGTCATGCGGGAACACGATTATGACGTGGTGCTTCTCGACATGAATTTCAATGACAAGACGAATACCGGCAATGAGGGATTGTTTTGGCTTTCTGAGATAAAGAAAAATTTTACTGCCGAGGTGGTGCTTTTCACCGCCTTTGGCGACATAGAACTCGCTGTCAACGGTATCAAACGTGGAGCATACGACTTCATTGTCAAGCCGTGGGATAATGAACGTCTTGTCAAGACATTGTCCGATGCTGCAAAAATGAGAAAGTCTAATGACAAGGGACATGACAACAGGGACAAAGACGATGCTCCTTTGTATTGGGGCACGTCGCCGGCATTTCAGATGACGAAGTCTATAATACAGCGTGTCGCCCCGAGTGATGCCTCTATCTTGATAACAGGGGAGAATGGTACCGGCAAGAGTATGATAGCCCGTGAGATACATCAACAGTCATTGCGTCGCAACATGCCATTCGTGACCGTTGACATAGGCTCTTTGTCGGGCACTCTTTTCGAAAGCGAGTTGTTCGGTCATGTAAAAGGTTCTTTTACAGATGCTTATTCCGACCATATAGGTAAGTTCGAACTTGCCAACAATGGCACTATCTTCCTAGATGAGATTGGCAACATACCGCTTAACCTTCAAACTAAATTGCTTCACGTCTTGCAGGACAAAACAGTGTCGCGTGTTGGCGATAACAAAGAGATCCCTATTAATGTAAGATTGATATGCGCTACAAATATGAATCTGCAAAATATGGTGATGAAAGGTTCTTTCCGTGAAGACCTCTTTTATCGTATCAATACAATAAATATCAAAGTTCCCTCTCTTCGCGAGTGTAAAGATGATATTGTGCCGCTCGCTGAGTTGTTCATGCATCGTTTTGCGAAACAATACAACAAAAATATAACAGGCATAGACGATGATGCCAAGATGCAACTTTCAAAGTATCAGTGGGGCGGCAATATCAGAGAGTTACGCAACTGTATGGAACGTGCCGTTATTTTGTGTGCTTCCGATAAACTCGACACTTCCGATTTCCAATTGAATTTTCTTGATTACTGGACTCCTGACACCGAAGAGGAAGATATTGGTACTCTTGATGATATAGAGAAAAATGCCATAATGAATGTGATAAAAAAATATGAAGGTAATTTGTCCCTCGTTGCCAAACATCTCGGAATAAGCCGACAGACTCTTTATAACAAGATTAACAAATACGGACTTTAATGTACAGGAAAATCATAATATTGCTGATATGTATAATGTCGTTGTGTGTGACATCTGTGTTGTGTTTCGTATATGATTTTCTGTTTTTTGGCATTTTGGCATCTATATGTTGTCTGATATGTGCTTTTATGGTATTGTCTTCCTATAATAACAATATTCGGAAATTGTCTTTTATGCTCAGTTCCATGGAGGCTGACGATTTCTCTTTTCATTTTGAGGAAAATAAGAAAGGCTCTGAAATACAAAGAATATTCAACAGTGTGCTGAATAAAATCAATGCTCTTGTCAAATTTAAACTTATACAACAAAGGGAAAAGGAGAAGTATTATGAGAAGTTGTTGGATTGTGTCAATACCGGCATTATTGTAGTCGATAAAAAGGATTTCATATTGTATCATAACAGGGCGGCTCTGAAATTGTTGGGCTTGCCTGTGTTGACACATCTTCAGCAGTTGAACCGTCGCGATGCGGCATTGTATTCTACCGTCGAGAAATTGAGCGACGGTGAAGAGGGAAAGGTCGGTATTGTCAATGAACTTGGTAAAATGATACTTTCGATAAAATGTGAATATGTCGAACTTAAGGAAGAAAATGTCAAGATTTTAGTACTAAACAATATAAATGCTGAGATAGAATCTGTAGAGACAGAGACATGGTCTCGTTTGTTGCGCGTCCTGATACATGAAATTATGAATGCAGTGTCTCCTATAGTGTCTCTCTGCGAAAGTCTTGAAAGTGTTTATAATGGTAACAGCAGTGAATTTATAGAAAGTCTTGATGTGATAAACAAAACAAGCAAGGGTCTTGTCAATATTGTAAGTAATTACAGTGACTTGACAAGGATTAACAAACCGATTAAAAAGGTTGTTCCTTTTAAAGTATTAATTGATAATGTGTTATTACAATACTTCGGTAAAAAATTACCGAGAAATTAAAATTAAACAATAGAATCGGTGTTAGCCGGTTCAGAATTATATTAAAGAGATCATTGAAATACTGT
>NZ_DBMCYK010000029.1:0-8464 GCF_056978975.1 Candidatus Limimorpha avicola
TTTTCCCATTTCTTATGTAGAAATAATCCTATTTCAACTTTTCCAGAAGTTTACGGTTGGCATCATCGATCATAGAATCATCCAAAGAGGCGAGATATATTCGTGTCGTATTTTCCGATGTATGCCCCATACCTGCACTTATCACCGAGAGCGACACTTCATTGTTGCGAGCCGCTGTTGCCCAAGAATGCCTTGCCGTATATGATGACAAAACCACCTTGCAACCCAACATATTAGACAACAATTTCAATCGCTTATTATATAAACTGAGAGCGTTTCTGTATTCTATGTATGCCTCCTTGTCGTCCACAGAACGGAGTATAGGAAACAAATATGGCGAATTTTTATCTTTTTCGCAGTGTCTTTCTATCAACTCGCATATACAAGACTCCACCCTGATACGCAAACGCTGTCTTGTCTTACGTCTGTTGTATATGATAATATCGCTTTTATAATCGGATTTTTTCAGAAATGCAATATCGACAAATGCCATGCCACGTGTACCATAACTAAAAATAAAGATGTCGCGGGCAAATGCCAATTGAGGTTTTTCAACAAGATCAAGTTTATACAACTTATATATAAGTTCTTCACTGACAGCTCTTTTGACGGTCTTGTCAATGCCGGTATAGGCATTTTTAAAGGGGAAAGACTGTAAAACCAAGCCTTCGTTTACGGCATCATTATAAATTGAACGCAACACTCTCAGATAAAAAGAACAGGAGTTACGCATAAGATTACGTTGCATTAGCCAATCGTTATACGACTCCAATATTTTGTTATCCAACTCATCAAATAAAATATCTTTTCCATTGAGAAAATTGGAAAAACTGTTTTTCATTCTAAGACAATTGGTTGCCTGTCCCCACCGACGCTGTTTTTGCAAATTGTCGATATGCGCATTAATATATTGTAATACATATACTTTACCTGTTTTATAATTAAAAAACATCTCACAGATATCATCAATGGTAAAACTGTTGGAATACACTTTCAGTCTATCAACAACATCATTAAAATGTGTAATGTCTGCTTCAATACGATTATAAACCGACTGACAATTGCTGTTTGTCATGTTGTCGTAAAGACAACCATTCATGACGTCCCATTCCCACAAACTCAATTTAATATCAGTAGAAACTATCCTGACTCTTTGTTTATGAGTCATCTGATAAAACACCGTTCCTTTCTTGTCTGCAACGGTAGATGGTCTGAATTTCACTTTTATACTTGCCATAATACAAAAAACTGTTAAAAAATACCGTAGTATAGGCAATTTCAAGATATGACAAGTGATTATAACAGACAAAAAACGTGGAGACATTACTTTTCACATGCTCCACGTGATAAATCATCAAAATAAAAAACAATTCACCAAGTCATCAAAGTTGGATGGCTATCATTATTTTAATGCTGTCATTTGTTCTTCAATGACTTTTATTTTAGCTTCAGCATCAGCCTTTTTCTTGCGTTCCTTGTCAACGACAGCTGCCGGGGCACCATTGACAAAACGTTCATTAGACAGTTTAGCCTCTACACTCTTCAGGAATCCTTTGGTATAATTCAGTTCCTCCTCCAATTTCTTCAACTCCGCCTCCACATCGACAGAATCAGCAATAGGGATGAAAAACTCCACTGCTCCTACGATAAAACCGAAGGCATCATGAGGTTTCTCGTCAGCATAGATAACATGTTCCACATTACAGAGTTTCATTATTACAGAGTCAAAGTCACGGCTGACATTGCCGTCTTTATCCACCACGAGCAAGTCAACCGCCTGACGGAACGAGATATTTTTCTCGGCACGTATCTTGCGTATATTATTGATTACATCCTGAGCGAAGCCGAACATATCGAGCATTTTTGCATCAACAGTTTTCTGACCAGGCTGTTGTGAGATAATGATATCATCGCCATCGGTACGTTCCTGCAAGAGATGCCACACCTCTTCAGTGATGAATGGCATGAAAGGATGCAATATCTTCATGAGGTTCTCAAAGAATGTCACCGTCTCGTTATAAGTCACCCTGTCCACAGAGCAGCCTGCAGGAGCTTTCACCATCTCGAGATACCATGAACAGAAGTCGTCCCATATCAATTTATAAATACCCATAAGAGCATCGGAGAGACGATATCTGTCGAGGTTGTCGTTAGTCTCGGCGAGTATCTTGTTATAACGGGCCTCGAACCATCTTGATGCTATCATGGCAGTCTCCGGCTGAGACAAGTTATCATCAACGGTCCAGCCTTTTACGAGACGCAAGGCATTCCATATCTTATTACAGAAGTTACGTCCCTGTTCGCACAACGACTCATCGAAAGGCAAGTCATTGCCGGCAGGTGCCGTAAGGAGCATGCCCATACGTACACCATCGGCACCGAATTTGTCTATCAATTCTATAGGGTCCGGAGAGTTGCCGAGCGACTTGGACATTTTGCGTCCGCGTTTATCACGCACTATACCGGTGAAATACACATTGCTAAAAGGCACCTTTTGTTGGTATTCCTCACCTGCCATTATCATGCGGGCAACCCAGAAGAAGATGATATCCGGAGCAGTGATAAGGTCGTTGGTTGGATAATAATATTTGAACTCCTCATTGTCAGGATTCATTATGCCGTCGAACAACGACAGAGGCCACAGCCATGAACTGAACCATGTGTCGAGACAGTCAGGGTCCTGACGCAGTTGTTCTGCAGAAAAGTCCACACCTGTCTTTTCCTTTGCAAGACGAAGAGCCTCTTCAATATTCTCAGCCACCACAAAACCGCCTTCCGGAAGATAATATGCAGGAATCTGATGACCCCACCACAACTGACGGCTGATACACCAGTCTTTTATATTCTCGAGCCAATGACGATAAAGGTTGACATATTTTGGAGGATAGAACCTGATATCACCCGACTCCACCGGGGCAAGAGCAATCTTAGCAAGATGTTCCATTTTCAGGAACCATTGCATGGACAGTTTAGGTTCTATCGGTACATTGGTACGTTCGGAATAACCCACCTTATTATTATAGTCTTCCACTTTCTCGAGCAAGCCTGCAGCTTCAAGATCTTTGACAATTTGTTTTCTCACCGCCATACGGTCCATGCCGACATACAAGCCGGCAGCCTCGCTGACAGTAGCATCATCATTAAATATATTGATACTCTCAAGATTATGTTTATCACCCAACATATAGTCGTTGACATCATGAGCCGGAGTGACTTTAAGACAACCTGTACCGAACTCCACATCGACATAATCGTCTTCAATGACGGGTATCACACGCCCCACGAGAGGCACTATCACCTTTTTACCTTTAAGATGTTGATTTTTAGGGTCATTAGGATTGATACACATAGCAGTATCGCCCATAATTGTTTCAGGACGCGTCGTAGCCACCACTGCATAGCCATCCTCACCTTCTATCATATATTTAAGATAATAGAGTTTGCTATGCTCTTCCTTGTAGATGACCTCTTCGTCGCTAAGAGCCGTAAGGGCGACAGGGTCCCAGTTGACCATACGCACCCCGCGATATATCAAACCTTTGTTGTACAAGTCACAAAAGACATGAATAACACTTTTGCTGCGGATTTCATCCATAGTAAAAGCTGTACGGTCCCAGTCGCATGAAGCGCCGAGTCTGCGAAGTTGTTTCAAAATGATACCACCATGTTCATGAGTCCAGTCCCAGGCATGTTTCAAGAACTCCTCACGAGATATATCAGTCTTTTTTATACCCTGTTGTGCAAGTTTGTTGACGACCTTGGCTTCAGTAGCAATAGAGGCATGGTCCGTTCCGGGCACCCAACAGGCGTTCTTGCCCTGCATACGGGCACGACGAATCAAGACATCCTGAATGGTATTGTTCAACATGTGTCCCATGTGAAGCACGCCTGTCACATTAGGCGGAGGTATCACTATAGTATAAGGTTCACGTTCATCAGGAGTAGAATGAAAATATTTCTTGTCAATCCAATGCCGGTACCACTTCTCCTCGGTAGCCTGCGGGCTGTATTTGCTGCTGATTTCCATTAGATTTATAGTTATTTCTGTTTTCAATTAATCTGCAAAAATACATTTTTTTTATAAACTCTTAAATATATAAAAGGATTTTTTGAATGTGCAAAAACATCGGACAAGAACAATATCTCTATAAATTCCTTATTCAACAATTTGTTAAAAGATATTTTCAATAAAAGTCAAATTTCAAAATTAAGACATCATAACAATATTTTCAAACATATCAAGACAGATACATGTCAAAAAAACATCAAATTTCAAAATTAGCAAAAACATAAAAAGAACAACATAACTATCAAGCTGTAAATCAAATAATTACATCATATTTACAAAGAAAAGAACAAAGAAAAAACATAAAAACGCAAAAGATATCAAAACTTTTCATACCTTTGTGCAGAATTAACAAGAATATTGAAAACTAAACAGATGTATAATTAAAAATTTTTAATGAATTATGTTTAAAGGACATCCCAAAGGGCTTTTGGCGGCTGCTCTAAGTAATATGGGTGAGCGTTTTGGCTACTATATTATGAACGCCGTTCTATTATTGTTCTTAGTATCTAAATTCGGTTTACCTGATGGCACAGCCGGAGTAATCTATTCTGTATTTTATTGCGGAATTTACGTATTAAGCTTAGTCGGCGGTATTATTGCCGACAGGACACAGAACTATAACAGGACCATTCAAACGGGTTTAATCATCATGGCATTGGGTTATGTTGCTTTGGCAATCCCGTTGTTCAGCAAGACTGAAACAGGTATGATAGCCGATCATGGAGGACAATGGTGGAGCATTCTCATCTTCACATGTTTTGCTCTGTTACTCATTGCCTTCGGTAATGGATTATTCAAAGGCAACTTACAGGCTATTGTAGGAAAGATGTATGATGAACTCGAGGCTGAAGCTGCCAAGAATGGTGAAGAGGCTCTCAGGATTGCAAAAGACAAACGTGATTCCGGTTTTCAGATTTTCTACGTATTCATCAATGTCGGAGGTTTGATAGCACCTTTCGTTGCGCCATTGTTGCGTGAGTGGTGGCTTAACATACATCATTTCATTTACAATGCCGACATGCCGGCTCTTTGCCATCAATTCCTCGCAAACGGCGAGATGACGGTCAAGTTTACCGAAACAATGGCTGAAGTGATAAAAGAAGGCTACATAATGACAGACACGGGCAAGTTCTGTTCAGAATACATAGAAACTTTCAATACAGGTATTCATTTCTCATTCTTCGCCTCGGTAGCAGCAATGCTTATCTCATTGATTATTTTCGTAACCACGAAGAAAAGATTCCCACAGCCTGCAAAGAAAGAACAAGCCAATGTCGTATCTTATACACCTGAAGAAAAACTCGCCATGGCAAAAGAAATCAAACAAAGACTGTATGCCTTGTTTGCCGTGTTGGGTATAGCAATATTCTTCTGGTTGTCATTCCACCAGAACGGACAGTCATTATCTGTCTTTGCACGTGATTTCGTGAAGACCGATTCCGTAGCACCTGAGATCTGGCAAGCTCTGAATCCGGGATTTGTCATCATACTTACACCTATCATCATGTGGATATTCTCCACACTGAATAAAAAAGGAAAGAGCATCTCCACACCGCGCAAGATTGCCATCGGTATGTTCATCGCCGGTTTGGCCTACCTGTTCCTTATGGTATTCTCATTGATTAACAAATATCCTTCCGGAACAGAGTTCCGTGCCATGGATGCAAGTACCATGAATTCCTTAGGACTTGTCAAAGCCGGACCGTGGGTTCTCTTAGTGACCTACTTCTTCCTGACAGTAGCAGAATTGTTCATCTCACCGTTGGGATTATCATTCGTATCCAAGGTGGCGCCTCGTCACATGGTAGGTCTTTGCCAAGGTTTATGGTTAGGTGCCACTGCCATAGGCAATCTTTTCATTTTCATCGGACCAATAATGTACAACGCATGGCCGATATGGCAATGCTGGGCAGTATTCTTTGCAATATGTCTCATCTCAATGGGTGTGATGTTGGGTATGGTGAAATGGTTAGAAAGAGTAACAGCATAAAAGTATAATAAAGAAACAAACAGAAAGCCTGCATCAACAGCAGGCTTTTTTAAAATAACAAAATTATGTTCAAAGGACATCCAAAAGGTTTATATGCATTGGCATTAGCCAACACAGGCGAGCGTTTTGGTTATTATACCATGCTTGCCATCTTCGTGTTGTTTCTTCAAGCCAAATTCGGTTTCAACGAGGCACAGACCGGTAACATTTACGGTATTTTCCTCGGAGTAGTGTATTTCATGCCTC
Organism: Candidatus Limimorpha avicola; assembly: GCF_056978975.1. Taxonomy (NCBI): domain Bacteria; kingdom Pseudomonadati; phylum Bacteroidota; class Bacteroidia; order Bacteroidales; genus Candidatus Limimorpha; species Candidatus Limimorpha avicola. The sequence goes on from NZ_DBMCYK010000029.1 coordinate 6,306, forward strand.
TCATTGGAGGTATTCTCGCCGACCGCTTCGGATATGGCAAGATGGTAGTCACCGGCATAGTGGTGATGTTCATAGGATATCTGTTGCTTGCCATTCCTGCGCAACAGTCTTTTGCGTTGATAAGCATGTTCTCCGCCCTGTTTCTCATAGCAGTAGGCACCGGACTTTTCAAAGGCAACCTGCAGGTCATGGTGGGAAATCTCTACGACGACCCCAAATACAACAACAGCAGAGACAATGGATTCAGCCTGTTTTACATGGCTATCAACATAGGCTCCATGTTCGCACCCATCACCGCCACCAAGATAACGGAGTTGTTTCTCGGCAAAGCCGGATTCACCTATGTACCGCAGATACCGGCTCTCGCTCATCAATATCTCGACGGCAGTATTACTGAAGAGGCATTGGCATCATTTCAGCAGTTGGCTGTAGGACAAGGGTATGAAATCAACAATCTGACAGCTTTTGCCAACGATTATATCAACAAACTATCAGAGGCTTACAACTATGGTTTCGGTGTCGCCTGCATATCATTGATATTGTCTATCGCCATTTACATCTGTTGCCGTCGCTGGTTCAAGCATGCCGATGTCAACACCAAGCAGGCAAAAGCAGATACTGAAAGTAAAGTACATGTAGAAGAGTTGACACCTGAGCAGACGAAGTCACGCATGACAGCCCTGTTCCTTGTTTTCGCCGTTGTGATATTTTTCTGGATGTCGTTCCAACAAAACGGATTATGTCTTACATGGTTCGCCCGAGACTACACTTCCAACATAGTAAGCGGCATCACGAGGATAGGATTCGACATTGTCGCATTGGTACTCATTGCAATAGGTGTTTATGCTGCATTCAGCATCTTCCAGTCCGAAAGCAAAAAAGCCAAGATAATATCTGCAATAGTTGCCATTGCTGCCTTTGCCGGAGCCATAGTGAAATATTTACAGTTACCATCAGAATTGTCGGTATTTCCACAAGAGTTCCAACAGTTCAACCCGTTCTTCGTCGTCGTACTGACACCATTTTCAATAGCCCTATTCTCCATGTTGGGCAAGAGAGGCAAAGAGCCTTCGGCACCGAGAAAGATTGGCATGGGCATGGTAGTGGCAGCATTAGGATTTTTGATAATGGCAGTAGCATCATTCAACCTTGCAAGCCCGGCAGATTTGAAATCCATGGGAGGCGTCAGTGATACTTTAGTATCACCCAACTGGCTGATAAGCACTTATTTAGTATTGACATTCGCTGAATTATTGCTTAGTCCCATGGGAATATCATTTGTAACGAAAGTAGCACCTCCAAAATACAAAGGCATGATGATGGGATTCTGGTTCGTAGTCACTGCAATAGGCAACTATCTTACCAATGTCATTGCAAGAATATGGGGTACGGGTTTGCCACTATGGCAAGTGTGGAGTGTGTTGATAATATTGTGTCTCATCTCTGCAATATTTATATTCTCCATGATGAAAAAACTCGAATCAGCGACAAAGGATTGTTAATGATTCACATTCATAACAAAAGTGACTGGATTTTTACGTTCAGTCACTTTTTTATTTTCCAAATCAAAAAAATGATATATCTAAAGTAAAAATATAAATCAATTACACACTTTTTGAAATAAGAAAGACTTTACAAGTCCCGTCCGCACCGCAATAAACATTGAAAATCAATGTTTTGTGAAATAGACACCCGATTTTACACCCAAGAATGTAAAGTCGGGTGTTTTTCATTAAGAAGCAAAAAGAAAGGGCTAAACTTACTTTGAAGTTTGCCCCTTAATCTCATTATTGCGGCTATTGCTATTTTTCTCCACGTATAAACATGTTCTGATAGTTAATAACCAGCCGTTTGAATGATAGTACGAAATCCGCTCCTAATGAGCCGGAAAATAACTGACTGCCGGATTCCGTATTTTTAACGACCTCCGTATTATATAATTTAACAGTGGAACCTGCTACTTCAAAACGGAATTCGGGTAATACAACTGCTTTTGTTTGTGATATTCCGCCAAAGCCTCCACGGGAGGTTGTCTGTTCAGCGAGCCCCTCTATTGCGTCGGGAAATGTTTCTGCAAATTTATTTCCCAAATCAGATTTTACATTGCCTGTATCAAAAATCAAATCCAATGGATGTCCATCATAACTAATCCTTACTTG
>NZ_DBMCYK010000030.1:0-6581 GCF_056978975.1 Candidatus Limimorpha avicola
TGCTTGAACGCATCAAGGCAGAGAAAGAGCGCTTGATAAAAGAAGGGAAGATAAAAAGGAGTAAAAAGTCTGCAAAGACTTCTGATACGCCCCATTATGAGAATGTGCCGTTTGAGGTGCCAAGTAATTGGACATGGACGACTTTAGGAGAAATATTCACCTTACAAGCCGGTAAAAATATTACAGCGAAAGATATTTCTGCTAAACAAGATACAGCCCATTGTTATCCCTGCTATGGTGGAAATGGACTCAGAGGATATGTTGGCAGCTATAATAAAGAAGGGCATTTTCCTTTAATTGGAAGACAGGGTGCATTATGTGGTAATGTAAATGAAGCCAATGGGAAATTTTATGCAACCGAACATGCAGTAGTCGTTGATACATATTGTAAAACAAATATTCCTTGGGTCATAAATACATTGTTGTATTTGAATTTAAATCAATATGCTACTTCTACGGCACAACCAGGATTGTCTGTCAGTACAATTAATGAAGTCATGATTCCTGTTCCTCCATTAAAAGAACAACAGAGAATTTCTCAAAGTATAGAAAATTGGTTTGCTTTGATAGATCAAATAGGGCATAGCAAAGCGGAATTGCAGATAACAATCAAGCAAGCAAAAAGCAAAATCCTTGACTTGGCAATTCACGGTAAGCTTGTATCCCAAGACCCGAATGATGAACCTGCCATCGAACTGATGAAACGTATAAATTCTGACTTCACACCTTGTGATAACGGGCATTATCCGCAGTTGCCAATTGGGTGGGCAGTAGTTCCGATGCAAATGTTATGTTCTTTGGTGGATGGAGAAAAAGTTGACGGCAAAGAAATGCCAAACCTTGATGTAAAATATCTAAGAGGAGGGCGAGAGTTTAAGATTTTAAAAAGTGGCAAATATGTGGCAGCAAATAGTCTTTTGATTTTAGTCGATGGAGAAAAGTAAGCATTCGTTAAACTACAGGTATTGAACCTTTATATACAACAATAGCGACTGTCACTATGCACCTGATAGTTGCAGTTGCTATTGTTTTGTTGAACCTATATGTTGCAGTCAGCACTGGTTGCCGGATTCCTCCCCTTGTTTTGTCAATACACTTTCCGGATGTTGCAGCTTCCATTTGTGCGGAAGAAGTTCCAATAGTTCCTCATGAGTTGCCTTTTTGTGATAGGGCATTTGGGCAATGACATCATTCAGATAATCCCTTGGATTTACATCATGTGCCTTACAGGTGGCCAGCAGGGAACAGATGACCGACATGTTAACCGCCGCCTCATGGTTGCCGCAGAAGAGGTAATTTTTCCGTCCCAGGGTAATCGGCCGGATGACATTTTCAGCCAGGTTGTTGTCCCAAAGCAGGCGCCCGTCCTCCAGACATCTCGTCATGTTGTCCCATCGGGCATAGGCATACGTGATGGCTTTCCCAATTTGGGAATTGGGGCTGTACTTGATACCTTCCGTTTCCATCCACGCCTTCATGGCATCCATGACTGGTTTGGACAGCTCCCGGCGTTTCGCCTTCCGTTCATCGTACGAGAGGCCCGCCTTGTCACAACAGTGCTCAATCTTGTATATATGCTGTATCTGGGTCAGGCCATGTTCGGCCATTTCCCTGTTTTCATCCAAAGCCTGTTCAAAATGACGTCGGACATGCACCAGACAGTTGAGCAGCCGCACGTCGGGGTTGGCCCTGAAGGCTGTCTCATAGCCTGCAAAACCGTCGCATTGAAGATATCCCTTGAAGTGATATTGGTTTGCCAGGGATTCGATGACCGCTCCGGCCCGTGATCCCTCTTCGTAATGGAAGATGACCAGTTTCTCCATGACTGATCTTACCATCCAAAGATATTCCTTGTCGGCCTTGTGCTTTTCCCTGTTGATGACCGGAACGGTAGTCTCGTCCGCCTGTACGTAGTCGCAGGAGAAGACTTCCCGTTTGAGTTCTTCATACAGAGGTTTAAGCACTTCCACGGTTTTCTTGAACCAGCCGTCCAGTGTACTTTCGGTCAGACCTTTCATTCCAAGATGGCGGTATTGTTGTATCTGACGGTAGAACGGGACATGATATTCATACTTCTGAAGCAATATTTCAGCAAGCAGACTGGTGTCGGCGATGCACTTGTCGACCGGCATCAGCGGCATGGGAGCCATCTCCACACCTTTCTGTCCGGCGGGAGGAAGGCCGGTGCTGTCCTTGAGCGCATATTTGGGACGGATGATTTCCTTGACGTAAAGCATCCCCGGCTTGTGTTTGACGACCCTGGTCGTCTCTTCTCCTATTCTACGGTATAAAGACAGGTCCACACCGCTCGGTTCTATAATCTCGGTTTCGAGCACGGGCAGGTCCTCTGTCATTTTGCGGTTCTGACGATTCTGCTTCCGGGCTTCTGCAGGTTCCTTTTCAATCTTTTCCACGGCCTCGTCCCGCTTTTCTTCCGCCAGTTGCCGAAGTCCGGAAAACTCGTCGGCAAAGAGATCGGGCATATTAGGATCATATATGCGAAGTTTCTCCGATTTACGCCCAAAGAGTTGACGGTTCAGCCATGCGACCTGGGCCGTCAACTCCTTGATACGTTCCTGCAGATTCTTAATCTGTTCCGCCTGTTTTTTGTTCGTGGCAGACAATGAAGCAATAGAGGCGTTCAGCCCTTCTATCGTCTTGATTAATATATCCTTTTCATCCATTGCCTGTTTCTTTTTGTTGATGTAAAGATACTAATTATTAGTGAATTACACAACAATGCCCGCACTTTTGTTTACTTGAAAATATCATATATGGTATTCCTTGCGCTCTGCCCTCAACCGCCGTAATCTTTGTCCCGGGTTTTCCTGGATGCCCTCGACCATCATCACCAGGTCGCGCCATTCCATGGGATAGCTGTTTGATTGGGGATCGTACTCCGGCAGTTTGAAGCGGCCTGCCTCCAGGCGTTTTACATACATCACCATACCTCCGTCTTCCGCATGAAGCAACTTCATGAGCCTACGGCTGGAGCCGATGAAGATGAAGACATCACCGTTCTTCACTTCGCTGTTCATCTTCTCATGTACCACTCCGCACAGCGAACTGATACCCTTGCGCATATCTGTCCTGCCCGGACACAGGAAGTAGCGCATCGTGTCGTTCAGGTTAAACATGGCCGCCTCGAAGACTTTGGGTGAACAGCTCCATCAGTATCTCTTCTGACCCGTTCCCGAAGTGGGCACGAAGACCGTTGGGAAACAGAACGGACACACCATGCGGCACTTGTCCTTCAGGGGACGATTCCATGACTGACTGTTTAATACTGACGGGAACCAGCTCCTGTTTGATACTGTTCCTGTCAACCGAACATTTTCTACGCCAGTAATGATAGGTTGAATAACTTACACCTATCTGTTGTAGGTACGACTTCAACGGCAGGCCGCTTTGTTGTACCTGTAATTCCAATTCTTCAAATTCCAGTCTGTTCATAATAATTGAGGTTTGATTGTATTCGCTGCCGCAAAGCTACAATCAAACCTCAAGGTGTAAAAGGTGCATTTGTCCGAATGCTTACGGAGAAAATTCCGGTGAAGTGTTCAGAACACCGATTGAGGGTTATCAAGGTAGCACATTTAAACAACTACACATCAATGAAAACATGTGTGCAAACTACCTCTTATACGTTATAAACTTACATCGTAAAGCTTTACGTGAGAACAAAGTAGGTTCGGCAATACCTCATTTGGACAAAAAACTATTTAAGACAATAGAAGTGCCTGTACCGCCTTATAATGAGCAAGTAAGGATTGTGGCTGCAATAAATGCGGCATTAAACAGATTTGATGCAATAATGGAGAATTTATAAGCTCTCCATTATTGCGTCAAGTTTTTCAAACATATCTTCAATTTTATTTATGATACGTTCTTGTTCTGAATATGGTGGAAGATATAACGGCATTGAAAGATATTTGTCAAGAATTAAATTATGTAAACCAGTGGTCTGAGTTTGCATAGATTTCATTACCCCTGCCTTATATTTTGCCAATATATAATAGTACAAGAACTTGCTTAAAACGAGCTCTTTATACTTTATTCTTAAAACCATTGTAAAATTGCTGTAAGAAAATACCCCACTATTCCCTTCATATAAAACAGCCCTGCCAACTGGATTATTATCACTACCTCCAGATTTTTCTACAATCAAATCTCCGTTCAACAAATGACGCTGTGCAAAAGCTCGTTCTTCCACATCAATATACTCTATATTAGAATAATCTAACTTGAAGTCTTTTGTAAAATTGGCATTGCGTATAACTCCAACATTTACAAATGGTTCTTTCTTTCCTTTCCATAATCCATTGATGTTTTTACATACGTCTTTAATGGTTACATTAATCCATCCTTTGGGCAACTGCGGATAATGCCCGTTAGGTTGCGCTTTATATTGTTATCGTATTCATCAAAAATTAATGTATATGATAACAAGATTCAAAGATTATCTCGCCAAAACGAATTTGGCAAAGAATACCGTGACATCGTATGTGTGGACGGTGAACTACTTTCTCAGTCACTATGGAGAAGTGAATAAGAAAAATCTGTTGGCCTATAAGGGCTACTTGGTGGAGAACTTCAAACCGCATACCGTCAATCTCCGTTTGCAGGGCATTAACAAGTATCTGGAGTTTATCAAACAGGACAAATTGAAGGTAAAATTCGTTAAGGTGCAACAGAAAAACTTCTTGGAAAACGTAATCAGCGATGCTGACTATAAGTTTCTGAAAACAAGGCTAAAAGCGGATGGATATGATGACTGGTACTTTGTGGTTTGGTTTATGGCCGCTACAGGTGCCCGTGTGAGCGAGCTGCTACACATCAAGGTGGAACATGTGAAGGTGGGTTATCTTGACCTTTATAGCAAAGGGGGAAAGATACGCCGCCTTTATATTCCCAAGAATCTACGAAGTGAAGCTACCCAATGGTTGAAAAGTAAGGGCATAACAAGCGGTTATATTTTCCTTAACCGTTTTGGGCAACGTATTACAACACGAGGTATAGCGCAACAGCTAAAACACTTCGCCGAGAAATACGGTTTGAACAAGGATGTGGTATATCCCCATTCTTTCCGCCACCGCTTTGCCAAAAACTTTCTTGACCGTTTCAATGACCTTGCATTACTTGCCGACCTCATGGGGCATGAGAGTATTGAAACAACTCGTATCTATCTACGTCGTACTGCCAGCGAACAACAAAAAATTGTTGACAAGGTAGTAAATTGGTAATGTAAGACCTTAGAAGCGTATTATATCACGCTTCTAAGGCTTTTTGAATATTGTCAAGAGTTGAAAATAACTCTTCTATTTTAGCGATGATACGCTGTTGTTCGGCAAAAGGAGGTAGAGGAAATAACCAATTATCAATATCCCTTTTTTTAATGGATGGAGAATTATCCCCTTTCATAAATTGATTTAATCCATTTACCACATAATCAGAAATCATTAGATAATAACAGAACTCTGGATGAAGCATATCCAATGGACTACAGACATAAAATCCTGTTGATGCTATACAATCATTAAAACAAACTTTAGCTATATTACGTAAATATGGACGAACCATTGAGAAAACTACATCACCTTTTTGAGTATAACGGCTAGCTCTACTTGGCGCATTACTGCTTTTTATGACTTTTGTCTCCTTAACAGTTTGTCGGACATTATCAATGGAATCAATATCAATATATTGGAACGTTTCTCCTGTGGGTTGTACAGACTTCATTGGAGAAAAAATAAACATTCCTTTTGCCCAGCACCAATTTTGGGGTAACTTCCTGCTATGCCCGTTATCACAAGGTGTAAATTCAGGATTTATACGCTTCAATAACTCAACAGCAGGTTCATCATTGGGGTCTTGCGACACGAGTTTACCGCGAATAGCAAAGTCAAGAATCTTATTCTTGGCTTGCTTGATGGCGGTTTGCAAATCTTCCTTGTTGTTCTCTATAATATTAATCAAAGAAAACCACCTTTCTATTTCAGCCACGATGCGGTGTTGTTCGGCAAAAGGAGGTAAAGGTATCATTCCTTTGCATGCATCATTTGTACTTAATCTCGGCATTTTTACACCATAACCACATTGCTGTGTATAATCAAGAAAATATGCAGAGCGCAGCACATGGCACAAGTAATGTGTTGAAATACCACAATATGAATTGAATGGAATAATTTCAGTTGTGCAATACCCAGTTTGAGGGGCAACCAATACCTTATTCAAATATGTACGCAATTTGGAATATAGTACATCGCCCTTTTTGAATTTATGACGTACACCTTTGATATTTCTTTCTTTTTTCGATAATATCTGAATAATGGAAGCTGTATCTTTTTCCAAATCTTCAAGTTCTAGTATCCATTCATCATCAGCAATATCTGTGACAGAAACATTATTACTGTCGCCATAATTACTTATTTCCCCTAACGTTGTCCACGCCCAATTACTTGGCACTTCAAACGGCACCTGCTCATAATGGGGCGTATGTACAGATATGCGTCATCCATTACTGTTTGGGGTTGACGGGTCATTACTATGTTTATAAGATTTACCAGATTTAATCTGATTTT
>NZ_DBMCYK010000031.1:0-5793 GCF_056978975.1 Candidatus Limimorpha avicola
GTAAATGTATTGAATGGAGTTTCTTCTCGAACATTCCCGTATTTGGGTAATATGCCAAAGATTAGATTTAATGGCAAATGGGATGACGTAATTATCTTGCTTCTACGTACTGCGTTAGACCAATATTATGAGAAAGAATATCTTGAGCAATTGGTAATGAAGTGCGATTTGCAAAATACTTCTATTCTTCCTGTTCCTCCGGAATTAATGAATTTAATTAATATTGAAGATAATATAAAATCAATACTCTATCCTGAACCACCGTTAGGTCGTGAAGAGTTGGAGGTTTTGAATAAAAATGGTAAGATTACAAGTTTTGTTACTCCGAGTCAGTTATATTCAAATATGAATAAGATACAGGATAAGAAAATCGCAATTTCTATTTCGGAAACTCCGGAGGCTTTAACTAAAGGAATCGGCAAAGCCATGTTTGATGATTTATCTGTTGAAATAGCTCGTCATCTGCTTGTTACTGGAGCTAAATTGGTGTATGGAGGTGATCTTAGAATTGGTGGTTTCACAAAACTTTTATGCGATCTTTCATGTCAGTATGGCATAAAAGAAAAGTCTGATCCAAGTACAATCTATTTCACAAATTATTTTGCTTGGCCTATATTTAATAGGCTCTCAAAATCTGACATCGCTGAATTTAAATACGACCGTGTGGAAATAGTAAAAACAGAAATACCCAAAGGTGTAGGTGAGGAGGATAAGGGGAAGTTCTTTGAGCCAACTACGCCAAGCAAAATGTTTCTTTGGGCAAATTCTTTATCTATTATGCGTAAAGAAATGGAAGAGAATGTTAATGCACGTATCGTTTTGGGTGGCAAAATTGTCAATTTTAAGGGGCGTATGGCCGGAATATTTGAAGAGGCGATTTGTGCTATACAGAAAAAACATCCAATTTATTTATTAGGAGGATTTGGTGGAGCTTCTGCACAAATAGTGAAACTAATGAAAGGTGAAACTACGGCAGAAAAACTATTTGAAGAAGCAAAAACCAATGAGGATTATAAAAAATTAATTGAATATTGCCAAATGAGTTGTCTGCCAACGATAAATTACGATGAACTAAAGAAATTCGAAAATAAGGATTATCAGGTTCTTAGAAATGGACTTGATAAAGATGAAAATGAAATTTTATTCAACTCTATTAATATTCCCGAGATAATATCATTGATTCTCAAGGGTATTAATAAAGCTTTTAACTATTAATATAAATTATGCATAAAGTATTTGTAAGTTTTCATCATGCCAATGACCAGAAATATAAAGAAGGTTTGGTTAGTTGGGCTGAAAAAAATAAAGTATTCATTGATGGCTCTGTTGACATGGGCGAGATTCCAGAAGATTGGGACGACCAAAAGATACGCGAATATATACGCGACGAGCATTTGAAGGATACAACCGTAACCATTTTACTTGTAGGAACTGAAACAAAAAATCGCAAGCATATTGATTGGGAGTTATATTCAAGTATGTACGATGGTACGGTGAATAAGAAGTCCGGCATTATTGTGATATTACTACCATCTGTTAAAAGCGAATATTATACATGCGCTCATAGTAGTGAGAAAACGTTCTACCCAGAGACGACACAATGGATGTCTATTGATAGCCGAGAAGAGTATCATAGGCGTTATCCATACTTACCGGAACGCATCATTGATAATTTGCTCGAACCCAATGCCTTTATATCTGTAATCAATTGGGATAAGCTAACACCAGATATTTTGAGACAGATGATTGATAATGCATATAATAGTCGTGCCACTTGCACTTATGATTTATCAAGGCCAATGCGTAAAAAAAATGGATAAGTAGAATAATAGATTATGGCATTAAATAGATTTTATTTAACCGAAAATTCCATTGCACAAAGAAGTGGTTTATGTATATTCATAAGTCACCAAAAAAGAGATGCGGACACTGCTAAAAAAATAGCAGACTATTTTATTACTTCTGGTATTGATGTCTATTTTGATGAATATGATACAAAAATAGACAGAACGAGACCTTACTCGGTTGTAAGTGCAATTTAAACAGGTATCAGAAACAGCACGCACATGTTATGTCTTTTATCCCAAAATGCATTGGATTCAAAATGGATCCCTTGGGAAGTTGGATATGGATATGATAGAACAACTGTTGTAGGGTTAACATTAAAAGAAATATCACAATCAGTCTTACCCGAGTATCTTCAAATCGTTCCAATTCTAAGAGGTACAAAATCGTTGAATAACTTTATTTCTAATGTGTTAAAACGAGATGAATCAACGCTTATAAATGAGAGGAAATTATTTGCCGCATATCAATCTCAGCATCCTTTAGACTCTGTTCTTAATTGGGAACTGTAACATAACTTCCAGCAGGTATAATACCTTGCTGGAAGTTTATATAATATACCAAACAGTACTTGTATATCTTAATCGGGTAAGAGGAAAACGAAGAAGTAAAATTTCTCCTACTCAATTTGTTTTTGTAAGTCCTAAAAGTATTTCAAGATTTGCTTTTCCTTCCTCTGTCTTCCACTTTTTTCTCATTTTCTTTTGATTTTCGCCTTCAAGGGTTTCCAAAGCTTTTTCTTCTTGTTTTGTGGTTATATCAAGATATACCATTGTGGTTTGAATACTTTCATGCCCAAGTAAGTATGAGATTTGGGCTATGTTCATCCCGTTTTCAAGCCAGTGTGAAGCTTTGGCATGCCTAAATTGATGGGCATGTAAATCCATAGGAACATCTTGGCACCTTTCATGAGCCATTGTGGCATATTTTTTCAGCATCTTGTTCACGTTTTCAGCGGACATCGGGACATATATGCCTTTGCTCTTAGAACAGAAAAGTAATGCATTTGCATCATTCTGTTTCGGATGGTATTTGATAAGATACCTTTTCAAGCATTGTGCTGGCTTGGCCAAAAGAGGAATCGGACGTTTCTTTCTTCCTTTGCCAATGACTATTATGTGAGGTTTTACACAGTCTATAACAATATTGCTAATTTTCAGAGTCAGAAGCTCGTTGATGCGCACAGCGGTGGAATATAAGAGAAGCATCAGAGTGTAATCACGAAAGCCTATAGTACTCCCTTGATTAGGCATGGACAACAATACATCAACAGCCTGTTTACTGAGCCCGATGACCTTTCTTTTAGAGTTTTTCTCATTTGGAACATTTTCCGCTTGTAAGAAAACAGACATATAGGATATATCTCTAAACGACAAATATTTCAGAAAAACACGCAAAGCTGACAATCTTACATTACATGTTGCTGGACTGCAACCCCTATTTTCCTTTAACCAAATGATCCACTCCATTATATATTCCATACAGAAACATTCTGCGCTTAATGTTTCTGGTGTAGTGCCTTTTATGACTCTGAGGAATTCTACATAGAGTTTCACGGAGATCTTATAATTTCTCTTTGTGTGAGGACTGCATGCCTTGATTGAAGGGACATAGTGTTCGAGCCAGTCATGCAGATAATCAGCTATCTGCATTGCTTGCGGATTAATCTTCTTTTTCATCTGTCTTTAATTTTAATAATTGATTCTCTGTATATTCCATTATATCAGAAATCGCTGGGGTCAAGGAATAATAAGCCAGCGTGCTCTCTATTTGCCGGTGTCCCATGCTCTTGCTTAAAGCCAACAACTTGTCATGGATGGTAAATCCTTGGTGTGTCCAGCTGTTTATGTTTTCTATGGCATAGTTGTGTCTTAGCTCATATGGGATAGCGTAGGATGAATTGCAACTTTGCCACAACACCCGAAAATGATACGTAACCCAAACAGAAGGGTGAGACTTGTCATCCGGTGTCGGAAAGAACACTTTGCGGTGCGGTACTAACCTAGATATATTCTCGTCGTAAGTACGCATTAGAGCCAACATTGTATTATGGAGAACGACATAATGTTGGTCATGCCCTTTACTTCGCTTGATGGAAATTACGCCATTTTCAAGGTTTACATCATCACGTTCCAGCAGGATGGCTTCGGTTGTCCTCATCCCAGAACTGTACAATAAGCGAAAGAATACTGGCAGTGTCATGCGTTGGATTGTGGCGAGACGGCCACGTCTTGGCTTTGTGTTGTCGCAAGCATTGAAGAAGCGTTTCAATTCATCATATGTGAAAGGATGCGGCGTATAAGTTCTTGGCACAGACCTTGGCACTTTTGGCAGGGCTATTTTTGTCATTCCACGTTTGTTCATGTATTTGATGAAGTCCAGAATAGGATATACACGTGACACGCAAGAGTTTGTGCATTCAGATGGACGTTGCCTGCACCATCTGTCCACGATTTCTTGGGATAGTTCGATCTGTCCGGGATATTCCCTCGCACAAAAATGGTCAAATAGTATTACGTTCTTGATATAGCTGTGGCTGTCACGCCCGGAAGCCTTGCGGTATTTTACGTATCCTTCTATCGCGTTGGAAAGGAATGAAGTCGTTTTCATCTGCCAAACACCTCCTTTCCAACCGGGAATCCCTCGATGCTTAGCGAACACTCTTTCAGGTGTTTGAATTCCGCACTGAGATAGCGGTCGAGAGAGCTTGGGGACGAATGGCCAAGGGTGGCACTTATAACAGGCTGTTGCACACCGCCCTGCAACAGGGATGTCGCTACATGGTGGCGAAACAGGTGCATGCTCTTTCTTTCATTTTCACCTTGCCTTATTCCTGCTTTGTACATGACTTTTGAGCATATGGCATCAAGATTGCTTGTGTGGAGTCTTCTGTGTGGCACGTGTACTGTGAGAAAAACATATGGTTCCGGGCATTGGGGACGCTCTTTGAGCAGGTAATCAAAGACAGCATTCCCGACTACGGCGCGAAGCGGCAATGTAAGGGGCTGTCCCGTTTTTGCCTGTGTGATTTTTATAAGGTCGTGTTCCCAATCGAAGTTCTCAAGCGTGAGAGCTGAGATGTCACACCCACGCAATCCCGTGTACATGGCCAAGGTTATGATGGCTTTGTCCTGCAGGGATATTGTGCCGTCGTGCTCCAAGGTATGCCTGATGGCCGTCAGTTCTTGCTCTGTAAGGTATTGAATGTTCTTACGCATGTTGGGTATGGCCGGCAGATATGCGATTATACGTTCAACGGATTTGCCATAGTAAGGCAAACAGGCTTTCAGCCCATACTCCACCGAATATTTGAGCGAATGGCCCATCTTCTGTTTTTCGTCTTTGGAAAACACTTCCAACACCGCATCCTCTGTTATTGATTCGAATGAATACACACCCATTTCCTGTAACCGGAAGAAGAACGAAGATAGCGCATACTTCACGTTTGTTGAAAATTTGCAACGCCTGTCTACCACGTTGAAAGCCATGTCCGTTACATTCCTGTATTCTTCGCCAAGCAATTCGTAATGGTGAGGTTTGATGTAGTGTTTGCATCCGTCGGGTAATAATCCATTCTCGATATATTGGCAGATTACACGTAACAGGCGTACCTTGTTTCTGCAAGTATACTTGTTGGACCACAATTCTTTTAGTGTCGGTTCAACATCGGCGAGACTCTTCCATTTGTAATGTTCGGAATTGCCCGATAACCACTCAGCCATTTTCTTCACATAGTCTATGTACATGGCTGAATAACCTGTGTCTTGTAAATAAGAAACAAGCCCTTTGACTTTTTCATTCAGATTAAATATGTCCATAATCGCATCTTGTTTGAATGTTATTCTACAATTATAGACGGAATATAATCAGAACTGATTAAGACTCAAAACAAATGATTGCTAAACAATTGAATAATTTTATCGGAAATTCCTAAAAGTTCTGATAATG
>NZ_DBMCYK010000032.1:0-5780 GCF_056978975.1 Candidatus Limimorpha avicola
GAGGTCACGATTGACGGATATACAGATTTTATTTTCATCAATCGTTTTGGTCAGGCACAGCACCAAGCCACACTCAACAAAGCAATCCGAAGAATTATCCGTGATTGCAATGATGAGCAGTTTTTGCACAGTGATGAACCTGATGTGTTACTTCCTCATTTTAGCTGCCACTCGCTTAGACATACATTTACAACAAGAATGTGTGAAGCTGGAGTAAATATAAAGGTCATTCAAGACGCACTCGGACATTCAGATATTTCAACTACACTGAACATCTATGCTGATGTTACAAAAGAAATGAAAGCGGAAGAGTTCAAAGGATTGGATAGCTACTTCAAAGTATAATATTGGACTTCACATACAGAAAGAGAACATACAGAGTGTTGTGTGTTCTTTTTTCTTGTTCTGAAGCAGGAAAAGATAAGGCAGCGTTACTTTGATGTGGATTGACATTGTAAATAAGAGAAGTTATAATTTCTTGTATATGAATATGCTCTTGCATATACTACTATCGCCCTACATCATTTACATCATATTTTACATCATTTGCCCGCAAAGTGACTCAAAGTAGAGCAAAAATATGAAGTATGGGGGATAATTGGAATATGGAGAATTTAATAGTATTAACACCAGCTTGGTCGAGTATGAAAGAACCACAAAAAGGGTCCCGACAATGAAGTCGTTAGACGCTGACAAGAAGGCAAATAAGACTTCAGAAGCAGCTCCTGTTGAGGAAACTAAACCTGTTGAAAAAATAGATTTCTCAAATGTTAAAATAGAGCCATTGTTTGAGGAAACAGTTGATTTTGATACATTCTCAAAATCAGATTTCAGAGCAGTTAAGGTTAAAGAATGTGTAGCAGTACCAAAGAGCAAGAAACTTTTACAGTTTACTCTTGATGATGGTACAGGCACAGACAGAACAATTTTAAGTGGTATTCATGCATATTATGAACCGGAAGAGTTAGTCGGAAAGACGCTTATCGCTATCACAAACCTCCCACCTAGAGCAATGATGGGAATTGAGTCTTGTGGTATGCTCCTTTCAGCAGTTAATAACCTCAAGGATTCAGAGGATGAAGAACTTCATCTTTTGATGGTAGATGACCATATTCCTGCAGGTGCAAAGCTCTACTAAGATGATGTAAAGATGTACCGTTTCACCAAATAGACGGGACGTACTTCATTTGTGAAAAAGCTCTGAAAATACACAAATACACCAAATTTACACCAAATGGTGCTTGAAACGGTGCAGAGCTTTAAAAATCGCATAATTTGGAACATCAGCAGGAAAACAAGCACGAGCAAAGCGAGTATTTGTTTTCACCTGATGTGACAACGACAAAATCAAGGAGTGCGAAGCACGGCAACGGCAAAGCCGTTGGATTTTGGAGTGATAAATGAGTGGGCAATTCCAATCGGAATTGCCCATTTTCAGAAAGAAAAAGATAAATTGGAATTTGAAACCGTCAAAATCTTAGGCTGTTACCACCCGTTATAGGGTGATATTAAAATCCTCCAAAAGCCTTGAAACTAAAGGATTTTTCGCAATCTGCTCACCTTATTCCTTTATACGATTTCACACAAGTTTACCCTTGCTCTCGCACCTTATAATGGCAAAAACAATGGAGGATTTCTTAATGGATAAGTATGTTTTTGATGGTAGCAATGGACTTTGGTATGAGCTGATCGGGGACTATTACATTCCCTGTCTTACCTTACCCGCCGAAGAAGAACAGCCAATCGGCATTTGGGGACAGCGGCATTTGCACTATCTGAAAGAGTATCACAGGCTTACATATACCAATTTGCTCACAAACGGAAGGCTGAACGAATACCTTGCTGAGATAGACAAACAGGCAAAGGATATGTTCTTTCGGCTGGTAAAGGAATACGCCGACAGGCAAGGTGTTACAGAACAGTTAAAAGCCGATAAACCGCTTGAATGGGTACAGAGAATGAACAATATCCGAAATGCGGTTGGGGAAGTTGTCAATGCAGAACTAATTTACGCATAAGATACCAGGCGGCAGGGAGTGAACCTTGCCGCTGTTTATATATATGGTCGAGAAATCAAGATTTATGGTATAATTCTAAAAGAGTTGTTTTTTTAAGACCAACGCCCCAAAAAACGTACTTAATAGGTGAAAGCGCTTTTAGGTCAAACGAAGGAGGTGAACAACATGGATGATCTGAGAATCATAGAACTCTACTTTGATAGAAACGAACAGGCAATTACGGAGACGGATACAAAGTACGGCAAACTCTGCCACAGTATCGCCTACAACATTCTGAATAACCACGAGGATTCCAAGGAATGTGTCAACGATACTTATGTGGGGGTATGGAACGCCATTCCGCCTACAAGACCAAATAATTTTATGTCTTTTGTCTGTAAGGTCGCAAGAAATTTGTCGCTTAAGCGGTTAGAATTTATGAAGCGAGAGAAACGGTCGGCAGAGGTAATTTTATCCTTGGATGAGCTTGCGGCGGTATTGCCGGATGACCGGTATGCTCCCAATGTGAGCGACGAGGATGTAGGCAAGCTGATCAGTAAGTTTCTCAGCAGTCAAGAGAAATATGTTAGAGATACGAGAAATATGCGAGTGTCGAAATTGACGGCATTGAGTATTATGGAAAAGGCCGTGCGGTATCAGAAGCATTGGTTAGCGAGAGCATTGGAAACTACACTTTTGTCGGTTATGATGAAATCAATGATGGAAAGAAATATACTGCCGAGTTTGAAGTATACAAGCTACAGAATATCGCTCAAAGTCAGTTTGTAGCCGTGAAGATGGAAGACAGTTATTACGTTTTTAAGAGCAGCGAATACTCTCCTCCGAGCACGCTTGGTGAGCTTATGGAAACGGTAAATCTATCCAAGGTTGTGGAACTGAGCCGCTTTTCCGAAAAAGAAGACAACCCAAACAGCAATCATTTCGTGTTAAACAATGACGATTATATATGGGAAGTTCTTACAGATTGTAAAAGTGCTGTTTTCGTTGAGGATGAATCGTGGATGGTCGGTGACAGAGATTATCTGAGCTTTACGATTACCTCCGATTCTCTTGGCGCCTACAAGGCAGCTCTTTATGTGACGGAGGACGGCTATCTGTGGACTAACGCATTTGACTGGCAGTATTTATTTAACATCGGAGAGGAAGCAGCCGGAAAGATTATCAAGTATGCAAAAGAAAAATCCATCGAAACAGAATATGAAGCGTATAGGAACTCGGTTGCCGGTACAATCGTTGAGATCACAGAAGAATATATCCTTGTGGATGATTCTATTCTGTGCAAGAATCCGGCAGACGGTATCACCTACAAAGTTCTACTAAATGACCTTCGAATCTCCCGTTATGTAGATTATGGAATTGTCAAGGTTGGCGATACAGTACAGATTTCCTATGAAGGCGAAATTGATGAGACCAATGATAATACCATTACAAGCGCAATTTCGGCATCCAAAGCAACTATCTCCAACGGAGATGTATTAATTCCTGAATAAACCATCTACACCCTGCAAGACTTCAAAATCTTGCAGGGTGTTTCTCTGTCTTAAAATGTATGTAATCCCACAAGGCAGAGATACTGCCCTGCGGTGTTGTTTTCGATGTTAAAACTATCTTTCTCTGTCGTGGGATCGGTGCTTCGGTTTCTGCTTGCCCTCTGCCTGCAACCGTTTGAGCTGGTCACAGACACTTACTCTTTCGGGTGGTGCATGGCATGGCAGGTGTATCTATATCTTTCAGCCTGGAAATGTATTTTTGACAGCCAAGGATGTTTCTGCATATGGTAATCTTTGTATTTTTATTTCTTGATGAAAGAAGCCCATAGTGCCTAATACGTACAAAACGTTTTGGAGGAACATGCATTAAAAATCGACGGATAAATTCCTCGCCGGAGAGGGTGCTCTCTTTCCATTGCCCTTGCTTTTTGTAATCCTTAACAGAAAATGTAACTGTAGATTCCGTCATACCTTTGATTCGGTAGTTACTGATAGCAATCCGGTGTGTATATTTTCCAAGATATCTGATGACAGATTCAGCACCATCAAATGGTTTCTTACAATAAGGAATCCATTCCTTTGTATCTGTACCACTTTCAAATTGCCAATCAATCTGCTATTTCTCTTATTATTCGTGCAACTGGTATATGTTGGAATCAGGTGGTATGTAAAGGGATGGACAAATTGCAGCATATGTTTGGCGTTTAATGTTGAAAAAGGGTTTGGAGAATAATTATGAAGACAGTAACAGATGTAAACACAGTAAACCAGCTGTTGACATATTCAAAGCAGGCAGAGGCAGGAATACACCAAAAAGCAATACAGATGTTGCTTGGAGCAGGAAATAATAAAAAACAGGACAGTTTAAGTATTTCTGATGCTGCACGAGGCTTTTCAAAGCAATCCATAGCTGCACTGATAGATAAAAATGCGAATATTTCTAACAGTGAATTAGCTTATTATTTTGCAAACTATAATAATTCAAGTGCTATTTTGGATGCAATCAATTTTGGGGAGAATGTTTCCTGTGGATATAATTCTGATTTTAAGGAGTACGGGGTTATTTCCTTTGACCTTAATGGGAGCAGACAGGTAGTACCTAATTATGCAGTACCGAAAATGAATACAAGCACCATGTCAGGCATTTGTGCTGCGAATAATTCTCTGGTACTAAGTAATAAAAGTTATTATGCATGGACAACATCAAGTGGCGGTAAATATACATGGACGGTCAATAATGGAAGAATAGGCTGGGCAGCCTCGGAATCGTTGCTTGCAGGACTGGAAAGAAGTAGTCCAACAACTATCAATTTCTGATGTCGATTGCCCAGAACTTTTTTCTTCAACAGAAGATGAAATATCCTATTCGCAGATTTTGGGTGATTTAGAACAGCGGTATTCAGAAGTAAAAGAGCCGCTTCGTATCTGCGGTCTTTCGTTAGGTGCGCTTCTTGCGATTGATTTTGCTATTCGACATGAGGAAAAAGTGGATTCGCTGGTTTTGATTGGCGCACAATATAAAGTTCCAAGTTTACTGATAGATTTTCAAAATCTTATCTTCCGTTGTATGCCAAACAAGGTTTTTGAAAGTATGGGACTATCAAAAAGCAGCACCATAAAATTGGCTCACTCTATGCGGTCATTGGATTTTACTTTGCAATTAAATAATATTCGTTGTCCAGTAACAATTTTGTGTGGCAAAAAGGATACTGCCAATCTAAAGGCTTCTAAAAGGTTAAAAGAATTGCTACCCCAAGCTACTTTGCACATCGTTCCAAATGCAGGACATGAACTCAATAAATATGCACCAAACACGATTGCAGAGATATTAAATCAGTAAATTTATCGTGCAAAAAATATAGTAAGATAAATTGTCTGACAGGTAAGCGATCTCTCTCACTTTCATCACAGCATCCCACTGTCCTTATGAAGCATTGATGTTTCTGCTGATATGGTATTCCGTATCAACTACTCTTTTTCAGATGATACGGTCAAAAATATTTATTTCTGATTGCGTGGTATTCTTTGATACAATCGCAACTTTCACACAGACCATTGCTGGCTGGGTTGTACTGGCAGGAAAGAACGTGGCACAGATTAGTGATGGAATATCCAATCCTGTCGTTGCTGGAATTATAAACTGGCTGATAAGAATATTGATTTGCGGTGGATGTCTGGTGGGTGTGGGAATACTTTTGGCATTCATCGAAATAAAGATTGCAGGGCTATATAAGAAATACTGTTGGGATATGATTACCATAATGGTGATACT
>NZ_DBMCYK010000033.1:0-4253 GCF_056978975.1 Candidatus Limimorpha avicola
TTATATTTCAGTAAGAAATGAAATATAGAAGGAAGGATAGTAAAGATGGAAATGATGTTACAGACACAAAATCTATGTAAATATTTTAGAAAACAGAAAGCGGTAAATAATGTTTCACTTAATATCGAAAAGGGACAGATTTATGGACTGCTTGGACCGAATGGCGCTGGTAAATCTACCACATTGAAAATGCTGACCGGTATGATGAAACCAACTGCAGGAAAGATTTACTTTGATGGAAAACTTTTGGATAGGAAAGATTTATCAAAAATAGGAGCGTTAATTGAAAATCCGCCTATTTATGAAAATCTTTCCGCCAGAGAGAATTTGAAGGTAAGACAATTATTGCTTGGTACAGATGAAAACAGAATTGATGAGGTCTTGCAGATTGTATCACTTACAAACACCGGAAAGAAGAAAGCAGGACAGTTTTCTTTGGGGATGAAGCAAAGACTAGGCATTGCAATGGCATTGCTTGGAGAACCGGAACTTTTGATATTGGATGAACCTACGAATGGATTAGATCCAATAGGCATCGAGGAATTACGAGAGCTGATCCGGTCTTTTCCGGAACAGGGAATCACTGTAATTCTCTCCAGTCATATTCTCTCAGAGGTACAGTTACTTGCAGATAAAGTCGGGATTATTTCAGGTGGAATCTTAGGATACGAAGGAGCATTAAAGCAGGGAGATAATCTTGAAGATTTGTTTATGAATGTGGTAAGAAAAAACCAGAAAGCAGGTGAAATCCATGGTTAATATTATAAAAGCAGAACATCAAAAAGCCAAAAGAACCATGCGAAAAAAGTTTATCTGGGGATTTCCTCTTCTTACATTTGTCATGGCATTTATATTTACTCTTGGGATGACAAATGCTTATGCAGAAAGTGTTTGGAACTGGTGGTATACACTTTTGCTGCCGGGGATGATTGCTCTATTTTGTTATCTTTCTGTGGCGCAGGAGAAAAAGATAAAATACTATCATTTAATGACTATTCCCACAGACAGAAGAAAATTGTTGCTGGGGAAAATTATTTATATTGGGTACATGATTTTGTTTTCTAATGTGATTGTGTTTGCAGGAGCAACGCTTGGAGGCTTTCTTCTAACGACACATGTTCCAGTTGGAGGAGCGTTGATTGCAGTATTGTTTCTGACGGTTTCTGAGTTATGGGAGATTCCGGTAGCTTTATTTTTAAGTGAACGATTTGGAATGATTGTAAACCTGTTCGTCTGCCTATTTATTACCGTCAGCGGTGTGGTAATATCACAAACCAGAATCTGGTATGTACTTGTTTCTGCAATCCCTATGCGAATGATGTGCCCGTTGCTTCATGTTTTACCAAATGGACTTGCCGCAGAAGCAGGGAATCCTCTTTTGGATACGGGAGTCATTGTTCCGGGAATGTGTCTCTCAATCATCTGGTTTGTTTTTGTAACGGTTCTGTTTTTGAAATGGTTTGAGAGAAGAGAGGTGAAATAAGATGATTGGAAGATCTCTTAATGCAGACTTGCGAAAGATGAAAGGAACATCTGTGATTCTGGCACACTTACTGATTCCGATTATAACCAGCGTTATATTTTTAATATATTACTTTTTTTCACCATGGAATGAAAATATGAAAGTGATTGCATTTTATCAGGCAATAGGAGCAGGACTTCCGGTACTTATTGGAATTTTTACAGCAAGTGTGATGGAACAGGAACAAAATGCAGGTGATTTTCAAAATCTGTTGTCTTTACCGGATAAACCTGCAGCATTTTTATCGAAACTGTTGATGCTACTGGTTTTGTGTCTGTGCTCTATCCTATTGACAGCAATCATATTCGGAATTGGATTTGGAAGAATCGCATCAAGCGATATCGAAATCATGAAAGGATGTATATTTGCAGCATTGCTGCTGTGGGGAAGCAGTGTTCCACTTTATCTGTGGCAGCTGATTCTGGCTTTTCAGTTTGGAAAAGGGGTATCCATTGGAGCAGGGATTATATCAGGACTAATTAGTGCATTGATGCTTACCGGACTTGGAGATTATGTGTGGAAATATGTATTTGTCTGCTGGACGGGTAGAGTACCATATACTTATCTGCAATCTGTATTGGGAGAAACTAGTGTAGGTGAATGGTTGTCATTCATACCAGGTTGCTTAATATTTACAGGGATTAGTATGGTATACTATTTTTGGTGGGTAAACCACTGGGAAGGAAACAGAATATCGGAATAGAATCGAGGGAAACTATGGCAAAAATACTGGCAGTTGATGATGAACCGGCAATTCTGGAAATGATAGAAAGCATTTTGAATAAGGATGGACATCTGGTTACCAAAGTAAGTAATCCACTAAAAATTAATATGGAAGAATTACATCGTTATGACCTGATTTTACTGGACATTATGATGCCTGGAATTGATGGCTTCGAATTATGCAAAAGAATCAGGGCACTTGTGGATTGTCCGATTTTGTTTCTTACGGCAAAAACGGAGGAAAACAGTCTGGTAAACGGACTTTCTTTAGGAGCAGATGATTATATTTCAAAGCCATTTGGAGTGATGGAACTTCGGGCAAGGATCAATGCACATCTTAGAAGAGAGCACAGGGAACATTCTGTCCGGATGGTTTTGGGGAGGGTCTGTATTCAAATATCTCAAAAGAAACTATTGGTTGATGATAAGGAACTTCCTCTTACGAAAGCGGAGTACGAAATCTGTGAATTTCTGGCTAAAAACAGAGGACAGGTTTTCTCGAAGGAACAGATATTGGAAGCGGTCTTTGGCTTTGACAATGAGAGTAATGACAGTACTATAATCACGCATATCAAAAATATAAGAGCAAAATTTGCGGATTATGATTATACACCGATAAAAACAGTCTGGGGGATTGGATATAAATGGGAAGAGTAAAGAGAAGCAATGCACTCAGCTGGATTTTTATGAGATATGTACTGGTCATGCTTGGATCATTAGTTGGTTTGGTGATTGTTGCTTGGCTGCTGCTGTACCTTTTGATTAGTGTGGGCTGTATCTATCCGGCGAATTATGCAGAGCAAAAGATTAATGAAGCATATGATACGATTTTACGTGCGGATAAAGTAACTGCTGAGATGATTCCTGCACTTTGTGATTATGTAATCTTTTCAGAGAATGGAGAGAAAATAGGTGGAGATCTGTCAGAACAATACGAACAGATAGCATGGAATGTTGCAAAGTACGGAAACGCATCCGGGAAATATTTTTATAAAGTAATTGTAAGGGAAAATGAATATGTTGTATTGCAATATCGCCTGACACCTCAATATCATTCAGCTTTTTTGAGGGAGCATTTTATAGGACCACAGAATGTGATGAGTATTATGTCTGTGATTGGAGCGGTAGCGATTATCATCATTCCGTCCATACGTTTTGGAAAAAGAATCAAAAAGCAGATGCAGCCTGTATTAGACGCAATCGGACAAATAAAGGATCAAAATCTGGAATATGAGACATCCTGTTCCGGTATCAAAGAGTTTGATGACTGTTTATCGGCAATCGATGATATGCGAGATGCATTGCGAGAATCTTTAGAAAAGCAGTGGAAAACAGAGCAGGAAAAGAAACAGCAGATGTCTGCTTTGGCGCATGATATTAAAACACCTCTTACGATTGTACGGGGAAATGCAGAACTACTTTCAGAGACTGAACTGACCACAGAACAGAAGAAAAATATCACTTATGTTTTGAACGGCACAACACAGATACAAAGTTATGTAAAACAGTTGATAGATGTCACAAAATCATGGAATTGCAGTGATGTTACCTATACAACGGTGAGGTTAGAAGATTTTTTCGCAGATATAAAGGAACAGGCACTCGGACTGGTAGAAATCTATCACCAGAAGATAGATTGGAAGGCGGAACAAAGTGATAAAAAGGTAACGATTGCTTATGATCCAATGTTCCGGGCCGTAATGAATGTGATTCAGAATGCAGTGGAGCATACAAAAGAAAATGGAATCATTTATATTGACGCAAAGGAGCAGGATGGCCGGCTGACATTCATTGTGGAGGATAGCGGATCAGGATTTACAAAAGAAGCATTATTGCATGGCACAGAGCAGTTTTTTATGGATGACACAAGTAGAAATGGCGAAGCCCATTATGGGATGGGACTATTTTTTGCAAAAACTGTGGCTGAAAAATATGGTGGAGGTATTAAACTTTCAAATTCTGAAAATACAGGTGGGGCGAGGGTAGAAATATTTTTCCTGAGTAGTCA
>NZ_DBMCYK010000034.1:0-2519 GCF_056978975.1 Candidatus Limimorpha avicola
ACAAAAAGAAATAGAGTTGCTAAGAAAAACTCTTGAAGAACACGGATTATTAAAACCTTATAAGTAATTGCATCATGAAAAAAGTTTTTTATCTCTGTTGCATCATCTTGTTATTGTCCAATATAAATTTAATGAGTCAAATTATTGGCGATAATAATTGGGAAACAGATACATTGTTTTTTATCGATGATTTTTCTGTAGATGGTAGAACTTGGAGTAATAATTTCATTGATAATAGGAACTTATGGAGAGCATATTCTACTGAAGCTGGAGTGACTCACGGAAAAAATGAACATCAAGTTTATCAGAAAGAAAATTGTATCTTCGATGATACAAATAATCTAATGAAATTGGTATCAAAAAAAGTTGGAAACTCAACTTTGCAATGTGGTGACTATCTTATTCCTCCTGGCTATTCTTGTGATTCAACTCACGATGAGTTGTTTTATTATTCTGGAGAAATAGATGTTTTTAAAGAGCGTTTTTTATATGGATACTTCGAAATAAAATGCAAACTTCCCGTTCACAGAGGTGCATTCCCAGCCTTTTGGCTATGGGGAGGAGATAACACAACAGATCCTCATTATGAAGAAATTGATATTTTTGAATATTCATGGAATTTTATAAATTTTCAATATAATCCCAATGCTGTCACATTAGGCTCTCCACGTCGTTTTACAACAGGAATATATTTTTGTGATACAAGTATTTATTACTACCAATCTTATGCAAGAAATTATCCGATTATTCCTGATAACGAACCTGATTTAACACATTGGAACATCTTTGCCTGCGAATGGTCGCCAAATCGTGTTGTTTGGTATTTTAACGGGAATGCAATAAACCATCATTATGGAGAAACTGTCCCACACAGAGAAATGTTTTTAAAAACTAATTATGCTTTGGATAACTATATTCTAGAAAATGGACATCCTATACCTAATTTTATTACAGACACAATGTTTATTGATTATATTAAAGTATATAAATTAGATTGTGACTGCGAAACAGATGTTCTCATACAAAATACTTATGATCTACAAAATTATGATTATGGAGTTAAACATTCTATTAGTATAGGTTCAAATACAGAAAATATCTTTATGTCAAATAATGATAAAATGGTATTACGCGCAACTGATTTTATTGAAATAACCAAAAACTTTGAATTAACTACAGGGACTGAAATGGAACTTATTGTTCATCCTTGTCCTGAGAATAACAATTAAAATCTAACATTATGAAAAAATTACTATTATTATTATTAACGATTATGTTCTCTTATTGCATCTTTGCTCAAAACAATGGAGAAATTATTTACACAGACTTTAAACCGGATCTTTCCATTATACTGAATTCTATTACAACTCCAAGTGGTCCTCAGTTTGGCGACTCTGACACACTTTGTCTTGACTTCAATGAAGACGGCATAAAAGATATGAAGTTTTATTATGATGTTTGTTATAAATTATATTATTGTCCTGTTGCCGACATGTATAATTACAACGAATGGAGATGTGGTTTTGTAATAAACGACACCATACCCAATAATCAAATCAACAGTCGTGATCTTAATTTTATGTCAAATGTAATCGTCCCCAATTTATTGGACACGATACATCTTGGTGTTAAACATCAAATAAACAATAATCTTTATTATGGATGGCTTGTTTTGTATGTAGGCTCTTTTACTGATGATTTTATAAATTTTCGTAACTGTATGATTGTTGATGAAATGGCTTTCTGTACAATTCCAAATTATCCGCTAAAATTCGGGCAAAATAGTTTTATCGGCATAAACGAAATTGATGCTCCATCTACTTCAGTAAATGCCTTTTACAACAATGGCACCGGTACACTAAAAGTAAAATCTGATATGGAAATCAACAACATTGAAGTAATAGATGTTTTGGGAAGGACTCTTTACAGAAAAGTCAACATGGCTTCCGACAGTTTTGAAGCCGACTTGTCCGGTTTTACAAACGGTATTTATATCGTCAGAGCTGTTCTTTCTGATAAAACGGCAACAAGCACCAAATTTGTCATATATGGATCTAAATAGCTTCTTACTTGTTTTTTAAATCGGAATAATCAACAACACAAAAACACTGAACACATGGCAGTTTAGATTCTTACCGAATTATTCAACTAATAAAACAGACATTGCACATACAGTTTTTATCGTTTGTCTGCACAAAACCATGGAACTGTCGAGCAAAATATAAATTACATCGACCTTGAATTCACATACGGTTCGACATTTCTCGAATCCAAATGATTTTTGCCGCATAACATAATTTTTAATAAAAAAATTGAGGTTTTTGGTCAAATCAGTTTTTTCTCTTTTTTATTTTTTCTCATTCTCGGAACAAAAGCCTTTCTATAAAACATGACAACATACATCATTCGACTTAATGTAAAAAATATAGATTCAAGATAGAAGTGCAACCATCCTCCTCCGTCCTTGGAGCGTAGCGGAAAGGGAGGAGGAGGATGGCAAGCAACTCAGAAGGGTCATT
>NZ_DBMCYK010000035.1:0-2287 GCF_056978975.1 Candidatus Limimorpha avicola
TGAACATTATGAATATTTATTGCATAATTCATCGTGTCATTATTAACATTGAAATTACAGTTGGAAATTACAATGGAAGAAGAATCGACTCTTTCAGAATACGATTCAAAAGCGATTGGAGTATCTATAAAATCACAATTGTAAAAACTTATATTGTTATTTTTCAAGGTAAGTATACAATTGTTGAAAGTCACATTGTTGAAACTAAAATTGTCTGTATTGACAATTATTTCCATTTCTGCACCTTCTTCTGCCACAAATTTTACTTTCTTGCCAAACGTCATTCCTCCATCTATAATGAGCCTGCATGTATCGTTTTTTGCTATTATTGACACATTGTTCTCAAAATGAAGACCTGACAGAGTATCTATATGTATTTCTGCATCATACAAATAAAGATTTGCATTGTTCACATATAAATCAGTATTCTGTTCAACAGATAAAACATCCTCTATATGATAATTGCCTTGAACGGTATCTGTAGTGACGACTTTTCCTGTAATGCCCCTCAGACTTAACAAATCATCCTTGAACCCGCAATCGTAAATTTTATAGCCCCAATTATTAAATTGAAAATCATATTCAGATACAAACTCAATAACTTCATTTATTTCATGTAATCCATTATTATTGCCGCCGTTTTCCTGCAGATCAAAATTTATCTCCGGTTTTCCAAACAATGAATAGAAGTCCGGATTATTCCCAATACTATAAGGTGAATACCATGGCTCATTTAATGCAGGATATCCGCCTCGTAACGCCGAACACGCAAAATAGTTATATACATCCATTTTTAATAAAAGATAATCTCTAAAATAAGGTCTCAAACCATCGATACATGTAAGAATGGTTTTTCTGGAATTATTATTCATATCCAACAGTTCCTGAACAAATCCGCCTGCAAAACAACTATATAAATTTATTATCATCTGTGAACAGTTGATTCTTTCCAACATGGAAGCAAAATCATCATCGAGCAATTCGTCATTCCACAGTACAAAACTAACATCGTTAGAATATGATGGGAATGTATTATTATTACCATGAGTTGTAACAAAAACATATAATATGTCACTCTCGGTAATTATCAACGACAAATGATTGAATATTGAATCCAAATTACTGCTATTGCAGACTATTGGCAGAATGTCAGGAACAGAATCATTGTCAAGGTCCATTTTAAGATTTGAACCTGAACCCGTACTGCCATCGCAAGATAACACATAAATATTTTCCTTCATATATCCGTTTTCTATCAGACTACAATATGAATGGCTTAATGCATTCCACATAGGAGTTAAATCATGATGATCTCCTCCACAAAACAGCACGGCATATTTTCCGTCATTCACATCTGCATTCGGTGTCGGAACATACAGACTGTCAGTATTACTTGTTATATCAAGAACTGACGACAATTCATAGTCGAAAGAAATATATACATCCTCCAAAAATAAACCATATTGGTAGGGAGGCAACTGTTTTTCTACAGATATATACGAACCGTTGTTTTCATCTATAAAAACGTAAGTACATCTATGTCCCCACAAATACTGCGGCTCTTCATCTATAAAAAACATCCAGTAACTATTATACGTCACAGCAATAGAATCATAAAGACTTAAATTATAATAACTGTCTGTTTGCAGATACGGCTCCATATAGACGTTTACACTATCAATTCTGTCAGAAACCATTTCTGCAATTATGTTTTTCGCTTCCTGTTTTGTTATCTGTGCCTGCAAACCCGAAGTTGCTGTCATTGCCATTATCAACAATAACAAACCTATCCTTTTCATTTCTTTTCCCATAATCATACTTTTTTATTTTTAATATTTATGACACTTTTTATATATTACCTGCTGATTATCAATTTCCCGCTTCGACTCTTTTCTCCTATGCTTATCGTATAAAAATACATTCCACTCGGCATGTCTTCCGTCCCTATCATCATTTCCCCATCTACTTCCATCTCTACTCTCTTTATCGTTCTTCCCATCATGTCTGTTATCCTTATCTCCGGCTTTTCTTCGCTGTCCCCTTTTTCATATCTTATCTTGAACGATTCTCTTGCAGGATTCGGATATATCCTTATCTCTCCTCCCTCTGCATCTCCTTCTTCCGTTGTCAATATCTCTATGCTTCCGCATACGGCTTCCGCATTGCCTGTCGTATATACCGCCTCTACACAATAGTTTACTTCTCCTCTCACAAAACGATAGTCCTCATATTCCAGAAAATGAGGGTCCGTTATTACTGCTATCTGTTCTTCATCGGCATATATCTC
>NZ_DBMCYK010000036.1:0-2086 GCF_056978975.1 Candidatus Limimorpha avicola
ACATCCGGGGTGTCTGCACGGCTTCTTTGGTTTCATCGGCATCCGCCATTCCTCCCTTCTATGTACACGGGCGGTGTGAAAGGATTGGAAAGACACCGCCTTATGGCAACATAAAAAGGAGCGTTTCCGCTCCCTTTCTTTTTTGCCATCTTAATCATAGCAGATGTAAATTAAAAAGTCAGTACACCCTTAGTACACCTTTAGTGAACCTCTAGTACACCATCCAATCATCATGTTTCTCGCTTTCCACAAAGTATTTATAACCATGCTCCTTAAGTATTTTTCTGATTGCTTTTTCTAAACGTTCCTGATCATTTGATGCCGTATACTTGATGCACTCTAAACTGATACCGTTCTGCTCGCAATATTGTCTTTTTCTCTCATCATACTTTATCTGCCGATTAAATCTATCTGATGCAATACTGTTATCCTCTGCCACATAAGTTCCAAATTCATCATAATAACCTTTTTTATAATGATGCGGTCCCTGTAGTTCTATAGCCAGATCAATGATTGGTTTTCCATCTTTATCAGCAGATTTAGATAATACAAAATCAAAACGAAGCCCTCTGCCCGAATCACCTACTAAGCCATCAAAAGATTTTTCCCTGATATAAGTAATCCCTAGCTGATCCAATATATCCATTGTTTTTGCTTCAAAAGATGATACCTCATGACAACTACAGCATTTATCCAAATAATAACCTCTGTCCTCATCATAAAGGATTTTCATGTTAGATGAAAGTATGTCCTCTTCTTTTCCACAGATTTGACAAACACATGCATATTTCTTTGCAATTGTTATTATAGGTTTTCCATCCCCCGATTTATCCAATGATAAATGCTGTGGATCTATACACTCTTTTATAAAATAGCTGTCCCAATACTGATTCGAAAAATCTCTTTTATACGAAGAATCATAGTGAACTACTGCCTCAAAATCATCATATCTGTGCTTTTCTTCATATTGTTCCTGCTCTTTTCTCCTTCGCTCTTGTTCAGCTTCATCTCGTTCCTTATCATATTGGAATGATAGCCGACAGCTCTTTTTCTCTGTTTCCATTATCTTCCTTGAAAAGATACTGCATTCCTGTTCATATTTTTTATTATATGGTTGTTTAGCTGCAATACTCTTTTCTATATCATCATATTCATCCAATATTTTTTGTAAATATGACACCATCGGTGCCAGTGACTTCTTTCTGTACCACTGTGCCCACGAATTTGCAAAACTAATGGCATCTTCGTTTTCCAGATTCTTTATAAATCTATGTTTTGGTGCAGTCATATCTGCCACCATAGCAGCTATTTTTTCTCTGCCATATTTTTTTACAAGTTTTTCTTTATCATCATACGAATATTTTCTGTCCAATTCGGGTCTTTGTTTTGGAAACGCTAACCCATTCGGAACTAAATAATCATTGCCATAATTTCTTTCGTAATGATACTTCTCCTTACAACTGTCGCAGAAAATCTCAACTGCCGTATCATTCTCTTTTTCCTGTCCCCAGTCATTTGACAAATATATTCTGTAAAATTGCAAATAGCCTTTTCCACAAGCACATTTTGCACTATATGGTTTTCTGTAATCTTCTTCATATGACATAGAACATCACTTCCTTCCCAAGTCCCAAACATATTAAGATTTTACCATAACCCAAACAAAAAAGACAGCCGTCTGACTGCCTTAATTGTACTCTGCATATGCACCTATCTGTATCTGGAGTGCCACCGTGATCTGTTCCATGACCATGTCATCCAGCACTTCCCCGATTCTTTCTCCAAGTCTTGTTTTATCAAGGGTCTCCACCTGTTCTGCCAGTGCCATGCTCGGCTTGTTCAGACCGCTGCCTTTGGGAATCTGCACATGGGTCGGAAGATACTTCTTTTTCCACACCCTGGCAGACAGCGGAACGACCGTGACCACTGGGGAATGCTTATTCGCCTTATTGTTGCTTACCACCAGCGCCGGACGGACACCGCCCTGCTTGCTTCCATCTTTTTCTCCAAAATCCACATAATAAATATCTCCACGCTTACACATAAAAACCTCCTATCCGAGGACAAAGGCTTCCACCTGTCTGTC